>NZ_JAXBMB010000006.1:0-415229 GCF_033963905.1 Cognatiyoonia sp. IB215182
CACCGCTCGTTTTTCGGACCGTGAATCACGCCGTCCCAAGGAAATCAATGGGTCCTCACCCTAATCTAGCCAAATTCGACGTTTTCAGTGCGGGTCATTGTTTCCAACGCTGGTGGGAATGCATTTGTCGTACAACCTTATCTTGTAGTGGATATTTTGAATTCTGATTTAGATGGTTCCGGAATATTGCTCGAGCCGCGAGTCTTTGCAGCAGATGAGAATCCATTTCGTTTGACGGAAGGCGGCTTCAGCATTGACATTGATCCAAGCACTCAGGGCGGTGCAGAAGTGATGGTTGATGCTTTCCTTCCAGATGGTCAAGCTTCCGCCTACACTATTGTTGCGCTGGGTTCTTCTGAAGTGATTGATTTAGTAAGGTTGCGCGTTCTCGCCTCCGACGCAGAAAAGTCTATGGGCTTGATGGAAGGAGAAACGTTGCCGGTAGTGTTAACGGCAATGAGTGTTGAAGGAAAGAGAATAACCAGTGCGAAATTTGTCTTAGAACCACGCTTCGAAATAGTTTGATCCAGCAGTTGATTGCCGAGTATGTAGATTGACTGAATTATTTGCCGGATCGTGACTCCTGGAAGTCCTCGACGCCCCAGAGATTGCGGTTCTGGCAGACGGCGCGCAGGTAGAAGCTGGCGATACCAAGCGTCTTTGGTCCCACCTCGGAATTCCAGCAAAACCCCCCCAGAAATAGAGGTCGGGCGGGCCGTCGGGCAGCAGCCCCGCCTCGATCAGGTTGAAGTCGTCGACGAGGAACAGGAACACGTCGCGGTCCGAGGCGTAGAGCGTCGTCGTCTCCTTCGTGACGTCCACGCGCGGGTTGTAGATGCCGGTCAACCAATCGAGCACACCCGGCACTTTCCAGCGCGTGTCGCTGGTGCCGTTGCCCGCGATGCGCTGCACGGCGGAGACCAGTTCGTGGTCGTAGATGCGGCCGTAGTCGGGGCCCGTTACGGCACGCAGCTCCGCGCGGCCATCCGCGACCTCCATGGTTTTGATCTGCTCGGCTCGATGGTTGGTAAGCCCGTATTGGAGGTTGATCCCGGCCAGCGGCGCGGGCAGTTGCCGCAAGTATGCTGCGGGCGCGCCCACGAGGCTCGAGAGCTGGCCGAAGGACCAATGCGTCGGCGCAACTGGCTCATCCGCGCCAGGCAGCACAAGGCCCAGCTTCTCCGGGTCGTCGCGATGCGCCTCGACCCGGATCGCCGCACTCTCCACCGTGCGCGTCCGGCTCCGCTCCGCCCGACCCTTGACCGAGGCGAAAAGGTCGTCGAGCGACAGATATCGCTCGTCATCCGGCCGCGAGAACCACTCGGACGACACGCGGTCCACGTTCGTGCCGCGCGACACATCCACCTTGTAGCCGCCGCTGATGTCGCGCCCGGCATCAATGATTTCGGTATTCATGGTTTTTCTCCTGCGACGGGCGGTCGAAAGCCTCTCTCTCGACCTCCAAACCCGTCACGGGCCGGAACGGCACCTCTCTGACTCTCGGATGACTCGGCTGCGAGATCCCCCAGCGGGGAGGGGCCGCGCGATGCGGCCAGCCGGTGCAGGGCCTCCGGGCGGATATGGGTGTAGCGGTGCAGCATCTTCCAGTCCTTGTGGCCGGTAACCAGCGAGACTTGCTCGATGGCAAAGCCGGCCTCAAACAGGCGGCTAGTACCTTCGTGGCGCAGATCGTGAAAATGCAGGTCCTTCACACCGACATCCTTGCAGGCCCGCCGGAAGGCGGTTCCGACCGATCTTGAGTAGTAGGGAAATATGCGGCCCTTTGCGTGCCCCATTTCCTTGGCCTGGGCCTTGACCAGCGTCCAGGCGTCGAAGCCAGTGGCCGCGAAGAGCGGGATCCGCTGGTCGTTGCCGGTCTTGTTGCGTGGGTCCTTGCGGTCGCGGATCAGGAGCATGCGGCGATCAAGGTCGAGATCGGCCCATTCGACGCGGCATATCTCGTCGAGCCGCATGGCCGTGGCCACCGCGAACTTAACGACCCGTGTCACCGGCAGGGTCAGGCGTTCGTTGCCATCGAAGCAACGGAAGAGGCGGTTCAGTTCGTCCGTGGTGGGGCGACGATCCCGCTCTGTGCCCTTGCCGATCAGACCGAGACGCTTGAGCGCGACTAGCGCCAGATCAACGGGTTCTGGAGAGATGTCGAGGCCGTGCACAGCCGCCGCAAGTGTGATGATCATCTTGATCACGCCGATGTCGATCCCGAGGGTGACCGGGCCCGTACCTTGCTCCGCGCGCATCTTGCCGTAGTCGATCAACTTCTGCCGGTCGAGGTGGCCGATCTTTTCCTTCCCGAGATCGCGCTTGAGCGCCGTGAGCGTGGCGGCCTTGCTGCGACGCGGCGGTTTCCCTACCTCGCACATATCGGCTATATGAAGGTCGATGAGGTCGCCAAAGGTCCGGAGGCGGGAAACGGACGACTTGTTCGGCGCCAGCCCCTGATCGACCCGGGTCTCCGCCTGGTGGGCCCAACGATGGGCGTCATCGCGGCGGAGGAACGTCTTGCTCGCGTAGCGGCCCTTTCGTCTGATCTGGACCCGGTATGCACCGGAGGGGAGCTTGGTGATGGAGGCGATTTTCGTGTGCGCTGTGTGTGCAATGAGTCGTCGTAGAGGGGCAAGTTCGGGGATATTGGGGCGTATTCCAGCGTTGCAACATCTGCCGCTAACAGTTTGAAGATATACAAAAAATGAAAATAAATCAACACGCTAGATTGTCCACGGCCCCGATGATGGATTGGACAGATCGCCATTGCCGGTATCTGCACCGGCAGATGTCGCGGCATGCCTTGCTCTATACCGAGATGGTGACGGCACCCGCGATTATTCATGGTGATCGGGACAGGCTGCTGGGCTTTGACGAGGCTGAACATCCGGTCGCTTTGCAATTGGGCGGCTCGGACCCGGCTGAGCTGGCCGCGGCGGCGCGTATTGCAGCCGCTTTTGGCTTTGATGAAATCAACCTTAACTGCGGTTGCCCCTCCGACCGTGTCCAATCCGGTCGCTTTGGCGCTGTATTGATGGAAGAGCCACAACTGGTGGCCAAATGCGTTGCCGCGATGCGCGAAGCAGTTGATGTACCGGTCACGGTCAAATGCCGGATCGGTGTCGACGATCAGGAGCCCACTGAAGTCTTGCCTGAGTTTCTGGAGCGCGTTTCTGCCGCCGGAATAGAGCGCTTTGCGATCCATGCGCGCAAAGCGTGGTTGCAGGGGCTCAGTCCAAAAGAGAACCGCGATGTACCCCCGCTTGACTACGATCTGGTTCTGAAGATGAAAGCGAAATTTCCGCACTTGCACATATCAATCAATGGAGGAATTGAAAGCCTGGACCAGGCTGCGCACTTCCTTGAGCAAGGCTTGGATGGCGTCATGATCGGGCGTGCGGCTTACCATAATCCGAGCGACATTCTGTTGGACGCGGATGCGCGCATCTTTGGCGATGGGCATACACGCAGCGCGGAAGATATTGTGATGGCGATGCTACCTTACATCGAATCGCATGTCCGAGCTGGGGGCAAGCTGGGGCAGGTGACACGTCACATGTTGGGCCTTTTTCAGGGACGGCCCGGCGCGCGGGGCTGGCGGCGACATTTGTCGGAAAATGCGCATAGAGAAGGTGCCGGTCCGGAGATTGTGTTGGCTGCACTTGACCATGTCGTCGCGCGTGTTGCGTAAGTCGCGTCCGGGATGATCGCCTCAGAAGCGCGCTCGCTGGCGCTGGCCCGAGATGGCTATGTGATTGTACCAAACGATCCGTCGGTTCTTGCTTGGGCCAATGCGGCGAACATCATTGCGGCCAACATTGTTGCACAAGACCCTGAACGACGTTATGGCAATACATGGTTTGTTGGCGTCGATGCTTTGCCCAACGACCATGACGGAAGTATCGCTGGCGTGCCTTTGGACGGCGCTTGGCGCGACCTTGTTCCAGTATCGACGCGTTGGCATCGTGCGCAGCTTTCCATCATTTATCCGGGCTATCCGCGCAAGGATTCTGATGAAAGCGCGTCATCGCATCGGTTTCGGCGCGACCGGGATGCTGCTCATGTGGACGGATTGCTGCCCGAAGGCCGGCGCAGACGTCGCCATCTGCGCGAGCCACACGGGTTTGTCGCGGGGATCCCATTGGATGATGTTGACGCTAGCCCCCTGGTGGTTTGGCCGGGCAGCCATCTCATGATCGGGGCGACATTTGCTAAGGCGTTTGCAGGTCTTCCTGTGGACAGATGGGCCGATGAGGATGTCACGTCAATCTATCAGGCAGCTCGCCGCGGCATCTTCGAAAAGTGTCCTCGCATACCAATCCGCGCGCAGCCGGGTGAGGTGATCCTGCTGCATCGCCATTTGCTGCACGGGGTCGCGCCCTGGGATGAGAGCGCAGAAACCCGTCCGCGTAAGATTGCTTACTTCCGACCGCTTGTCGCATTTTCTGACTGGCTGTGACGCCGCGCATTGAAAGCGCTGAGCGATTTGTCGGCTTCATCAACAAAAAGGCTCGGCAGCACGCGCAGATCGGTAATCTGATCCACGCGTAGCGCATCGAAGTCTTTGCGCGTCTCACACCAGACAACGCAAGTCCAAAGTCGCCCCCAATAGTCCAGTTGCAATGGCCGCACGATCCGCTCTTCATCATCCAGAACTAGTGCAAGCTTTTGGCGCGTGCGGATCGCTTGGCGCATTTGTGGCAAATACTGAAAGCCGCGCGCAGCATCCGCAAATGGGTAAACGGCAAGGCTGTATCCCGGAGGTGCGCGGCTGCGATCTTCGGGCATGACCGCATCAAGCTTGTTTGACAAAGCTTCAGCCGCTGCGGACAACTCGGTATCTTGGCCCTGACCGACGGCGAGCAATCCAAGATGCAGCGCCTCAAGCTCGGTCATGGTCAGGTTTAACGGGGGCAGGGTGATCGCCGCCGTCACGCGGTAACCTATCCCGCGCTCACCTTCGATGGGTACGCCAGAGGCGGCCAGCGTCTCCATATCGCGATAAATGGTTCGCAGTGACACATTGGTCGCTGCCGCAAGGTCACCCGCACGGTGCAGGGTGCCGTCTCGCAGAATCTGAACGAGTTGCATCAATCTGTCGGCGCGGCGCATTTGTTTCCTCATTTGGACTGCCTCATTTTGCCAATATTCTGACAACTGACAACTTTTTGTCACAAATTTGAAAAAACCTTTGAAAAATAGGCATTCATGGGCATGAAAAGCTGCCCTAGACGCTTCCCTTGTTCGCGAACGCAGCCTATTTGTCCTGAGCAAGTTCATGACGTATCGGGCAGATGATGCCTGGCAGAGGAGACTATCATGCTCAACAATATCGGCCTTCCCGGCCTTCTTTTGATCGCAGTCGTCGTGCTTGTCCTGTTCGGGCGCGGCAAGATTTCCGGCCTCATGGGCGAGGTGGGCAAAGGCATCACCGCGTTCAAGAAGGGCGTGGATGACGGCAAGAAAGAGATCGAAGACAGCATGGCTGAGGCGCGCGATGTGACGCCCGAAGAAGACAAAGACAAAGTCTGATCAGGGCGGACGCGCGCGATGTTTGGCCTTGGCTGGAGCGAAATGTTGGTGATCGGCATCGTGGCCCTGATCGTGATCGGGCCAAAGGATCTGCCGGGCCTTTTTCGTTCCATCGGTCAGTTCACAGGCAAGGCGCGGATGATGGCGCGCGAGTTTTCCCGCGCGATGGAGCAGGCGGCCAATGAATCTGGGGTCAAGGATGTCTCCAACACGCTGAAGGCCGCAGCCAACCCGCAGCAATTCGGCGTCGACAAGATCAAGGAAGCGGCGGGTGTAACCAAGGGCCCCGCGACGCAGGCGCTATCGGCAGAACGCCAGGCACAAAAGGAAAAGCTGAGCGAGGCGATGGCTAAAGCCGCCATTGAGCGCAAGGCGCGCGAGGCGGAAGACGAGGCGATTGCCGCAGGCGCCCCACCGCCACCGCCGCCACCCAAAATACCAAAGGCTGAAGAATGAGCGCCGCAGACGAGATTGACGATAGCTCTGCCCCACTGATGGAACACCTGATCGAGCTGCGCCAGCGGCTGATTTATTCGGTGTCGGCCTTTCTGGTCGCGATGGTGTTCTGCTTTTCTTTTGGAGGCATCCTGCTGGATTTCCTGCTGGGCCCGATTGAACGCACGATGCGCGATCTGGGCGACCCCAACCCGGTCATGCAGTACACTGCGCCGCAGGAATACTTTTTCACGCTGATCCGCATCTCGGTCGTGGGCGGTCTGACGCTGGCGTTTCCTATCATCGCTTACCAGCTTTGGCGTTTTGTGGCGCCTGGCCTTTATCGCAATGAAAAGAACGCGTTTCTGCCCTTTATCATCGCGTCGCCGTTTCTCTTTATCTTGGGCGCATCTTTCGCCCACTACATCGTCGTGCCTTTGGCGATGGCGTTCTTCCTGGGCTTCGCCGATCTGCCCTCATATGTCTCTGCGCTGATGGCGGATCTTGCCCCTGATGATGTGGGGGCATCGCTTTTGCCGGGGGCGGCTGGTGGGGTCGCTCTGCCGGATACCGGCGTCGATATCGTCTTTAACGGGAAAGTGAACGAAACACTTGATATCACGCTCAAGATGATCGTTGCCTTTGGCTTGTGTTTCCAACTTCCTGTTTTGCTAACCTTGCTTGGTACTGCGGGCCTTGCCAGTTCGCGCGGTCTGCGGGGGACACGCAAATACGCGATTGTAGGCATTCTGATCGTTGCGGCCCTTGTGACCCCACCTGATGTCACCACGCAGCTGATCCTGTTTGTTGTCGTCTATGGCCTTTATGAAGTGTCGATCCACCTTGTCGCCGCAGTCGAACGCAAAAAGGATCGAGTGGCCCGCGCCGAAGGTGTGATTGGCGAGGATGAGAGCCTGTTTGACGTCGATGCAGATGATGAAGTCGCCGCAGATGTGGCTGACGAGGCGGACACCAGGACGTGAAAAAGAAGACCGCCGAACGGATCGCAGAGGCGCTGGAGCGGCTCAGCCCGCCTCCCGCGCCTGCGCCTGATTTTGGATCGGCCGAGGCCTTTGTCTGGCATCCAGATCCTGACCGCCTGCTGCCAGTGGCGCAGGTGAACCGCGTCGTCATTGATCTGCTCGTCGGGATTGACCGATCACGCGATACGCTGTTGGCCAATACCACCCAGTTTGCTGCAGGTTTGCCTGCCAACAACGCGCTGCTTTGGGGCGCGCGTGGTATGGGAAAATCAAGTCTTGTCAAAGCGATCCACGGCGCTTTGCAACCTGATTACCCGCAGTTAAAGATCGTTGAAGTCCAGCGCGAGGACCTGCCCAGCATCGGGCGCTGTCTGAACCTACTGCGCGGCGCGGCGGAGCGCTTTATCCTGTTTTGCGATGATCTGTCCTTTGGCCATGATGATGCGCATTACAAATCACTCAAGGCCGTACTGGATGGCGGGATTGAAGGGCGGCCCGACAATGTGGTGCTTTACGCGACGTCGAACCGTCGCCACCTGATGCCACGGGATATGATCGAGAACGAGCGCTCTACGGCGATTTCCCCGTCAGAGGCGGTTGAGGAAAAGGTCTCGTTGTCAGACCGTTTCGGGCTGTGGCTGGGTTTTCACCCCTGCGATCAGGACGAATATCTCGCGATGATCCGGGGCTATTGTGACGCCTACGGGATCAGCATGGATGAGGCTACTCTGCGGGCGGAGGCCATCGAATGGCAAGCCACGCGCGGCAGCCGTTCGGGGCGCGTTGCCTGGCAATACTTCACTGATCTTGCAGGCCGCAAAGGCATCAGAATTGCATCAGACGGGCCGCAGCCCGCCTGACGCCTGATCACTTAAGGCAGATACTCGGTCGGGTCGACGCTTTGCAGTCCGCGTCGTACCTCAAAATGTAGGAAGGGTGTGTCCGCCGCCCGCACCTCGCCGATTTTCTGACCGCTGCTGACCGTGTCGTTCTTTGACACCGTCAATGCGTCCATCTGCGTGTAAACCGTCAGCAGGCCATCATCGTGCTTGATGACGACAATGGAACCACCCGTCGTATCCGTCGTGACAGCCGCCACGGTGCCGCTGCCTGCGGCCTGTACGGAAGTCCCTGCAGGTACGCCGAAATCGATCCCCTCATTGCTGCCCGGCGCATAGCCTCGGATGATGCTGCCCTGAACGGGTGCCACGAAGCGCGCAGAAGACGCTGTGGCTGAGGTCGGCGTACCGAGATCTGGGGCAGGGGGCGCCTCTGGTGCGGCAACAGGGGCTGCCGCGACGGGCAGCGGCTCTGTCGCGCTCGGCGGCACCGGCGTCTCAGTCCCTTCGCCGGGTGCTGTGACCGGTGCGCTGACCGTCGTTGGCGCCGTGGCTGGTGCCGCGCCGTCCTGCGGTATCAACAGGAACTGCCCCTCGCGGATGGTGAACTGGCTGTCGAGCCCGTTCCACTCCGCTATGCGGGAGACCGATACGTTGTAAAGGCGCGAGATGGAAAAGGCCGTCTCGCCCCGCACGACCTGATGACGGATCGGCTCGGCCGCAGCTTGTACGGGCGCCGGTGCCGCAGCCGGGGTCGGTGCCAGCGGTGCCGTGGTCACCGTGCCAGCCGCATCCGCGCGGTCGAGCGCCGATGTCGCAACTGCCGCCACATCCAGTGTCTGGATCGGGCCATTGCTGTCAGCACCCGTTGCCAGAGACGGTTCAGCGACGCGGGTCGGCAGCGCGATGATCTCGTCGCGCCGCAAGATCACATCCGGCTCAATCCCGTTATACTCAGCCAGTTCATTGGCATCGAGGCCCAGACGGATCGCGATCCCCCGGATCGTGTCGTCGCGCCTTGCCACCACAACCTGATAGTTCGGATAGGAGATCACACCGCGATCATCGGGTCGGGGCCGGTTCGGCAATTCCTGCACCGCGCGGGTCGTATCAAAGCCACCCCCGCGATCCCGCAAGTCAAAATCGAAATCCTCGCAAGCCGCCAACACGCTGAGTGCGACACCTGCCATCAATATCCGTCTGCCCGAGAACTGCCCTCTGGTCATACCTACCGCTCCTTGTGCCAAGTCGCCCCTTGTTCGCCGGGGTCGTACTAGATTTTGTGTTAGTTTACTCTTGTCCGAGCCCTTCTAGCAAGGGGACAAAGCGCACAGACCGCAATTCGTCATAATCATAGCCGTTTTCAAGCCGCGTTACCCGGATCAGGCTTTGCACTGCATCGGATTGACCGACGGGCAGTACCATGATCCCGCCGACCCGCAATTGGGCCAAGAGCGGCCCCGGCGGGTCCTCCGCTGCGGCGGTGACGAGGATCTTGTCGAACGGTGCCTGTTCGGTAAAGCCATGGCTGCCATCGGCGGTGAAGGTGGTGATGTTGGTGATGTCATGCGCCTCAAACACGGCGCGAGCGGCATGGACAAGCCGACGGTAGCGATCGACCGTATAGACCCGGCGCGCGAGCTTGCTCAGGATCGCGGCCTGATAGCCAGAGCCGGTCCCGATTTCGAGCACCTTATCCCGCGGCTCCACCTTCAGCGCCTGCGTCATCAGCCCCACGACAGAGGGTTGGCTAATCGTCTGCCCGCAGGCGATGGGCAGCGGCATGTCTTCATAAGCGCGGTCTGCGAACGTGCCTTTGACGTAATCGGCGCGGTCGACCTGCTCCATCGCTGTCAGCACGCGCGTATCGGTCACACCTTTGCTGCGCAACTGATAGAGGAATTGCATTTTTGTCGCGGCGTCGAATGTCACTTCAGCGCCTCGTCGAGCCGCGCGATCATGTCGTAATCAGTGAGATCGGCGCGCATGGGCGTGATCGAGATATAGCCGTCCAGATTGGCCGCCGCATCGGTGCCGGGCGCAGTAGGCTCATGCTGCGGGCCGCCGCGCACCCACAGGAATTTGCGCCCCGTGGGCGATGTCTGCGCCTCGGCCCGAAACCGTGTGTTCAGGCGGAACCCTTGGGTCGTGGGGGCGAGGCCCTTGACCTCGGTCGCTGGCACGGGTGGGAAGTTTACGTTGTAAAACAGTTTGTAATCGGCGTCGTCCCACAGGCTGTCATGCATCAAGGCGATCACCGTGTCCGCCCCGTGATACGCCGCCGCCTCAAACGGATTGTCGAGATTGGCGTTATCGGGCCCATAAAACTGCGAAAGCGCAATGGAGCGCACGCCCTGCAGCGCCCCTTCGATACAGGCGCCAACGGTGCCGGAGTAAAGCGTGTTTTCCGCCGCATTGTTGCCCCGGTTCACGCCTGACAGGATCAGATCGGGCGGCGTCTCCTTCAATACGTGATAAAGCCCCGCAATCACGCAATCGGCCGGTGATCCTTCCGCCGCAAAGCGCCGTGGCTCCAGCTCGGCAATCATGGTCGGGTGCGTATAGCTGATGCAATGGCCGACGCCTGATTGCTCAAACGCGGGCGCCACGGTCCAAACTTCCCCATCAGGTCCGGCGACGTCGCGGGCAATGGCGGTCAGCACCTGCAGACCCGGTGCGTTGATCCCGTCATCATTGGTAATCAGAATGCGCATTTTCTGCCCCTTCGCCCCTTGGTTTCTTACCTATGCGAGCACTCGGGGCGCGGCAAGCACCCGCGTTCGGCCCAAGGGAGGTTGTGACGAAGCGTCGACTATGAGCAACGGTCCGGCGACGGTGTTAACCGAGGATGTCAGGCAGCAGCCGCGCCGCTTCGGCGGATGGATCGGTCAGCGCGTCGCGGTCTTCGCCGGGATAAAACCGGGCGCGGGTCGCTGTCGGCATGGGCGCGGGATCAAGGATTGTCACCTTTGGCCCGGTTTTGACCGTCTCTGCCTGCCAGGATCGCGCGAGCGCCATTTGCGCGGCTTTCGTCGCACCATAGGCGCCAAAGAACTGTTGCCCGCCGCGCGGGTCATCGAAAAAGACGGCGCGTCCTTCGGCTCCCAAAAGCGGGCTGACATAGGTGATCAGACGTGAGGTCGCCGCAGTATTCACCGCAATGGACTTTTCCATGTCTTTGGGTGCTAGATGGCCCACAGGGGCGAGCGGTGCCGCATGGATTGCTGTATGCACCCATAGATCAAGACTGCCCCACCGGTCAAAAATGCCGCGACAAAGCTGCTGCATGGCGGCATCAATGGTGATGTCCATGGGGGCAAGGGTCGCTTGGCCGCCTGCAGCTTGGATGGCATCGTCAAGCTCTTCGAGCGCTCCAACAGTCTTCGCGACCGCGATGATGTGGTGGGTAGGGGCCAGCGCTTTGGCGAGGGCCGCGCCCAACCCGCGCGAGGCGCCTGTGATCAGTGCAGTTTTTGTCATGTTGCGCGTCATGTGCCGAACGCGCCGCGCCGTCAAGCCTTAGCCGCCCGCAACCGTAACGGCCTGTGCCTGACCCGACCGATTTGTCAGCACCACCTGATCATTGGCAATCGCCGTAACCGTCACGCCAAAAACTTGTGTGCCGACCTGCACCCGTGCAATCCGACCGCGTCCGGAGCGCAGCAGGGCCGCTGGGCCGTCAAAGGCGCGCATGATCCCGATCACCGTCAGGTCCCGCAGATCGATCGCATCAGGGCGTGTGGCATTGGCGGCCACGCGGGCCGGGGTTTGTTCTGTCATTGGAAACACCGCTTCGAATTTGCTTTTATTGTCACGGGTGTTTGTCAGATCACTGTGGCAAGGAACAGGCCAATCCGTGGCCTTGACGCGAGGTTCGCGGTCACATTCCCGCGACAATTGGCGTGAGGTATCAGGGCGCGCAGATCAGCGTGCCGTCTTCCTTGTAGACCGGCGCAGTCAGCGGCTTTTCAAGCAGCGGCAGCACCGCCTCTGACGGGCGGCAAAGGGCGACGCCCTTGGGTGTGCAGACGATAGGGCGATTGACCAGGATCGGGTGTTCGATCATGGCGTCCAGCAGCGTGTCGTCACTGACAGACGGGTCGGTGAGGCCCAGCTCCTCGGCGGGCGACTTCGATGTTCGCAGTGCAGCGCGCGGCGTCAGGTCAGCCGCCGCAAAAAGCGCTTGCAGCTGTGGTCGGGTCCAGCCCGTTTTGAGATATTCGATAACGATGGGTTCCGTGCCGGACGCCCGGATCACTGCCAGCACGTTTCGCGACGTGCCGCAATCGGGGTTGTGGTGGATGACGGTGGTCATGTGAGCTTATGTCAATTTAGCCTGTTCTTTGCACGCAAATCATGGCCATAGCCCTGCAATAGATCAGCGAGTTCATCATAGGAAAGTCCGTTCTGCTGCAGCGGATACATCAGATCAGCTTCAT
Organism: Cognatiyoonia sp. IB215182; assembly: GCF_033963905.1. NCBI lineage: Bacteria > Pseudomonadati > Pseudomonadota > Alphaproteobacteria > Rhodobacterales > Paracoccaceae > Cognatiyoonia > Cognatiyoonia sp. IB215182. Next base: position 12,232 of record NZ_JAXBMB010000006.1, read on the forward strand.
CGGAAAAGTAAAGTTGCGGGCGTTGTCGCCCGTCTCGGGGTACCATCACCATCTTTACTGGCTGCCTTCGGTCGCGGGGCACTGCATTCATCAACCAACTGAACATATCGCCCAGTTCTGCCTGGTCTCCCGAGTCAAATCGATCAACATATTTCCCGAAATTGCCTACACTCAGGGACCCCCAAACGCCCAGGACCAGATCGTCGTCCAAGCCTCTTAGCGGAAACTCCAGAACGCATCGGACAAAGCGGTATTCACCCATTCTACAGAAATCTTCGGTCAGGATGTCTCCGTCCGTCGCATTTAGCATCGCATTCTGGTGGCCGGGCGCATCACTGGGGAAGGGATCAGGCCGATCATAAGCCAAGCTCAGAAGGGTCGCGCTGTCTTCTCCGCAGCACGGACACTTGGATTGCTGACCGGAAATAAGGCTCCAGCGTGGGTCGTCATCAATTGGTCCTGTCATTCAGCCGCCGTCTTCGCCTGAAACCCCTGTTCGATCATATCCGATGGGGCCACAGGATACTCGCCAGAGAAGCAGGCGTCGCAGTAGGCGGGGGCGCTGCTGTCGCGACCACCTGCCTCGCCCACTGCGCGGTAGAGGCCGTCAAGAGTGATGAATTTCAGGCTGTCCACACCCAGGTGGTCGCGCATCTCATCCTCGGACATTGTCGCAGCGAGCAGTTTCTCGCGCTGTGGCGTATCCACACCATAGAAGCAAGGCCAGGCGGTCGGGGGGGAGGCGATGCGGAAATGCACCTCTTTTGCGCCAGCGTCCAGAATCATCTCTTTGATCTTTTGGCTTGTCGTCCCGCGCACGACGCTGTCATCGACAAGGATCACCCGTTTGCCTTTGATCAGTGCGCGGTTGACGTTGAGCTTGAGTCTGACACCCATGTTCCGGATCTGCTCGGTCGGCTCAATAAAGGTGCGGCCCATATATTGGTTGCGGATAATGCCCATCGCGTAGGGGATACCGGATTGTAGCGCGTAACCAATGGCAGCAGGCGTTCCGCTATCGGGGACCGGGCAGACGAGGTCTGCATCCACCGGCGCCTCTTTCGCCAGTTCTCGTCCGATGTTTTCACGAGTCTCATAGACGGAGCGTCCGCCGAGGATCGAATCCGGGCGGCTGAAATAGACATGTTCAAAGATGCAGAACCGGGCGCGATTGGGGCGGAAGGGGAAGTGGCTTTCGACGCCCCTTTCCGCGGTAATCACCACCATTTCACCCGGCTCAATCTCACGCACGAAATCCGCGCCGATGATGTCAAACGCGCAGGTTTCCGAGGCGAGCGCCCAGCCATCACCGATCTTGCCCAGCACCAGGGGACGCACACCCAGCGGGTCACGACAGCCCAGCAGCTTGGTCCGTGTCATCGCCACAATCGAAAACGCGCCTTCGACTTTGCGCAACGCCTCTTCCATGCGGTCGGGGATGTTGCGGCCCATGGAGCGGGCCATCAGGTGGATAATGCACTCAGAGTCAGACGAGCTTTGAAAGATCGACCCCCGCTCAATCAACTCACGCCGCAACTGCATTGCATTCGTGATGTTGCCGTTATGCGCAATGGCAGCGCCGCCCATTGAAAACTCACCAAAAAAGGGTTGCACGTCGCGGATCGCCGTTTGTCCCTTCACACCGGCGGTGGAGTAGCGGACATGGCCAATGCCAATAGATCCCGGCAGAATCTGCATCGTATCAGCGCTTGTGAAGTTGTCCCGGACCAGACCCATGCGGCGGGCCTGGTTGAAACCGGTTTTCGCGTCATGGGTGACGATGCCACCTGCCTCTTGACCGCGGTGTTGCAGGGCATGCAGGCCAAGGGCCACAAAATTGGCGGCATCCGCGACCCCGACAACGCCGAAAACACCGCATTCCTCCCGCAATTTGTCATCGTCAAAGGGATGGGCGGGGGGCAGTTGGGTGGGCAAGAGGGCAGCTCCCGAATCCGTACAGAACACGTAGCACTCTCTTAGTGCTTCGGATCGTCTCTGTCACGAAACGATCACAATTGCGGAGACAGACTTTTCGTCACGAAAAGTCTGGTGCCAAATCCTCATCCGAGGATTTGGGGGCAATTTCTGTGACAGAAATTGCTTTACTGTGTCGGCGCGCCGCAATTGCCGACCAGCTGCTGATACTGCTCGGTGATCCAACCCAGCGCTTGTTCGGGGTCCTGTTCTTCGATCTGGCCGGTGATCTGGGCGAAAACCTGGGCCGAGCGGCTGTCATCAATCTCGGCAAAAGCCTGCGTCGCAAACACCGTCTCGTAGACGAAAAACGCCACAGCAATCAGGAGGATGCCCCGGAGAACACCAAAGAAGAACCCAAGCGCCTGATCGACGCCGCCAAGCGCCGAACGTTGCACGACACTTGAAAAGAGCGGCGTGAAGATTGACACGACAACCAGAGCGACCGCAAAGACCGCCGCGAAGGCCGCGATAATCGCAAGCTCACAACTGTCGCCGATGAAATCACCCACTACGGGGATTTGCCGCACCAGCGGTTCGACCTGATCGGCAAAGATAAATGCGACAATCGTAGCCCCGATCCAGCCGACAATCGCCATCGCTTCGCGCACGAAACCGCGGCTATAGGCCAGCACCCCCGACAGCAATATGATGATGGCGACGCCTGCGTCGACAAGTGTGAAGCCTTCCATAATGCGTCTCCTGCCCTCGGGCGCTTATCTCGCGCCGAATACCTCTTCGACAAACCCGGCAAGGTCAACCGCAACACGCAGCCCCAAGCCAGTCACCGCCGGCTGTTTGGCCTGTTGCGGCATGATCGCATTGGTAAAACCAAGTTTCTGGGCTTCTTTCAATCTATTTTCGGTCTGAACAACAGGACGCAACGCACCGGAAAGGCTGATTTCCCCGAAAACAACGGCATCGGCAGGCAGCGCGGCATCCTCGCGGGCAGAGACGAGTGCGGCCGCCACAGCAAGGTCTGCGGCCGGTTCAGAGATGCGCAAACCCCCTGCTACGTTGAGATATACGTCCAATCCGACAAATGGCACGCCGCAACGGGATTCGAGCACCGCGAGGATCATCGCAAGCCGCCCGCCATCCCATCCGACGACGGATCGGCGCGGTTGGCTGTGTGGCGAAGGTGCCACAAGTGCCTGGATCTCGCACAGCATGGTGCGGGTGCCTTCGAGGCCCGCGAACACGACTGAACCGGGGGCAGGGGTGCCGCGTTCGGAGAGGAACAGGGCGGAGGGGTTTTTGACTTCGGCCAGTCCTTTGCCGGTCATTTCGAACACGCCGATCTCATCTGCAGGGCCGAAACGGTTTTTGACAGAGCGGAGGATACGGAACTGGTGCCCGCGCTCTCCTTCGAAATAAAGCACCGTGTCGACCATGTGTTCGACAACGCGCGGACCGGCGATAGCGCCTTCCTTGGTCACGTGCCCCACCATGACCACGGCCATTCCGTTACGCTTGGCAAAAGTCGTCAATTCATGGGCAGAAGACCGCACCTGGCTGACGCTGCCCGGTGCGCTGTCCACGTTGTCCGCCCACATGGTCTGGATCGAGTCGATGATGGCCAAGTCAGGCTTTTCGGCCTCTAGCGTTGTCAGGATATCGCGTAAGTTCGTCTCGGAGGCGAGCATCACCGGGCTTTTTTCCAGCCCTAGACGTCGGGCACGCATTTGAACCTGTGCGTTTGACTCTTCGCCTGAAATATAAATGACTTTCAGTCCGTTACGGGCAAATCTTGCGGCCGCCTGCAAAAGTAGGGTGGATTTGCCGATCCCTGGATCGCCGCCCACCAGGAGGGCCGAGGCTTTGACCAAACCGCCGCCCAGCACCCGATCCAACTCGCCCACGCCCGCCTCCGTCCGGGGTGGCTCCTGTTCCTGTGTTTCCAGATCAGTCAATGCGATGGTCTTGCCGCGGGTCGCACCCAAGGTCTTGCCCTTGGGGCCAGAGGCGAGCGCCTTGTCCTCACTGATGGTGTTCCAGGCCCCGCAGCTATCACACCGACCGGACCACTTGCCGAAACTCGCGCCGCAGGCGCTGCAGGAATAGGAAAGGTCTTTGGCCATGTTCACCTTTTGGACCGGTTCGGCGCGCGCCGCAATGGTCAGGTTTTTTGTTTTGCCGTCAGCGTTGAGATCACGATGGACGCCAAAATGCAGGCCGTAAACAGGTACAGGCCCCATGCGGTCTCGACCTTGCCAAAGCCGATACCTTTGACAACGACGATGTAAAGCGCAATGAGAAAGACATCCGCCATGGCGAGCTTTCCAAGCCAGGAGAGCGCCGGTAAAGCCTTTCTTCTCAATAAGTTAAAGTGGATCAGCGCAATACCAATTGTCTTCAGATAGGGCGCAAAAAGCGCGAAAGCGGTGACCAGCAAAGCCAGTGCCACATCACTTTCCCAAAGCGCCTGCATGCCGGTTATAACGCTAATTTCATTCAGCCCGAAAAGCGGCAAGAGCCCTGCGCGCATGAGTGGGGCGAACCAGGCGATGGGGAAAAGTATTAACAGAGAGAGGTTCGCGATGCGCAGGACGTTTAACATAAGAAACCTTAAACAAGTCTGAGTGTTACGTGGCAATTCTTAACTGCCATTGCAAGTCTCACTTGCCAAAGGTCTTGCGATTGTAGCGACCGCCAAGCTGCGTGAGGACCTCGTAGCCGATGGTTTGGGCCTGACCGGCCAGGTCGTCGACCGTTTGCTGACGCCCGATCAGGGTCAGCTTTGTGGGGGCCTCGGTCAGGTCGGTGACATCGACGGTCAGAAGGTCCATGGAGACGCGTCCGATCACCTTGCAAGGCTGGTCGCCGTGATAAAGCGTCGCTTTGTCCGACAAGATGCGGAAGATGCCATCGGCATAACCACCCGAAACGGTGGCCACCCGGCTGGGGCGTTCCGCCTGCCAGCTATTACCGTAGCCCACAACCTCACCTTCGGCCAGGTCACGGATCTGGATGACGGGCAGATCAAGTTCGACCGTGGCGGCGGCCTTCTCGAACGGCAAGCCGCCGTAAAGACCGATGCCGGGACGCGTCAAATCAAAGTGGTAATCGGGGCCAAGAAGGATGCCGCCCGTTGCCGCCAATGACCGGGTCACATGGATGCCGTCGGTCATTTGTCGAAAGTTTTCAAGCTGATGCGGGTTCATCGGGTGGTCAGGTTCATCCGCGCAGGCCAGATGCGACATGACCAGTGTGGGGTTTTGCGATAAGGCTAGCTCGGCCACGGCAGCCCATTCCTGTGCCTCCATGCCGAGGCGATTCATGCCGGTATCAAGCTGGATGCCAAAAGGGTGGCCGGGCAGGGTTTCGAAATGGTGGGTCAACTGTTCGACTGAGTTGAGCATGGGTGTCAGTCGCAGATCGCGGATGAGGTCAGTATCGCCCTTCATATGCCCCGAAAAGACGCTGATATCCGGCTTTGCCCCGAGCTCTTCGCGGATGGCAATCGCCTCTTCCGCCACGGCCACGAAAAACTGGCGCACGCCGGCCTTGAATAGGGCCTTGGCGACATTCGCGGCCCCAAGTCCGTATCCGTCAGCCTTCACAACGGCCGCCGTTTTGCAGCCTGTCATGTCGTCCAATGCGCGCCAATTGGCGACAACTGCGTCAAGGTCGATGGTCAGGCGTCCGGTGCTCATGGCCACCTTTTGGCAGGGTGTCGCGGGGGCGGCAAGAGGTTAACGCGCCAGTGGAAACGGTTAAGAGAGGGGTGTTGCTTCGCCAGCGTATTTGCCCTGTGGCGCAGTATTTTGCCACGCGCAATTAGACCACGAACACTTAGAAATTGTTGGCAGTTTACGCATCCATGCCTCACAGGGAGACTAAGGATCGGCGAGACAAATCAGATTTCTAATGCAGCAGTGGCCGCCATATCCGTCAGGCCTGGCTGACCGCCGGGGCCGATAACCACATAATCGGCGCCATTGGCTGTCCAGGATACGAAATCGAAGCCATTGATCGTCTGCTCGCGGAATTCCAGTGTGTCCGGGTTTGGCCGGCTGCTTTGCTGCAAGCAGAGCGCCACAACAGTGCCGTCCTCAAGACGGTACATCAATTGCGCCACAGGCTTAGCGTTTGCGACGAGCAGGCGCCCGCCTTCGAAGGTTAGGCCATATGCGCTGAGATCCGGAATGCTGAACGGTGTGCCAATCGTGTTGCCCAGCCACGTTTCGATGTGATCGGACTCCTCGGCGCCAACCTCAACCAGATGGCGGCCCTGGCTGGCATAAACCTCGTGATAATCAGCGATATCCGCCAGCCACCCTGCAGTCTGGACAGGTGCCGGTTCGCCACGCAGCAAGAACCCGCTCGCCCCGCCGAGGACGAACACAACAAGGCTTGCCGCCAATGTGCCCCAGATCGGGCGGGCGGGGGCGACTTTAGGTTCAAGCGGCGTATTCTTGATCTGCTGGGCCAATGCAAACGGCACCGGCTCATCCAGCATCTTCTCAAACTCTTCTTGCGCGAACGCATCGGCCTGGATGAGGTCGTCAAGCTCAACGCGGGCCTGCGGGTCAGATTCGAGGCGCGCTTCCACCTCGGCCGTTTCAGCCGCGTCCAACTCGCCATCCAGATAGGCACTCAATTTGATCGAAAAGTCTGTCATTGCTGCAAACTCTCCTCAACTGATAAACGTGACACAAGTAATTTGCGCGCGCGATGGATGCGGCTCATCACCGTGCCTATCGGTATACTTAGGAGCTCTGACACTTCTTTGTAGCTGTAACCTTCTGCGCAGACGAGCATGAGCGGTTGTGCGAGGTCCTCATCAAGGTCAGCGACCTTCTTGCGGACCTGCTGTGCAGTCAGTGTTTCCTCTGCGGAGCCGGGCGTCTGCAATTCATGTGCCTCTTCGGCGTCGATCTGGCCCTCGCCCTGACGTACCTTGCGCTTGCGTACTTCGCTGATCCACAGATTGCGCACGACCCGGAACATCCACCGATCAAAGGGTTGTGATGGGTCGTATTGCTGCCATTTCTGCAGCGCGGTTGTGCAGGCCTCTTGCAAGAGGTCATCTGCGTCAGGCCCCGATCGTGTCAGCGACACCGCGAACCGGCGCAGCCGCGGGAGAAGACCGATCATTTCTGTCTTGAACTGGTCGGGGGTCATCGTATCGCAGGGCTGTGGGACAGGGACGGACGTCAAATTCGATCCACCATCGGCGATTTTGCCGCGGCTTTCAATGGGTTGATTTCGCACTTCGCGGTATCGTGCCGCGTCCTGTGTGCCCATGACCGATGCAATAGCCATGGTCGCCTAACCAATGCGCTCGCGAGGTGGTGCCGGGGTTGCACAGGCGACAGCCGCCGTATTCGCAGAGCCAAAGGCGTAGCGACAACAGGCGCTGGCGATGCTGGGGATAGAAATATGGATCATTGCAGGCTCCTGACGGGTTGTAGGCGCGCGCAATGCACAACGCCTGTATCCCTCTTACGCATAAGCCTGCTGGTTTATTCGCAGATTTTTTGAACTTTATGAGCGGGGCGCGCTCATCTTTCCAGAACGGCATCAATCTCAGCCATTTCGGCGGCGCCAAGCGGCCCTTTTTCGAGAGCGCCACAGAGATCGATCACCTGTTCAGGTGTGCGGAACCCGGGGATCGGTATTGCATTCGGCGTCCGCGCCCAGAGCCAGGCAAGCGCGCCTTGTGCTAGGCTGCGCCCATTCTGGGTCAGGATTTCGCGTGCTGTGTCGAGTTGTGCAAGATAATGATCAGTGATTTTCCCGTCCTTGAAGTAATCCTGCCAGCCGGGATTGCTGCCCCGGATCTCGTCTTTGCTGAATTGCGTCTTCGCGTCGTATTTGCCGCCCAGCACACCCATGGCAAGTGGGGACCGGATCAGCGACAGCAGGTTAAGTTCTTCGATAACCGGGACAATCTGATCGGCCGGGCGAAAGACGTTCATGGCGTGCTCGATAGTCGTGAAGCCGGGGTGATCGGCAAAGGCGCGAGCGCTTTCCGGCACATCGGTAGACCAGCCATAGGCTCCGATAACGCCCTGATCATAAAGTGTGGCGAGCATATCAAAAGTCGGCTCGGCATCGGCGATGGGCAATTCATTGTTGTGGTGCAGAACCAGATCAATCCGGTCGCGTTTCAGTCTTTTCCGCGATACATCAATGCTCTGCCGAATGAACTCCGGGTCATTGATTGGGCCGATCAATTCCTTGGTCTCGGTGTTGATCTCCAACCCGATCTTGGTGGCAACGGCGATATCGGGATGGTCCCCCAGTGCCTCACCCAATACGATTTCGGAATGCCCGCATCCATAGGCCTGTGCTGTGTCGAAATGCATAATGCCATGCTCCAGGGCTGTGGCGATGGCCGCTTTTGAGACCGCATCGTCAACCTCGCCCCAGCCCACGGCCAGTCCGTTGGAAAAGAACGGACCACCGATGGCCCAGCAGCCAAGGCCCAAGGTCGGTTTGGCAGAGACGTTTTTAAAGTCAGCCATGTGTCACCTCCAGTGATGTCCGGTAGATGTTGATCTTGTGATCGAGAAAATGCTTGCAGGCCTCAAGTTCGGCCTGCCTGTGGGCGAGGGTGATCGCATGTTTTTCAAGAAGTGCGAGACGTTTGGCGCGTTCTTCGGGCGCTTCGCGGTTGGAGGCATGCGCTGAGAGCGCAAACCGTTTGACGTCATCCAGCGGCATGCCCGTCGCGCGCAAACGTTCAAGCGTCGTCAACCAGTTCACATCATCGGCGTTGAACACGCGCCAACCGCGAGCATCGCGCCGGATCGGTGCCAGCATGCCGGACTTCTCATAAAAGCGGATCGTGTCTTGTGTCAGTCCCGACCGGGCAGAGGCTTCATTGATTCGCATGGGCTTTCCTCCAACGGCACCTTGCGTAGCCTATTGGAGTTACTCTAGGTCAAGCATTTAAGGCAGATGGCATGGAAGGCGAACGGACTTGCTTTATCAGAGGCGCACCTCGCTACCTTTGCGTCTAGGCAGCTTTCTCAGCGTCTTCGGGCGTTTGAATTCAAGCAATTGGAATTCGTTGACTGCCGGCAGCTTAAAGCTTTCATGTGTAAGAGGATGTGGCAACAGCCGCCAAGGCCAGGAGTGAACGGACTCCCTCTTTCACACCGCCGGACCGATTGCCGGCAGCGCCTACGCCTTGTCCGACCAACGCGAGCAAGGCTTCAGTTCGGGCGCATCCTGCTTTTGATGCCATTGCAGCGCAACTGGTCGGGCCGACGTGGGGTCACCTTGGCTTGCGGGATCACATGGGCATCATTCATGTCCCCGTCAGCGTCCGCCGCGACGACCGAAGCGATGAAAGCGACAACGTCAAATTCGCTTTGACGCGCCACGCGGCTAAGCGCCTTTTTCAAGGCACGGTTCGACAGGGTCTGCGTTAGCTGATCGACAAGATCGCGGCGCGTTTCGTCGTCCGTGGCGGGGACATATCCTGACTGCGTTGCCATTGCAGCATTGGAGAAACCGAACCCGGTTTCTTCAAGAAACAACCGCACAATCGGAGGAGAGGCCGTGACCGCGTCGGTGGTTTCCTGATCGCGGAACAGGGCAATAATTGCATCTGATCGACGCTGACCATCCAGGGTCAAACCTTTGGCGGAATGAGAGGCGGCATCAGCCGGATCGGCGTAATAAATATCAAACTCGTAACTCAACATGGCGCCACCATTAACCATAAGTCTTAAGATCAGATTATCGGCAGATGAACGAAATGTGAATAAAAAGTGGCAAAACCTGTACAAAAAGAGGCGAGAATGAGGCTATATTTAGGCCGTTTTTTGCCTAATCAGGCTATATCCTGTGGTTTCAGAACTGCTGATCATCCGCGCTCTGCCAGGGCTTCACCAGGTTGCCGAATCTCGTGAACCGGCCCTCGAAGCTGAGTTCGACGGTACCAATCGGCCCGTGGCGCTGTTTGCCGATGATGACCTCGGCTTTGCCGTGCAGGCGCTCCATCTCTTCCTGCCACTGGGCCATCTTTTCCATCTCGTGATCGCCCGGCTTTTCGCGCTCTTTGTAGTATTCTTCGCGGAAGACGAACATGACAACATCGGCATCCTGCTCAATCGAGCCGGATTCGCGCAGGTCGGAGAGCTGCGGGCGCTTATCATCACGCGCCTCGACCTGACGTGACAGCTGCGAGAGCGCGATGACGGGAATGTCGAGTTCCTTGGCGATGGCCTTGAGGCCCATTGTGATTTCACTGATCTCGTTGACGCGGTTTTCGGAGCGACCCGTGCCGCGCACAAGCTGCAGGTAATCGACCATCAAAACATCCAGCCCGTGGGTGCGTTTCAAACGACGTGCGCGTGCCGCAAGCTGCGCAATGGGCAGTGCAGGAGTGTCGTCGATGAAAAGCGGGCAGGCCTCAAGACTTTTTGCGGCTTCGACAAAGCGGCGGAACTCAGCCTCGGTCATGTCGCCGCGCCGGATCTGTTCCGATGGCACCTCGGATGCCTCTGACAGAATCCGTGCGGCAAGCTGCTCGGCGCTCATCTCAAGGCTGTAGAACCCGACGACACCACCATTCACCGCGCCCTCACTGCCATCGGGCAAAATGCCTTTCTGGTAGGCTTTGGCGATGTTGAACGCGATGTTTGTTGCCAGAGAGGTTTTGCCCATCGATGGACGCCCGGCCAGGATCAAAAGGTCGGATTTGTGCAGACCGCCCAGCTTTTTGTCCATATCAACTAGCCCGGTTGAGACACCGGCAAGCCCCCCGTCACGTTGATAGGCGGCATTTGCGACATTCACCGCGTCGGTGACGGCGCGCAGGAAAGACTGGAAGCCTTGATCAGAGGTGCCTTCCTCAGCCAAAGCATATAGCGCCTGCTCTGCCTCGACGATCTGCTCCTTTGGTTCGCTTTCGACATCCACTTTCGCAGCCTTGTCGGCGATGTTGCGTCCGACCTGGATAAGTTCGCGACGGACCGACAGATCATAAATCATCTGCGCATAATCGCGGGCGGCAAATGCCGAAATGGCCGCACCGGCCAGCCGCGCAAGGTAAGGCGGGCCACCAAGTTCAGCGAGACCGGCATCATCCTCGAGAAAGGTCTTAAGCGTCACAGGACTGGCGAGCGCATTCTTGGCAATCCGGCTGGCGGCGGTCTCAAAAATCCGGGCATGGACGGGGTCGTAAAAGTGCTGCGGCCCGACGATGGAGGCGACGCGGTCAAACACATCGTTGTTTGTCAGAATCGCACCGAGAAGCTGCTGTTCAGCCTCAATGGAATGCGGCATCAGATCCGTCGCGGCTTCTTCCACGCCGGTTGCGTTGAATGCTGTTACTTCGTTCATTTTTGTCTCACCCATCCTGGCGGTCCTGTTAACAGGTCGTTTGCGTGCCGCACCATCAGGATATGATTGGGGATGGCCTGCGGGATAAGTCTGTGGATTTTTCTGCTCTGACCCGACGCCTACCACAATTTGCGAGGGAAGGGGAAAGAATCACAAGATCGGCCCGCACACGCCGATTCTGAGGGACAGGTTGTTCACAGGGCGGTGGAAAAGTTTTTTGACCGATTGGTTAAGCAGGCTGCCAATCGGCGGGATTGTTCAGATAGGCCTCAACCGCTGACAGCGTCGTTGCATCGTAGGCGCCTTGGGCCTTGGCAGCGGCGATCACATCCCACCAGGTGCAAAGCGAAATCAGTTGCACCCCATGATCTGACAGCGTTTTCTCCACACCTTCGAAAATGCCGTAATAGAAGATCACCGCGGTCGCGCTGCAGGTCGCCCCTGTCTCGCGGATCGCATCCACGAAGGAGAGTTTTGAGCCGCCATCGGTCGTCAGATCCTCCACCAAGATCACACGCTCTCCCTCGCGCATCACACCTTCGATCCGTGCATTGCGCCCATACCCTTTGGGTTTCTTGCGCACATAGGTCATCGGCAGCGCCAGACGCTCGGCCACCATTGCCGCAAAAGGGATACCCGCCGTCTCTCCTCCAGCGACGTTGTCGAAGGCCTCAAACCCTGCTTCACGCATGATCGTGACGGCCATGAAATCCATCAGGGTCGCGCGGACGCGGGGAAAGCTGATGATCTTGCGGCAATCGACGTAAGTGGGCGCCTGCTTGCCCGAGGCCAGCGTGAACGGTTCATTGGCGTTAAAGTCAACTGCCCCAATTTCAATCAGCATGCTGGCCGTGAGGCGGGCAATTTCCTCTTTGGTGGGAAAGGAGGTCGGGATCATATCGGGCCTTTCTTATCCTTCGACGCGCCAATGCAGGTCAAAGCCAGGATCAAAAACGGTTACGGGCCCGTCTTCTGTCGGGATCTGGTCGGGGTAGCGAACAGGATCACCCTTGATCAGCGTGATTGTGTCTTCATTGGGTGGCAGCCTGTAGAAATTCGGGCCGTTCAGGGACGTGAAGGCTTCGAGCTTCTTCAGTTTTCCGGCTACGTCAAACACCTCCGCCAAGCAGGACATGGTGTTGGGGGCGGTAAAGATGCCAGCGCAGCCGCAGGCCTGTAGCTTGTTTGGGTCGGTATGCGGTGCGCTGTCGGTGCCCAGGAAGAAGCGCTTGTCGCCAGAGATCGCGGCCTGCACCAAAGCGACCCGATGCGCCTCGCGCTTCGCCACGGGCAAGCAGTAGAAATGTGGCTTGATGCCGCCTGCAAGGATATGATTGCGGTTGATGATCAGGTGATGGGTTGTGATGGTCGCCGCCATGTTTTTGTGGCTGTCGCGCACGTAATCGACGGCGTCTGACGTGGTCACATGCTCCATCACAACGCGCAGGTCGGGCACCTTTTTGCGCAAGGGTCTCAAGATCTTGTCGATGAAAACGGCCTCGCGGTCAAAGATATCGATATCCGAATCCGTCACCTCGCCATGGACACAAAGTGGCATGCCGATCTCGGCCATGGTCTCAAGCACCGGGCGCACCTTGTCGAAATCCCGCACGCCAGAGGCGGAATTGGTTGTGGCCCCGGCGGGGTAGAGCTTAACGGCCGTCGCAATCCCCGCCTCAAAAGCGGTGCGCACATCCGCAGGCTCTGTCTCTTCCGTCAGGTAGAGCGTCATGAGCGGGGTGAACTTGGCACCTTCGGGCAAAGCCGCAAGGATCCGTGCGCGGTACTCCATCGCATGGGTGCTTGTGACAACGGGCGGCACAAGGTTGGGCATGACGATGGCGCGGGCAAAGTGGCGGGTCGTTTCCGGCAGAACAGCGCGCAACATCGCGCCGTCTCGTAAGTGCAAGTGCCAGTCATCCGGGCGGCGGATCGTGAGTTCGGTAATGGTGCGATCGGGCATGTGGCCCGATTACACGCTTGAGCGGGCAGACGCCATAGCCCTTGTGAAGGCCCTTGCAGATGGCCTGCACTCCACCGATATTTAGAGGCATCACCATGCCACGACCGGAGAGATCATATGTTGGGCTTTCTCATCGCAATTGCTGCCGGGTTCTTTACACCTTTGATCGGCGGCCCTTTGGTGGACCCGATTGTTAAAGCGCTTGGCAATCACATCACAATCGAAGCTGACGAGCGCCCGCTTGTCGCGTTCATGATTGCCTTGCTGGCGGCTGGCGTCGCCTCCGCCATTTTGGTGAGCGGCACGCCATTCTGGATTATCGCAGGTGGTATTCTGGGCTATTTCGGCAGCCGGATCGTTGAGGCCGTCAAGAAAGTGATGGCCGAGCGCAACGCCGCAGAATAGGTCCCCGATCAGGCCATGCAAACCGCGCAATGCGGCAATGCAGCATTGTGCGTGTTAGCGCTAAAATTCCAGCTTATTTTAAAGGGTGGAAACAATCACTCCCCCAATGGAACAGTATCATGGCCTTTTTCTCTGACACACCTGCGGCACAGGACCGCCCCGCCTTCTTTGCTGCGTTCTCTGCAGCCGTCCTCGCGTTTTTCGCCCGGCTTTCGGAAGCGCAGAACCGCAGCGCAGCCGTTTATGAACTGCAGAAACGCTCGGACCGTGAGCTTGCTGATATCGGTATTGCCCGTGAAGACATCGTGCGGCACGTCTACCGCGACATCTACTATCTCTAAGGATTTTCTGGCCGCCTGTACGCCTCATCACTGGTGAGCAAGGCGGCGCGTGTTTCGGCAAAGAACTTATCCTGCCCGCGTTGCAGCATGTAGTCGCACAAGATCACCGCCAGTTTGCGGTGTTCATTCATCATCAGCCAGTTGACCAGGGTGCGGACATAAGTCTGGTCATAGCGCCGCGCGCGCAGAAGTTGCGTGAAGCGCTTGCCGTCAAGCGCGCCTTCCATGGCGAGTTTCAGCATCACGTCATGAATGCCCATCCGGTCAAAGGCGCGGTCGATTTCCTTTCCCAGAAGCGGGCAGGGCAGTGGCGTTACGTGAGGCTTATGGAACAACGCCGCATGGGCCGCGTCGAGCCGCTGCACCGGGTCGTAGACGATGAAGACGCTTTGCGCGCCATCAATCATCTCGGGGGCGTAACCATAGCGCCCTCTAAAACTTTGCTTGCGCGCTGCCTTAAAACGTGGGTCCCACCCGGTCAAACGTGCATCAAGTGTTGCTTGCGGACGTAACGCAATGACGGTCGCACCAGGCGCGGCGACGGAAAAGGCAGCTGCTGCATAACCCGCGCCGTTCGCGCCGTAAAAGATGATCCGCTCAAAATCTTCGAAAAACCCGTCATCTACCAAACGGTCGAAAAAGTCGCAAACGGCCTTGTCGCGGAACCAGCTTTCGCCCATCGACAAAAGGCAGAGATGCGACCAGCCGTCATGGCGCGCATAGGCAAAGCCGCGCGGCTCGGAATCGACGTTGTGCAGGCGCGCCTGATCAACGGTCTCGAATGTCACCAGAAGATCGTTACCGGCCTCAAGAAAGCCCGCGAAATGGCTGCTACCCAATTGTTCAAAGAAACCCAGATCGTCACACAACCCGTCCAACTCGGCCAGCCACGCATTGGTGTCCAGACCGACCATGTCGGTTTCAAAGGAAAGTTGTCTGTCGTCCATCGAGCCATTACCCAGCGCGACACTGTTCGCGATGGTTCAAAAAATAGCTGGCCAATACGGCAGAACTGAGAGGGGGACGCAACGTTACTGTTGCGCCTTTAGGCTAAAAGAAGGCCTGCAGCCCGGTTTGTGCGCGACCCAGAATTAATGCGTGAATGTCGTGGGTGCCTTCATAGGTGTTCACGGTTTCGAGGTTCACCATATGCCGCATGATGTGGAAATCATCGCTGATCCCGTTGCCGCCATGCATGTCCCGTGAAAGGCGTGCGATATCAAGGGCTTTCCCGCAGTTGTTGCGCTTCATCAGGCTGATCATTTCCGGTGCGGCTTTGCCCGCTTCCATCAGCCGCCCAAGTTGCAGCGCGCTTTGCGTACCGAGGACAATTTCGGTTTGCATGTCGGCAAGCTTCTTCTGGAAGAGTTGGGTCTGCGCCAGCGGTCTGCCAAACTGCTTGCGGTCGAGCCCGTATTGCCTTGCTGCGTGCCAGCACGCCTCCGCCGCACCCATCACGCCCCAGGCAATGCCGTAACGGGCACGGTTCAGGCAGCCGAAAGGCCCTTTGAGGCCCTGCACGCCGGGCAAAAGCGCCTCTTCGCCGACCTCTACATTGTCCATGACAATCTCACCAGTGACCGATGCACGCAAGGATAGCTTGCCGCCGATCTTTGGGGCGGTAAGGCCGGGTGTATCCTTGTCGAGCACGAAGCCCTTAATCTTGCCGCCATGCGCCTCCGACTTGGCCCAGACAACAAAGACGTCGGCGATGGGTGCATTGCTGATCCACATCTTCGACCCGGTCAGGACATAGCCACCATCCGTCTTTTTGGCTGTGGTCTTCATGCCCGCCGGATCGCTGCCCGCGTCAGGTTCGGTCAGCCCGAAACAGCCGATCAGATCACCTGCCGCCAGACCTGGCAGATACTTCGCCCGCTGCGCATCGCTGCCATAAGCATGGATCGGATACATCACGAGCGACGATTGCACTGACATCATCGAACGATAGCCACTATCGACCCGCTCAATCTCGCGCGCGACCAGCCCGTGGGTTACGTAACCCGCGCCAAGCCCACCATACTCCTCCGGGATTGTAACGCCCAAAAGACCCGCATCACCCATCTCCTTAAAGATGCCGGGGTCCACGGTTTCGTCGCGATAGCTCTGTGTCACTTTCGGCTGCAACGTGGCTTGCGCGAAGGTCTGTGCCGCGTCGCGCAGCATCCGCTCGTCTTCGGTCAACTGATCCTCCAGCCGCAGCGGATCGGACCATTCAAAAGGGCCGAGGTCGGGGCCAAAACCGGTTGCTGTGATTGGGGTTGCTTCGTTCATGGCTTGGATCCTCCGCTGTTACCCCAAGGGTATGACTTTGGTCACGCGGGGGCAATGGATGGGTTGACGCCGGATGGATGGGATGCAGCTATAGCCGACGGGAGGCAACGCGATGAAATCAATCGATGCGGTGCAATCGGCGCTGGCCGGACAGAGTTACGTTTGCGGGCGCGCGCTGGCAACAGTCGTCTTCCTGAGCCTGAAGCTGGGCCGCCCCCTGTTTCTGGAAGGCGAGGCCGGGACGGGTAAGACCGAGATTGCCAAAGCCATTGCCGCCGCCTTGGGGCGGCGCCTGATCCGGTTGCAATGCTACGAGGGGCTGGACGCCGCCTCTGCTGTTTACGAATGGAACTTTGCAGAGCAAATGATCGCCATCAGGGCAGCGGAGGCTGCCGGTGGAGCAGACCGCGATGCGCTGAAGACAGAGCTTTTCACCGAAGACTACTTGATCGAACGCCCATTGCTGCAAGCCATGCGTCCGCAAGTTGGCGGTGCGCCAGTTTTGTTGATTGACGAACTGGACCGGACAGATGCCCCGTTTGAGGCATTCCTCTTAGAGGCCTTGTCCGACTTCCAAGTGACAATCCCTGAACTCGGCACGGTCAAGGCGCCGGAGCCGCCTATTGTCATCATCACCTCGAACCGCACGCGCGAGGTGCATGACGCCTTGAAGCGTCGCTGTCTTTATCACTGGGTTGACTACCCCAATTTCGCCCGCGAGATTGAGATATTGCAAGCCCGCGCGCCGAAGGCAGCGTCGGCCCTATCGCGCGAGATCGTCGCTTTCGTTCAGAAGTTGCGCGGAGAGGATTTGTTCAAGAAACCGGGCGTGGCCGAAACGATTGACTGGGCCAAATGCCTGCTGGCGCTCGATGTGATTAACCTTTCGCCAGAAGTCATTGCCGACACGCTGGGTGCAATCCTAAAGTACCAGGACGACATCCAGAAACTGGAAGGGTCTGAGGCCAAGCGCATTCTGGACGAAGCAAAGGCGGACCTCGTGAACGCTTGATGCTTCTTTTGGCCAAAAATATCCCACAGGGGTCCGGGGATGTGAAATCCCCGGTCCGACGGCGCGGCCATGGCTGAACTGGCAGATCTGGAACTTCCTGAAAACCCGAAGCTGGCGCAGAATATCACTCATTTCGCTCGGGCCTTGCGTAAGGCAGGGCTGGCTTTGGGGCCGGGACGGGTGATTGATGCGATCCGGGCCGTGGAGGCCGCCGGGTTTACAGAGCGGGCTGATTTCTACTGGACCCTGCATGCGTGTTTTGTCTCCAAACCCGAAGAGCGCCAGGTCTTTGCACAGCTCTTCCGTCTCTATTGGCGCGATCCGCGTTACATGGAACAGATGATGTCCTTTCTGACCCCCATGGTGCGCGGGGTGCAGGAGGAACGTGCGGCGCAGGCGGCAGAGAAACGCGCAGCGGAGGCTTTGCTGGACGGGCATGATCGTGATCTGCCCGCGCCAGACGATGCAGGCGAGGAGGTGGAGATTGCGATTGACGCCTCACGCACAATCTCGACCGAGGAACGGTTGCGCACGCTGGACTTTGAACAGATGAGCGGGGCGGAGATGGCGGCTGCCAAGCGGATACTGGCAAAGCTGCGCCTACCGGTCCCACCAATACTCAGCCGTCGGACGCAGGTGCTACCGGGCCCTTTGCCCGATTGGCGCGGGACGATGCGGCAGGCGATGCGCCGGGGTGGCGAGGTGACGGATTTCGCAACGAAACGGCGGCGCATTCGTTACCCCAATCTTGTGGTGCTGTGTGATATTTCGGGGTCGATGTCGCAATACTCCCGTGCAGTTTTGCATTTTCTGCACAGCGTTGCGAACCGCGAAGGGCAGGGCTGGGCGCAGGTCCATGCTTTCACCTTTGGTACGCGGCTGACGAATATCACCCGGCATTTGCGGACGCGCGATGTGGATGCGGCCCTTGCCGCCGCCGGGGCGGAGGCGCAGGATTGGGAGGGGGGCACACGGATCGCCGCCTGCTTGCATGCCTTCAACCGCGACTGGTCGCGGCGGGTCATGGGGCAGGGGGCTGTGGTCCTGCTGATCACCGATGGTTTGGATCGCGACAAGGACGCCGATCTGGGGCGCGAGATGGAACGGCTGAACCTGACCGCCCGGCAGCTGATCTGGCTGAACCCGCTCTTACGCTGGGACGGGTTTGCCCCTAAGGCCAAGGGGATTACGCAGATGCTGCCCCATTGTTCGAGCTTCCGCGCCGGTCATAACATCGCATCACTGGAAGGGCTGGCACAGGCCTTGTCGCGGCCGGATGACGTGGGTCAGAAGGCGCGACTGATGCGGATGATGGGACAATGACGGATGCGCATGGTTCGGGTCGTCCGGTCCCGGGGCAAGTCTCTATGGAGGGGTCATCAACTAAGGAGATGATGATGACTTTGACCTACTTGCCCTACGACGATGATGAAGTGGCTCGCCTGCGCGCGGGTGAACCGGACGCCTATGGAAATCCCGCGGAGCGCGCGATTTCATCCGGTGTCGGAACACCCTGCCGGTCGTGTCTGCGGAACGTCCCTGAAGGGGCGGAGATGCTCGTTTGCGCCGCACGCCCGTTTTCGGACTTGCAGCCCTATGCCGAGACAGGGCCGGTCTTCTTTTGTGCCGATGAATGCATGCCCCATGCGGGCGATGCGGTGCCTGCGATCCTGGAAACCTCACCCGATTATCTTGTAAAGGCCTATGACCGCACCGACCGCATTATTTATGGCACCGGGCAGATCACACCAAAGGCGGAGATTGCCGAATACGCCGCCCGGCTTTTCGAAAAGGATGAGGTGGCGTATGTTGATGTGCGTTCGGCCCGGAACAACTGTTTTCTGACAAGGATCGTGCAGACCCCATGACTGATGTTACCGACCTGCCCAAACTGGCGCTGGACTGGCACAAGGCCGGGCGCGGCGTTGCCGTGGCGACCGTGGTGGAAACCTGGGGTTCAGCCCCGCGCGCGGTGGGCAGCCAGTTGGTGATTGACGCTGATGGCGCGATGGAAGGGTCGGTATCGGGCGGCTGCGTGGAAGGAGCAGTAATTGTCGAGGCGCTCGAAGCACTGGAAGACGGCAAGCCACGACTTCTTGACTACGGTGTCAGCGATGATGAGGCCTTTGCGGTGGGCCTTGCCTGCGGCGGACGTATCCGTGTTCTCGTGGAGCCTGTCGGATCGGCCATGCCGGTCCCCGTGCTGGAAGAGCTCGTGACACGGCGCGCGGCGGCGGAGCCGGTTGCCTATGTTACGGATCTGCAAGCGGGTGCGCCAAAGCTGCAATCGCACGCAGATTTCCCCGACCGGTTCCGGCTGGACCGTTCCGGCGTCGAGGAAGATGAGCGGACCTTTGTCGCGATCCACAACCCACCTTTGCGGATGATTATTGTCGGCGCTGTGCATATCGCGCAGGCGCTTGTACCGATGGCGCGGGCCTGCGGCTACGCGCCGGTGCTGATCGATCCGCGGGCGGCGTTCGGGTCAGAGGCGCGGTTTCCCGGTGAGATCATTCTGGATGATTGGCCGGATGAGGCGATGGCCGCTTTAAAACCCGATGCCCGCACAGCCGTTGTGACCCTGACGCATGATCCAAAGCTTGATGATCCGGCTATCATGGCGGCCCTGCGGTCGGACGTCTTTTACCTTGGCTGCCTCGGTTCGAAACGAACGCATGCCAAACGAGTCGATCGATTGCTTGAGGCAGGGTTCTCCGGAAGTGAGATCTCGCGCATTCACGCGCCCGTGGGCCTCGACCTGGGCGGACGTCAACCGGCAGAGATTGCCGTGAGTGTCATGGCCGAGGTGACCGCCAGTCTGAGGAAGGCGGAGTGAAGTTTGGCGAGTTGCCGACAAGGGATGCGGCGGGTGCCATTCTGGCCCATTCGATCGCTTTGCCCGGTGGTCGGCTGCGCAAGGGGCATGTGCTGAAGCCCGCCGATATCGCGGCCCTGGTTTCGGTTGGCCATGAGAGTGTGATCGCCGCCCGTCTTGAGGCCGCTGACCTGGGTGAAGATGTCGCCGCTGCCCGCCTAGCAAGCGCGCTGGCCGGTGAAGGTCTGCGGCTGACCAAGGCCGCAACCGGGCGGGTCAATCTGCTGGCAGAAGCGCCTGGAATTGCGCGGATTGATGCTGCGAAGGTCAATGCCTTCAACGCGGTCAACCCGATGATCACGGTTGCGACGTTACCCCCATCTCATCGCGTCGACGCGGGCACCATGGTTGCGACTGTCAAGATCATCTCTTACGGCGTGCCCGGCAGTGATGTGGAAAAGGCCGCGGCTGCAGGGCAGGATGCGCTGCAGGCAATTGCGCCAACCATCCGCACCGCCACGCTCATCGAGACGCGGACCGGGGAAGACCCCTCGGCCAAGGGTCGCGCGGCCTTGCGTGGCAGGCTGGATCGGCTGGATGTGACGCTGGATGGGCGCGTGATCGTGGACCATCGGGCCGTGCCATTGGCCGAAGCGATCAAAACGGCAAAGGGTCAGGTCGTCTTTGTCCTGACGGCCTCCGCCACGTCTGACCCCGATGATGTCGGCCCTGCTGCAGTGAGGGCGGCGGGCGGCGTTGTGACCCAATTCGGCATGCCGGTCGATCCGGGCAACCTTTTGTTTCTGGGCCAAATTGGTGGCAAGCCCGTGATCGGATTGCCTGGATGCGCGCGATCACCCGCTCTCAACGGGGCGGATTGGGTGATGGAGCGTGTGCTTTGCGGTATCGACCTGACACCGGACGATTTTGCACAGATGGGCGTCGGCGGTTTGCTCAAGGAAATCCCCACACGGCCGAAACCGCGCGGGGATATCGAGGACTAAAGGTTGTCGCAATCTAGGCCGCCACTGGCTCCAACGACGCCAATATGCTGGTCCAGCCAATCTTGTGATTGTCGCGGCTTTCTTCGCTGACAAAGCGATCATGCCGAAGCGTGATCAGCGTGCCGGTCGCCACAGGTTTGAAGGTCAGCGTCACAGTGCTGTCCTCTGCCGGTGAGGGGCCATACCAGGTAAAGACCAAGCGGTCATGTGGCGTGATCTCTTTGTATTCGCTGTGATGTGGGATTTCGGTGTCGCCCGATTTCATTGTGATGGCAAAGCTGCCGCCGACTTTCGGGTTCGTTTCCGCATGGGGGACCGTCATGTTCGGTCCTGGTGTCATAAAACGCTTCAACATCTTTGGGTCCAGCCATGCATCGAACACGGCCTTCTGTGGCGCATTGATTGTGTGTTCGACGGTCATTGTCAGGTCAGTCATCTTCGGCAGCTCCTTTGGTCATGATGGTGTCGAGCGCTTCCAGACGCAGCGCCCAGATTGAACGAAGCGAGGCAAACCACTCATCCACAGCACTCAGCGGGGTCATCTGGACCTCTATCAGGTGCTCGCGCCATTCCGTTCGACGCTTCACCAGCCCGGCGCTTTCCAGCACTTTGATATGCTTTGAAACCGAGTTCAGGCTCATGTCGAACCGCGCGTGGATATCCGTCACGCGCAGCGGGCCTTCCTGCGCAAGCAGAGTCAGGATGGCCCTGCGGGTCGGATCACTGGCGGCCTTGAGAATGGCATCGAGTGCAGTTGTTTCTTTTCGTTCACCCATATGGATGAATTAAAGCCAGCGAGAGTTTCAGTCAACCAAAAAGGTGAATGACGCTGCAGGTGCAGCGGAAGATGGGTGTTCTCATGAGGGGGAAGCCGTGCTTAACTTCATGCAAAGCAAAGATGAAATCGGGAGGATGTGATGGCATCGGTAGCAATGACCGTAAACGGGAAATCCGTGTCGGGTGAGGTTGAGGGCCGCACCTTGCTGGTCGATTTCCTGCGCAATGACTTGCGCCTGACGGGGACCCATGTGGGGTGTGATACGTCGCAATGTGGGGCCTGTGTCGTGCACGTGGACGGCAAAGCGGTAAAAGCCTGCGCGATTTTCGCGGTTGAGGCTGATGGATCAGAAGTCGCCACGATCGAGGGGCAGGCGAACGCGGACGGATCGCTGAATGTGATCCAGCAGGCGTTTCAGGATTATCACGGGCTGCAATGCGGCTTTTGCACGCCCGGCATGGTGATGTCGGCGGCGGCACTTCTCAAGGAGAACCCCAAGCCGACTGAGACGGAAATTCGCGAATATCTCGAAGGCAATATCTGCCGCTGCACGGGCTACCACAATATCGTCAAGGCGATCATGGCCGCGTCCGGTCAGGATGTCACAGCCATCGCAGCGGAATAATCAGTTACAATGTGGCGTCCGTGCGGGGAGGTACGCGGCGCTGACAGGGAGGAGCAAACATGCCCAAAGATAGCGGAATTGGCGCCAGCACGAAGCGCCGCGAAGATGTGCGGTTTTTGACCGGTGCGGGCAACTACACCGACGATATCAACATTCACGGCCAGGCTTACGTGCATTTCCTGCGCGCTGACGTGGCCCATGCAACGATCAACAGTGTCGATACAAGCGCCGCTGCGGCAATGCCCGGAGTGCTACACGTATTCACCGGGGCCGATTTCGAGGCCGTGGGCGGTCTGCCCTGCGGTTGGCAGGTGACCGACAAATATGGTCAACCGATGCAGGAACCCAAACACCCCGTACTGGCCCACGGCAAGATTCGCCATGTGGGTGAGCCAGTTTGCGCAGTCGTTGCTGAAACCTATGCCCAGGCGCGCGATGCGGCCGAGGCAATTGTGCTCGACCTGACCGAACTGCCCGCAGTGATGGACATGAAGGCGGCGGCCGCGGACGGCGCCACCAAGGTGCATGACGATCTGACCAGCAACCTTTGCTATGACTGGGGCTTTGTGGAAGAGAACAAGGCCGCCACGGATGAGGCATTTTCCAATGCGGCCCATGTCACGACGCTGGAGCTGGTCAACAACCGTCTGGTCGCCAACCCGATGGAGCCGCGCGTGGCGGTGGGCGATTACAGCCCGTCCGACGACATGCACACGCTGCACACGACCAGCCAGAACCCGCATGTGATCCGCCTTTTGATGGGCGCTTTCGTACTGGGCATTCCTGAGCACAAGCTGCGGGTTGTGGCCCCGGATGTAGGCGGCGGTTTTGGGACCAAGATTTTCCACTATGCCGAGGAAGCCTTCTGCACCTTCGCGGCCAAACAGCTGCGGCGTCCGGTGAAATGGACCTCGTCCCGGTCTGAGGCGTTCATGTCCGACGCTCATGGGCGCGATCACGTGACCAAGATCGAACTGGCGCTGGATACGGAGAATAACTTTACCGCCATCCGGACCGAAACCTTCGCAAATATGGGTGCGTATCTCTCAACCTTTGCGCCATCAGTGCCTACATGGCTGCATGGCACACTGATGGCGGGGAACTACAAGACGCCGCTGATTTATGTGAATGTGAAAGCCGTGTTCACCAACACGGTGCCGGTTGACGCCTATCGCGGCGCGGGGCGGCCCGAAGCCACATTCCAGTTGGAGAGGGTCATCGACAAGGCCGCCCGTGAGCTGGGGGTCGATCCGATTGCCCTGCGGCGACAGAACTTTGTCACACAGTTCCCTTATGCCACTCCGGTGGCGGTGGAATATGACACGGGCGATTATGTGGCCACGATGGATAAGCTCGAAGAGATCGCCGACATCGGCGGTTTCGCCGCACGCAGGGCCGCAAGCGAGGCCAAGGGCAAGCTGCGTGGCCTTGGCGTCAATTGCTATATTGAGGCTTGCGGTATCGCACCCTCGAACCTCGTGGGACAACTCGGTGCGCGGGCCGGGCTCTATGACGCGGCGACCGTGCGGGTGAACGCGACTGGCTCGATTTCCGTGATGGTTGGCGCGCATAGCCACGGGCAGGGACATGAGACATCCTTCCCGCAGGTGATTTCCGAGATGATCGGGATTCCCGAGGACCAGATTGATATCGTGCATGGAGATACCTCCAAGATCCCCTTTGGGATGGGGACCTACGGGTCCCGATCGCTTGCGGTCTGTGGCTCAGCCATGGTGCGGGCAGCAGAGAAGGTGATCAACAAGGCCAAGAAGATCGCGGCACATCTGCTTGAGGCCTCGGACGCCGATATCGAACTGAAAAATGGCCAGTTCACCGTCGCGGGCACTGACAAGTCGGTTGCCTGGGGCGATGTGACCTTGGCGGCTTACGTACCGCATAACTACCCGCTGGAGGATATTGAGCCGGGGCTGGAAGAGACGGCGTTTTACGACCCGGCGAACTTCACCTATCCGGCGGGTGCTTACGCCTGCGAAGTCGAAGTTGATCCCGACACAGGCAAGGTCACCATCGAACGCTTCAGCGCTGCCGATGATTTTGGCAATGTCATCAACCCGATGATCGTTTCTGGCCAAGTCCATGGCGGGATCGCGCAAGGCATCGGGCAGGCTTTGCTGGAGAATTGCGCCTATGACGATGATGGGCAGCTCATCAGCGCATCCTATATGGACTACGCCATGCCGCGCGCGGACGATCTGCCGTTCTACGCGGTTGATCATTCCTGCCAGACGCCCTGTACGCATAACCCGCTGGGCGTGAAAGGCTGCGGAGAGGCGGGGGCCATTGGATCGCCACCTTCTGTCGTGAACGCCGTCATTGATGCGCTACAATCGGGCGGTAAAAACGTCACCCATATCGATATGCCCCTGACGCCTGCGCGTGTCTGGGACGCGATGAACAACGCGTAAGGGAGAACGCTCATGTATGCTTTTGAAATTGAACGGCCTTCCACGATTGCGGATGCGGTCAATGCGCTGAAAGGTGAAGATGCACAGGCGCTGGGCGGAGGTCAAACACTGATCCCGACCCTGAAACAGCGGCTCGCCATGCCATCAACGCTGGTCAGCCTCTCCGGCATTGGCGAGATGCAGGGCGTCTGCATTGGCGATGATGGAGCCGTCTGCATTGGCGGCGCCACAACCCACGCCACGGTCGCAAAAGAGGCGGCAGCGCATTACCCGGCACTGGCTGATATGGCGAGCCATATTGGTGACCCGGCGGTGCGCAACCGTGGCACGATTGGCGGGTCGCTTGCGAACAACGACCCATCGGCCTGTTATCCTGCAGGGGTGCTGGGGTCTGGTGCGACGATCATCACCAATGCGCGCGAGATCGCGGCGGATGACTTCTTTGAGGGCCTGTTCAGCACCGCGCTTGACGAAGGTGAGGTCATTACCGAGGTTCGCTTCCCCGTGCCGGAAAAAGCGAACTACCAGAAATTCGTGCAACCAGCATCACGGTTCGCTTTGGTCGGCGTCTTTGTCGCCAAATACACCGATGGCGTGCGCGTCGCGGTAACCGGCGCATCAGAAGAAGGTGTGCATCGTTGGAGTGCCGCCGAAGCGGCATTGTCGGCAGATTTCTCGTCTGCCGCGCTGGAGGGCCTATCCATTTCCGCCGACGGTATGATCGCGGATTTGCACGGGTCTGCCGAATATCGCGCCCACTTGGTCAAGGTGATGACGGGCAGGGCTGTTGCAGCCTGCTAAGATGAAACGGCCCTCGCATACGTGAGGGCCGCTTTCTCGAAGTGTTCTGAGTTCAGCATTCCGCTGATAATGCCGCCTGATAGATATCAGGTTATTTGGGAAGCGGCCCGATCAGCATGACCATTTGCCGACCTTCCATCTTTGGAAAGTTCTCAACGCGGCCAGCGTCTTTGGTATCTTCCGCCACACGCTCCAAAAGCTGACGACCAAGTTCCTGGTGGGCCATCTCACGACCACGGAAGCGAAGCGTGATTTTTACTTTATCTCCATTGTCCAAAAACTTGAAAACATTACGCATTTTCACATCGTAATCATGGTTATCCGTGTTCGGGCGGAACTTGACCTCTTTGATTTCGATGGTCTTTTGTTTCTTGCGGGCCTCAGCCTCTTTCTTTTGCGTCTCGTATTTGAACTTGCCATAGTCCATGATCTTGCAGACGGGCGGTTTCGCATTGGGCGAGATTTCGACCAGGTCCAGCCCGGCATCATCTGCCATGGCCAATGCGCGATCCGGTGAAACAACACCGACATTTTCGCCATCCGCCCCGATCAGGCGGATTTCAGGGGCCCGGATACGGTCGTTGATCCGTGGGCCGGTATCGCGCTGGGGTGGCGCGTTATGGGGTCTGCGTCCTATGGTCTTTATCCTTGGTTTGTTCCGTTTAAGTGCTGCGTAAAGTAAACAGGGGGCGGGTGGGCTTCAACCCGCAAAGGAGTGGTTTTCCGCCGATTTTTCCCCCCTTTAGACCCTTTTCCTTTAGGGGGTGATCTGACATATCCGCCGCGAGGCCCCGGGTGGGGGTCTGATTGCAATCCATGGAAGGATGAAAGCAATGAGAGCTATCGCGATTTTGATCATTGTCGCTGTCTTGGGGTTCTTTGGTTATCAATACGCCGTTGAAGGGCGCGGGCCGAATGAGGCGATTGGCGTTCTGACCGGCGCCACAGCCGCCGCCGAGGCTGAAGCCGCCGCTGCTGCCGAGGCTGCCGCTGAAGCTGCCGCCGCTGCAGAAGCCGCCGCCGCCGCTGAGGCCGCTGCAGCAGAAGAGGCTGCCGCCGCTGCGGAAGCTGCCGCTGCTGCAGAGGCTGAAGCCGCCGCACAGGCTGCCGCCGAAGCGGAAGCCGCAGCACAGGAAGCGCTGGAGCAGGCCGCTGCCGAGGCCGAAGCTGCCGCGCAAGCCGCCCTTGATGAGGCTGCTGCCGCCGCAGAGGAAGCCGCGCAAACGGCGGTGGATAACGCCGCCGAAGCTGCAGACAGCGTCGTTGAGGGCGCGGGCGCCCTTGTCGAAGGTGCCGGTGCTGATCTCGTTGCGAATGCGGGCGAGCTCCTGACGGTGGACGGCTTTGACCTCGATCAGGTCATGGCGCTGCTTGATGGCGCCGATATCTCTGCTTTGCAGAAGACGACGTTAGGCAATGCGCTGACCGCCGCTCAGGACAATCCCGAACTCTTGGAGCCTGTCCTGACCAGCATCCGGGCCGCGCTGGGACTAGAGTAACAGAAAGCAACGGCCGCGCGAAACTCCGCGCGGCCATGCGATCTGTAGACTCTGGAAGCTAGTCCAGAAAAGCCTTTTCCACGACATAGTGTTGCGGGTTGGAGTTTGCGCCTTCGACTAACCCGTATTCTTCCAGCATGTCCTTCAGTTCGAGATTGAAGGCCAGATTGCCGCAAATCATCGCCCGGTCGGTTTCGGGCGAAAGAGCTGGCACACCAAGGTCGGTAAACGCCTCGCCAGACCGCATCAGGTCGGTGATCCTGCCCATCTTGGGGCTCTCTTCGCGGGTTGTGGTTGGGTAATACTTGATCTTCTTCCAGAAGCCGTCGCCGATGACTTCATTGAGCAGTTCGTCATCTTTCAAGGCTTCGATCAGGTCACGCCCATAGGTCAGCTCGCCCACTTCGCGGCAGGTATGTGTGATGATGATTTCGTCATAGTCTTCATAGGTTTGCGGCTCGCGCAGCAATGACGCGAAGGGCGCAAAACCGGTTCCGGTCGCAAAGAACCATATCCGCTTGCCGGGCAGCAGTGCGTCATGAACCAGCGTGCCGACGGGTTTGGGCCGCAAGATGATTTCATCGCCCGGTTTGATATGCTGCAGTTTGGACGTCAGCGGACCGTCCTGCACCTTGATGGAGTAGAACTCCAGTTCCTCGTCCCAGCTGGGCGACGCAATGGAATAGGCGCGCAGCAAGGGTTTCTGCTTGCCCGTCTTGGGATCCGGATCGCCCATCAGCCCGATCATGACAAACTCGCCCGACCGGAAGCGCAAGCTTGCAGGCCGAGTGCAGCGGAAGCTGAACAGCCGATCAGTATAGTGTTGCACATCCGTAATGGTCTGCGCATCGGGCAGGGTGGGGACGGCCTTTGCGGTGTCTAAGGTCACAGGTGTCTGCTCGGTCATATGTATCATGGCAGCCCTTATCGGGCCGCCCTCCGTCTTAGTCGTTGATCTGGATCAGGGAAAGGGGGCTTTGGTCCTAGCCGCGCAGGCGGGCCTGATAGTTGTGGTTCTGCCAGTCGGCGCGGAACAGCCATTGGTCTTCGGGCTGGCGGGCCGCAAGGGCATCGTCGATTTCGACCTCGTCAAAGCCGGAGCGCCGCGCCATGGCGTATTGGTCGGCCAGCACGTGGCCCTTCGCCCGGAGCCGCCCCTGATAGCCTGCTCGCCGCAACATTGCGGCTAGCGTGAAACCGCGCCCGTCCGCAGAGGACGGGAAGTCGATGCGGATCATTGGGGCATTGGTCAGGCTCCCAAGTGTCTCGGGCGCCGTGTCTGAGGGCAGGTCGATCCCGTAATCGCAATCATTGGCCGCAGCCTCGCTATGCGCGATGAAGCTGCCGGTCCAATCATCGGTGCTGAACCCGTTATCCGTGACGATCACACTCATGCTGCTTTTCCTGGTCTGACGGCTTTACCGTTGTCAAAATGAATGCCGCATTCGGTCTTGTCGCTGTCGCGCCAGCGGCCTGCGCGGGGATCTTCGTGTGCGCTCACGCGGGTTGTGCAAGGCATGCAGCCGATAGAAGGGTAACCTTGCGCGACCAGCGGATGCCGGGGCAGGGCATGTGCGTTCATGTAATCCTGCACGTCCTTTGTGGTCCAATTGGCGAGCGGGTTGATCTTGATCTTGGCGCCGTCCTTTTCAAAGAGCGGTAGCGTGCTGCGCTGCCCGCCCTGATAGCGCTTGCGCCCGGTGATCCAGCCGCCGAAATCCTGTAGCGCCCGGTTCAGGGGCCGTGTCTTGCGCAGGTCGCAGCAAGCATCGGTGTCGGCCTGATGCAGGATGCCGTCGACATCTTCGACCAACACCTCGTTCCGGTCCGGCCCGATGATGCGCACATCTGTGAGCCCCAGATGCTCCGCGACCTCGCGCTGGTAGGTCAGTGTTTCCGGGAACAGCATTTCGGTGTCGAGGAAGATGATCGGCGTGGCCTTGTCGATCTCGGCGATCATATGCAGTAGCACGACGCTTTCCGCCCCGAAGGAGGAGACGAGGGCCACGGGCCCGATCTGCACATCATCCAGTGCGTGCTTCAGCACGATTTGCGCATCCGATTTCCGGTGCAGGATGTTGCGGCGTTCGGCGAGTTCCTTAAGCGGCATTGGCTTTGTCCTCGGCGGGGTAAAGGATGGCTTTGAACGGCTCCATCCCCAGACGGCGATAGGCCTGGAGGAAGGTTTCGTCTTCGTTTTCACGCAAGTCGAGATAGCCGGTGACGAGTCGCTCGATGGCGGGCACGATCTCGTCCGCGCTGAAACCGGGGCCGGCCCGTTCGCCGATTGTTGTCGTCTCGGTTCCGTCGCCGCCCAGCGTGATCTGGTAGTTCTCGACGCCAGCCCGGTCGAGGCCCAGAATGCCGATATGGCCCACATGATGGTGCCCGCAGGCATTGATGCAGCCGGAGATTTTGATTTTCAACTCGCCAATCTCGTGTTCGATTTTCAGCTCATCGAAGCGTGTTGCGATTTCTTGCGCGATGGGGATCGAGCGGGCCGTGGCCAGCGCGCAGTAATCCATGCCCGGGCAGGCGATGATGTCGGAGGCGAGCCCGATATTCGCCGTGGCCAGATCGGCCTCTCGCAAAGCCTGATAGACGGCGGGTAGGTCGGATTTGTGCACATGTGGCAGGATCACGTTCTGTTCGTGGCTGATGCGAAGTTCATCGTGGCCGTAGCGCTCGGCGAGGTCCGCCATGACCCGCATCTGGTCCGAGGTCGCGTCACCGGGGGTCTGGCCGTGCTTCTTGATGCTGATAGAGACGATGGCGTAACCGTCGGACCTGTGTTCGGCGAGGTTCGTGTCAGTCCACGACCGGAAGGCCGGATTGGCGAGGCGCGCGGCCTCGTAACCATCCGTGGATTTGGTGACAAAGGCGGGCGGGGCGAAGGCCGCCTCGATCTCTTTCAGAAGCGCCTGATCGTGGCCCGAGAAGCCTTCCCGGATCGCTGCGAAGCGTTCCTCGACCAGTTCCTGGATTTTCTCCAGCCCGTTCTCATGCACGGTGATTTTGATCCGCGCCTTGTACTTGTTATCGCGGCGACCCAGCAGGTTGTAGACGCTGACGATGGCCTCGACATAGGGCAAAAGGTCCGCCTTGGGCAGGAAGTCCCGCAGGACCTTTCCGACCATCGGCGTCCGGCCAAGACCACCGCCGACGATAACCTCAAAGCCGGGTTCGCCTTCATCATTGCGGACCATGCGGAGACCGATGTCATGCGCTTTGGTGACGGCGCGATCATGCGTTGCTCCGGTCACGGCGATTTTGAACTTGCGCGGCAGGAACTGGAATTCCGGATGGTCGGTGGACCACTGGCGTAGGAGTTCTGCGATAGGGCGCGGGTCCTCGATTTCATCGGCGGCCGCACCAGCGAAATGGTCGGCGGTCACGTTGCGGATCGTGTTGCCGGAGGTCTGGATGGCGTGCATGCCCACATCGGCCAGCGCCTCCAGCATGTCCGGGACATCCTGCAGTTTCGGCCAGTTATACTGGATGTTCTGGCGGGTGGTGAAATGACCATAACCCTTGTCCCAGCGATCGGCGATGTATGCGAGCTGGCGCATCTGAGAGGGGTTCAGCGTACCGTAAGGGACGGCAACGCGCAGCATGTAGGCGTGTAGCTGCAGATAGAGGCCGTTCATCAGGCGCAGCGGTTTGAACTCGTCCTCGGTCAGCGAGCCGTCGATGCGGCGGTCCACTTGGGCACGGAACTGGGCCACGCGGGAGCGGACGAAAGCCTCATCGAAATCGTTATATATGTACATGTCGTTTCCTTCTGGCGGGCAAATTCTCGCAGAGAATTTGGAGGCAAAGTTTCTGTGAAACTTTGCTACCCGGCCTGCTTTCCGTGGTTGTAGTTCGAGGGACCGCGCGTGCGGAACGCTTCGCGGAAATGAGTGGGTTCGGGGCCGTCTAGCCCTTCTTTTGCGTCGGCCAGATAGGCTCCTGCGATCAGGTCGGCCTGCGCCTGGGCTTCGAGCAGGCGCAGGTCGCCATGGGCTTCGTCGGTAATCAGTTCGGCCTTGTGGATGTCGCGGGTCCATGTGTTGTCTTCGGTCAGCCAGACCGCGTCGCCCTCCAGTAATGCGTTGGCGGTGACGACTTTGGGTGTGAAGCTCCGTGCCATTATGCAAACTCCCTGAGGTTTTGTGATTGCGCGGCGGCATCGCGCGGTGCAAGGCCGTAAAACGTGATGGCGGGGCCGGTCAGATTGGCATTGGTCATGGTTGGTTCCATCTCGGCCAATGTCGTGGCGATGATGCGTTGATTGGCTCGGCTGACGTTTTCGATGATCGTCACCGGGGTCACCGGGTCCGCACCGTGCATCAGCAAACGCCCCTGAATGAAGCGCGCGGATTTCTTGCCCATGTAAATCGCCGCGACCTCGCCCGGTTGTGCGAGCGCGCGCCAGTCATGGTCGGCGTATCCCTTGGTGTCGTGCCCGGTGATCAGGCGGATCGCAGAGTTGCGACCGCGCTTTGTCAGGCTTTGCCCGATATTCGCGACGGCGGCAGAGGCGGCAGTGATACCGGGGATGATCCTGTAAGAGATTTCGGCGCTTTCAAGGGCTTCGATTTCCTCATCAAGCCGACCGAAGACTGTCGGATCGCCTGCTTTCAATCGCACAACATGGTGGCCATCCTGCGCATGTTCGACGATCAGCGTGTCGATGTCCTCCTGCTTCATCGAAGGGCCGAAACCGGTCTTGCCCGCATCGATGATAATCGCCTCGCGCCGGGCGAGTTCGAGGATTTCGCTGGTGACAAGCCGGTCATGGATCACGACATCGGCCTTGTCGAGCGCGTTGCGGGCCTTGAGTGTCAGAAGTTCCGGGTCTCCGGGGCCTGCGCCGACCAGATCGACATGGCCCGCTTTGGTTTCTTTCATGATGTGGTCATCGAGAAGCGTCTCGAGCGCTGGAAGCACACCGTCTTCACCTGCTTCGGCAATAGCCTGTGGACCCTTGCCAAAGTAAAAGGCCGACCAAAAATCGCGGCGTTTGCGGCCCATGGGCAGGACCTCTACTGCGTGGCGGAAGCTCTTGCCGATGCGGGCGAGGATGCCGAGAGAGGTGGGAAGCCGCTCTTCAAGGTCGGCCTTGATAGCCCGGGCGAGGACGGGGGCGGAGCCTTCGGTGCCGATGGCGACCGTCACCGGGTCGCGGTCAACGATGGCGGGGGTGATGAATTGGCTATCGGCGAGATTGTCGACGATGTTCACCAGCGCGCCTTGGGCATTGGCAATGGCCGAGACACGGGCATCTTCGGCATCATCTTCGTTGGCTGCGTAGAACAACGCAGCGCAGAGTGCGTCGCCCGGTTCCATAGCGCGTTCGATGATCGCCAGCTTGCCCTGATCTGCCCATTTTCGGATGTCGGGCGCGATTTCAGCGGCGATCACCGTTAGATGCGCCTCGGTCTTCATCAGCAAACGCAGCTTTGCCATAGCTGCATCGCCACCGCCTGAAACAACAATGCGGCGGCCCTCGACGGCGAGGAAGATGGGAAAGTGCTTCATGACGAACCTCGAATTTCTTGGGTTCAATATAGAACAACGTTCTGCTATTTGCCTCCCTCGGGTGTCAGTTAAGGACATATGTTCCAGGTTGTGCTGAATTCAGACCACCTGTCCTTGGATTTGGGAGAATTGAGAATGACCGTGCGGATTGATGCCACAGACCGGAAAATTTTGGCGGCGCTGCAGGCGGATGCAGCGCAATCGCTGGACGAAATCGCCAAGGAAATCGGGTCGTCCAAGACCCCTGTCTGGAACAGGATTCGCAAGATGCGCGAGGCCGGGATTATCGGGCAGCAGACAGTGCTTTTGGATGCCGAGGCGCTTGGGTTTGAGGCCTGTTTCTTTGTCCTGATCCGCACGTCAGAGCACGATGCAGACTGGCAGGGCCGGTTCCTCAAGGCGTTAAAATCAAGGCCAGAAGTGCAAGAGGCGCACAGGCTGGCGGGGGATATCGATTACATCCTGAAAGTACGGGTGCAGAACGCGCGGGCCTACGACACATTCTATCAGGCGCTGATTTCAGAGGTAAAAGTGCACAACGTCACGGCGCTTTTGTCGATGGAAGAGATCAAATCGACAGTAGCACTGCCGCTCTGAGGCCTAGTTCTTGGCGCGGGGCAGGGTGAGACCGGCTTGTGCCGCATAGACCTTCGCAATCGCGGCGTCATCCTCGGCGCCCAGACCCATCGCTATGGCTTTTTCATATTGTGCGAGGGCCGTGTCAGTTATGGGTGCGTCAAACCCCGCCGATTGAGCGATATCGCGGACAATGCCTAGATCCTTGGGCCAGATTGTCACTGACGAATGCGGCGTGTAGTCGCCATCCACGATATGCGGCGCGCGGTTTTCCAGCATCCATGATGTCCCGGCGCATTTGCTGATCACTCGCAGAAAATCGGCGGGCGCGATGCCCTGGGTCATGCCAAATGTCATCGCTTCGGCCATTGCCGCGATGTGTATGCCGGCGAGCATTTGATTGACCGCTTTCATGGCAGAACCAGCTCCAGCATCATCGCCTAGCTCAAATACCGTATCTGCCATTGCATCCAGGATTGGCCGAGCCGCTTCAAATGCCTCGCCCGTGCCGGAGGCCATGACGGAAAGCTGTCCCGCGGCCGCCTTTGCCGCCCCGCCCGAAATCGGTGCGTCCAGATAGTGGATCTGATTGGCCTTGCATCTTGCGGCCATGTCGCGTGCAAAATCGGGCGGTACTGTCGCGCATCCAAGCACGACAGCCCCGGGTTTCATCAGCAGAGCAATCCCGGTGGCGCCAAACAGCACGTCTTCGGTCTGATCTGCGTTCAATACCACGATGACGGCTGCATCAAGACTGCCCGGCTCCAGATCTGAGGTCACGCCACCCGCGCTTTGAAATCGGTCCACTGCCGATACATCAAGGTCAACGCCCCAAACATGATGCTGTGCACGCAGGATTGATTGCGCGATGCCGTATCCCATCGCACCCAAGCCGAAAACGGCAACATTCGCCATAGCGTTCCCCTCGATCAAACGTGCTGAAGGGATGGAGGATGTGGGCTGCGACAACAACCCTTGATGATGAGGTCAGGAATTCCTTACCAACGTGAACGACGTTCATTTTTTTGTTGATGTAAATTCGCCGCTCTGTTAAGAATTGAACAATGTTCATAGTTGGAGTGAAGCAATGAAACCCCTGAAAGTGATAGCGCTTCCCGCAATCCTAGGCCTTGTGACGGCTTGTGCGGCGCCAAGCGTGCAGCATGCTGCGCAATCGGCTGATCATAGTGCACAGGCGACCAGCCATGGTGTCAGCGCGGCGGCTACAAGTGCTGCGACGGTAACTGCAGTGCCCGTTGTGGCGGCCGGTTCCGTTCTGAGTGTCACCGGTGCCGCCCTAGAAGAGGTTGGGGAAGGCGCTGTGGTGGCTGGGGTAGAGGTTCTGGATGCGACCTTGGGCCATGCACCCACACATACCTGTCCGACTGGCACAGTTGCGCCGCAACGTGCCTGCCCGACGCCTGATGGCCCGCCAAGACTGCGTTAGGGGATCAGGAACAATGAGAAAACTCTTAGCAATCTTGAGTATCGTTGCAGGCTGCGCACTGCCCGCCTCAGCAAATGCGGGCAGTAGCAGTGCCGCAAATCCGGTCTTACCGGCCAACGAGGTAGCCGCATTCTCGAACCGTGTGCAGCAGGACCTGGCCGCACGCGGGGCCAATGTTGCAATCGTGGCGCGCATTGGCCGAGACCCGTCGTTACTGCCCGAAGGGATCCGATATACCCATGTGGCCTTCTGGGTTTACTCCGAGGTCACGCAGTCAAATGGCCAGAAGGGGCGGGGGTATCGCGTCTATAACCTCTACCAGCGCAACGGAGATCTGGCGCGCAGTGACCTGATCCAGGACAGCCCGGCTGATTTTTTTGCGGCGGCACAGCGGCTTGATGCGGGTGTGATCATTCCCGATCCGCGTCTGCAGCAGCAATTGCTGGATGTGATCACCAGCCCGACCTATGCCGCTTTGCACAATCCGACCTATTCGGTTCTTGCCAATCCCGGTTCGGCGCAGTTTCAGAATTGCACCGAACATACGCTCGATGTGCTGATGGCGGCCCTTTATGACACATCCGATCCGCGTCAGATCAAGGCCAACATCGCCGCGCATTTTCAGGGGCAAGAGGTCAGACTAAACGGCCTGCAGCGGCTTTTCGCGCCCGCAGCGTCGCGGGCTTTGACAACGGCTGACCACGGTTCGGTCGTCCGTACGGCCACATTCGGATCCATCGCCCGCTTTATGGACGCTCATGACCTTGCGGACTTGACCTACAGGATCACGCCGGACCGGCTGGTGCGCTACTAGCGGTACATCGCCTCAAACCGATTAAACCCAATGCGTTTGGGACACGGTTTGGGGCAAATGACCCGAAAGTGACACGGAAGCCGTTGTTTCCACGCCGATTCCTGCGTAACCATCTGCGGGTCATATCTGTAGCCAAACGAGATAGGTGAGCCATGTTCAATCGACGTCATTTCATTATGACATCAACGGCGCTGTTTTCCGCCCCGATCGCCCAGCCGGTCTTTGGACAGGAGGTCGACCCCGAGGCGGAACCTGTCGATCCGGCAGCTCTCATCGAGGAAGAGCCGCCACGGCCTCCGGTCTCCCCCCCGTCACGTTGGGCTGGATGGGATGCGCGGGTCACGCCACGCAATTACGACCCGTTCACGTCGAACCCCTGGGGGCTGCATCCGCGCTTTTTGCCAACAATTGTGGAAGCCAATCCAAACCTGACGCCGGGTGACATCCATGTCGATGCGATTGCGCGGTATCTCTACCATATCCGGCCCGATGGAACAGCGATGCGCTATGGCGTGGCCATCGCGCGGGGCAGCCTTTATGAGCCGGGCACTTACACAATCCGGCGCAAGGCAAAGTGGCCGACGTGGCGTCCCACAGACGACATGATCGAACGCGATCCACGCTCGTTCGAGCGTTTCAAAGATGGCGTTGATGGTGGCCCGACCAATCCGCTGGGCTCACGCGCGTTTTATCTTTATGTGGGCCGACGCGACACATATCTGCGTATTCATGGCACACCATCACCGCGCTCCATCGGTGGTCGCGCCAGCTCTGGCTGCGTGCGGATGGTCATGGCCCACATCATTGGCCTCTATGATCAGGTGGGCACCGGATCAACCGCCGTGCTTTATGCGACCGAAGACGGTGTGACGGCCCGCAGCTAGGTCGCCGGAACCTCTTCCGGGCTGGCCGCACAAATCGGCCGGCCTTCTTTTGTGCGCAGTGGCAAGAGTGTGGTCTCAACTGGCCCTGCGTGGCTGTACCAGTAGCAGTTGTCCTCTTCCAGCAGCA
Source organism: Cognatiyoonia sp. IB215182 (assembly GCF_033963905.1). NCBI lineage: Bacteria > Pseudomonadati > Pseudomonadota > Alphaproteobacteria > Rhodobacterales > Paracoccaceae > Cognatiyoonia > Cognatiyoonia sp. IB215182. The sequence goes on from NZ_JAXBMB010000006.1 coordinate 48,823, forward strand.
CGACCCTTTCCAGATCCTGAAATGGCGCCGCGATGGCCAGGACGCCCTCGGGCACATTGCGCAGGTAGCGCTGCCCATCAGGCCCGGGAACGGTTTCGCAGGCAGCCAATGTCAGGACGGCAACGATTGTAAGGTATTTCTGACTGGTCACAGGACATCCCCCTATTGTTGGGGCTGGTGCTAAACACTTCATCTTGCAAGACGCAACAGATGGTATTGTGCTGACGGTCATTTTTTTGCGCCTGTGTCGCAATTCAACCTTTGTTTGCATGCGTCTGGACCATCAGTTTTTCCAAACCGTGGAAATGATAGACGTCGCCATAACTGGGTGTTGCAGTGATCTGGAGGTCCGGACAACGTTCAAAAAGTGCGTTGAGGGCGATCTGTAACTCCAGCCGCGCGAGCGGCGCGCCGACACAGAAATGAATGCCGCCACCGAAGCTGGTGTTCTTGGGTCCCTTACGCTCTGGGTCAAACACGTTGGGCGCGGTGTAGGCTGCCGGGTCGCGGTTAGCGGCGCCCAATATGCAGGCGATCTGGTCACCGCGTCGGAACTGGTGCCCCGCCATCTCAACATCTTCATAGACCCAGCGCGTGAACATATGCAGCGGTGGGTCATAGCGGATGATTTCTTCCACGCAGGTTTCGGTGATCTCACGATGATCGTGCTCAAGCAGCGTCTTGGTTCCATTGCCCAACGTGTGCACCGTTGCCTCGTGGCCCGCATTCAACAAAAGAATGCAGGTTGTGATCAATTCGTCCTCGCTGAGCTTATCTCCCTCATCACGCGCGGCGATGAGGCTTGAGATCAGATCGCGCCCAGGCGAGGCACGCCGCTGGGTGATTGTGTCGCGCATGAAGGCGGTAAATTCGTTTGTGGCCGTTATCGCCGCATCCTCGATCTGGGACGTGCGGCGTGCCTGATACATGGCGACCATGGCATTGGACCAGCGCAGCAGATCGTCAGCATGGGACCCCGGTACTCCAAGCAGGCGGGCGATGATCTGAACCGGGACGGGCTGGGCATAATGGGTTAAAAGATCGAAAGGATGATCAGGGAACTGATCAATCAGATCATGGCAAAGCCGGGTGATTTCAGGCTCCAGCGCTGCGATCGTGCGGCTCGTAAAGGCGCGCAAGACCAACGCGCGCAGCCGCGTATGGCGTGGAGGTTCGAGTTCCAGCATCGAATGCGCTTCGACGTCGTAGAATGGACGCAGTTTGGGAGGAATGTCCGGCGCTTTTTCAGGGGGTGCCTCGCGTCCCATTCTCTTGTGGCGCAAAACCGCATGGACGGCTTCATGGCTGACAGCACACGCCATGTCATAGTCGCTCCACCAGAAAAAATCGCCCGCTGCCCTTGCGCGGTCATAGAATGGGTATGGGTTCTGTACAAAAACCGGGTCGGTCGGGGATTGGTCGAGGCATTCCATAGCCGCAGGTTTGGTCAAGAGCACTGCGCTTTGCAAGCGCGGCTAGCTTCTGGCTTTGCCTTACGCTTCGATGGCCGGTCACCGCGCAACTCGTGCCAGACATAATCAAAAATACATCTTTGAGATGTGCGTCGTGTTGCAAAACATCCTTTAGGTGTTTCACGCGACATTCTGACGCGCCAGGCCTGCCTCTTTTTTGTGCTAGCCTGCATGCAATTGAATGCCGTCCTATCGGGAACAGGGAACGTGTGGCACTCAATTTGCCAGCAAGGGAGGGAGCGTTCATGGCCAGAGTGCCAATGGACGAAGGTGCGTTCGACCGCTCCGAATACGACCGGGCCGATCAGCAATTTCGATTGGCCAAGCAGAAGCTACCGCGCGAGGCAGTCAATGACCTCGCGCGTGAAGTTGTGAGGCGTTTGAGGTTTCGTATGCCCAGGACAATGCGCAAAGAGGATCTGCCAGGTGTCGCAGAGATAGATCTGCTTTGTTCCGCATTGCTATCACCCAACGAAGATGCCGCCGATCAACTGATCATGGCCGCCCGCCGTGATGGCGTGGATGTCGATGCGATCTATCTGGGTTACGTCGCTGGTGCCGCGCGGCGACTTGGCGAGATGTGGGATGCTGATGAAGTGTCGTTCATTGATGTCACATTGGGGTGCGCAAAGCTTTATCGGATTATTCGCGGCCTACGCCACATCGTCGCGCCCGGAATCGTGTTTGGGCGCGATGAAAAGCCGGCGCTCTTTGCGCTGGTCCCCGGAGAGACCCATACGCTTGGTATTGAGATGGCCACCGACCTGTTTCGCCGCGAAGGGTGGGACGTGGATATGATGGTCGGTCTTGATCACGAAGTTCTCGTCGATCAGGCCGAACATCGCAGCTATCAAGCCATTGTTCTTGTGGCAAACAGCGACGGGATGATGCAGCCGCTGATCCGGCTCATCCTCGCTTTGCGGATCACGCAGCCGCTGGCGCATATCGTTGTGGCTGGAAACATCCTCGATCATCACCCGGACATCATTCACATGGTGGGCGCTGATGCAGTCATCAAGGATATTGAGACGGCAATCACAAAGCTACGCTCAGTCATGGATGAGCCGCTTTAGAACGGGTCAACTATTCTCCAGCGCCGTAATGATTGGAGAAAAATCCTCTGCCTTCAGGCTCGCACCGCCAACAAGCGCGCCGTCAACATCTGCCACGCTGAAGATGTCGCTTGCATTGCTGCCTTTGACAGAACCGCCATAGAGGATGCGCATTTCAGCGCCGTCGTTGAACTGATCCGTTAGCTTCTTGCGGATATGGGCATGGACCTCGCCGATTTGCGCCAGCGTCGGTACTTTACCGGTGCCGATGGCCCAGACAGGCTCATAGGCGATCACGGTGTTTTCGGCATCGGCTGTGTCCGGCACGGAGCCTTTGAGCTGGGCGTCGATGACGGCCAGTGTGGTGCCGCCTTCGCGCTCTTCCAGTGTCTCGCCGATGCAGATGATCGCGATCAGCCCGGCATCATAGGCCGCGCGAGCCTTGGCTGCGACATCGGCACTGGTTTCGCCATGATCTGTCCGACGTTCGGAATGCCCCGTGATCACATAGCTTGCCCCGGCATCGGCCAGCATCTCTGCACTGATATCGCCGGTATGGGCGCCGCTTACGGCCACATGGCAATCCTGCCCGCCGATGTCGAAAGGCGTGTCTTCGCAAGCGCTGATCAGCGTTGTGGGCGGGCAGATCAGGATGTCCACATGTGCATCGCCGTGCTTTTCCTCTAGCTTGGCAAGCTCCACCAGATTGGCGCGCAGCCCGTTCATCTTCCAGTTTCCGGCGGCGAGTTTGCGAGGCATGGGTCCGGGTCCTTTCGTCTGGTCCGGTGACTTGCTAGCAAGTCCGCGCCGGAAGCGGAAGGGATGGTGGCTGCCATGGCGGCGATGTCAGGACGTCAGAAACCGCCGGGCCCAATCACATGCCGTCTCAGGATCGTCCAAGGCGCTTTCGGGAAGCGACCAATAGGGCATGTTGTGGAACTGTTCGGCCCCTTCATCGGCGAGCATTGCGGCGGTCTCGGGCGTTGTCTTGACGTAGATGCGCCCCTCGCTGCTGACCAGGGCAAAGATTGCGGCGTCCAGATAAAGCCCAAGCCCGCCGAACATCTTGCGCGACGTGACATGGCCCAGATCAGAGAAAAGGTCGGTGGCGAACGCGATATCTGCGTCGCTGACGGCCATTACTTGGCGGTCAGGTTTTCATCGAACTTGATCGATTCACCGCAGCCGCAGGCGTCGGTCACATTGGGATTGCGGAATTTGAAACCAGCTTCAAGGAGCGAGACTTCGTAGTCGATCTCCGTACCGAATAGGAACATCTGCGCCATGGGTGCGATCATCACGCGGGCGCCATCCTGCTCGACCACTTCATCAAGCGGATCCACCTCGGTGACATAATCCATCGTGTATTCCATGCCCGCACAGCCGCCCTTTTTGACGCCAATGCGCAGGCCCTGATGGCCATCCTTGTCCATCAGCTTGGCGATTTGTGCGGCGGCCTTGTCGGTGATCGTGACGGCCTGTTTACCTGGAATGCCGAACATATTGGTGCTCCTTTGGCAGTATATGTAGGGCAGGGCGACGGCCCGCTCAAGATGGTGTCGGGTCGATCCCGGTGATTGTGATGAGCGACAATGTCGCATAGCTGATCAAAAGCGCCCAGCCGAAGGAGGCGAGCGTACCGATGATCACATATTCGCTCGCGCGCTGATCTTTTGAGGCTGTGTCGAACCGCAGGATGGATTTCGCGGCAATCAGAAAGCCGATCCCGGCGGGTTGGCCGGTGAGTACCATCAAGTAAATCAGTGCACGCTCGAGAAGGCCGATCATGCGACCGGCAGCTGGCAGGCCTGCATGTTCGATGTTCTGGAAATCCGACATCAAGAGGCCGATGGCTGGCCCCCCAGCAAAAACGCACAGGATCAGCCCAGCGCTAACGGCCAAGGCATATTGCGTCCAGATTGATGCGTCGGGCCAGAGAAGCGCGAGTTCTGGCCAGAACCACAGGACACCTATGATGACGGCATAATGTGCCAGTTGATCGGTGATATAGGGCCAGAGCTTGTCGGGGGCGTAGTGTGTCTTGATCAGGTCGATGACCAGATGTGTGCCCGCGATCGTGAGCGTTGGCAGAAGCTCTCCCTTTAGCGCGATGAACGAGAGCACGAACACAATGCCGATATGGGCGGCCATCGCCTCTGGCTTTTTCTTGTTGGCGAGGATCCAGCTGTTCTGGAGCGGGTAATCGGCCAGCAGATGGGCCAGAAAGAGGGCGAGGGCGGTAGTCAGCATTTTGATTTTGCCGTGTTTTCTGAAAAGTCGTGATTGCGGATAGCGTAAAGCGCATTGTCAAAATAGGGGAGGCCCGCGCCCGACAATCGGCTTTGCACTGCCTGTCGCGTGACACCCAGATGGGCGGCGATGTCTTCGTGGCGTTTGAACTCACCTTCCAGCCAGAGCGCAATCGCCTGGGCCTGGGTAGCCGTCCAGCCGCTGGCGACGCATTCGGCCAGATCGACAATCGCGACCTCGGCGTTGTCTATGCCCTGGCCCGCAAGGGCGATCAATCTGTTGCCGCCCATATGATCGAGGAGGTCACCGGATGTGAAGAATGCCGTGCCTGTTGCATCGGCCAGATCGCGCGTCCCAAGGGTTTCGAAGGCGCCAACGCCTATTGAAAAGCGCGTGTCGATTTGGGAGTGATCGGCCTTTAGCCGGGCAATGATGTAAAGCGCGGCGTCCAAGAGCAGGTTGGGGTTCGTCAGCACGATCTGCCAACCATCACCGCGATAGCGCGTAAACCGCAGATCAATGTCCCAAGCCTTGCCAAAGCGCTTTGCAGCATCGCGCAGGATAGTCAGCGTCGCCTCGACGGTTGAGATATCTGCCTTGCGTGATTTGATCAGATCGCCAGTCAGAACAGCGCAGATGGGATACTTTTGCATGAGCAAAAGGTAATATTTGCTCTTCTATAAAGCAAGGAAATTTATTTGCTGTATATCAAAGCAAAGATCCGGGGGCGCTGGGCACCCCCGGATGAGTGTGGCTTAAAGCCCCATGCAATTCGCGTAATAGGTCGTTGTCGCTGGCCAGTCAGAGAAGACGCCAACAACGCCCACATCCTGGGCCAAGGCATCAAGGACCTCGAAATAGACGCCGTCATTGTCGGTCACTTCTGCCACGGACTGGAAATACCAGCCGCCGCCACCACCCAAGGGGCCAGAGCGTTCCAGTGTCCAGGTGATGATGTTCAAATCCGCCGCATTCGCAGCATTCGCAAGGGCTGAAGGAACAATCTCACCATTCTCGACGGTCAGCAGCATCCATGTGGGCGGGGCTACGTACTGGATGCCCATCGCCTTGAGCTCTTCCATCGTGTTGGGCCAGGTGCTGGGGTCCATGGGCGAATAGCCTTCGATATCGTATTCATCCATCAGATACACGGCCTGCGCGCCGAATTCCGGTTCGTTTTCAATCCAGTAGAGTACGTCTTCAAGGTTAAAGGATTGCAGCCAGACGTCGGAGGCAGGCACCCCGGCGGCCTTGTATTCGTCCACCAGCTTCTGCGCGTAGTCTTCCTGGCTAAAGCCGTTGAAAGGCATATCAACCGATGGTGTCTTCAGCTCCGGTGTGAATTTGGCACCCAGATCGCGGAAGATTTCGATGGATTCCGCATGGGTCATCAGCGTGGTGTTGTCGACATAAAGATCGGTGCGCCAGTTCGCGGTGCCCCCGAGATACTCCTCAGGCGTTGTGGCGCTGCTGTCGGACGCATCCATTTTTGGCTCAAGCGTTTGGAACTCGGCCAGTGTGATATCGCTGGTTCGGCATTCCGCAGTCGCCGCTGTGTCACCCGATGCGGGGCTGAACGGTGTGGTGCATTGATCCGCCAGATCGGTGACCAGGATGTTGGTTGTCGTGTGCAGGTCGTTTTGCGCGTGACGGCAAACCAGTTCCAGGTCGGATGTAAAGGTTACATCACATTCGAGGATGCCCGCCCCCATCTGCGCGGCAGCCACGTTTGATTCGACGGTGTGTTCAGGGAACAAGAGTGGCGCCCCCCGGTGGCCGATGGAGAAGTCCGATTTTTGCGGGGTCTGCATTGCGCAGGATTCCAGCTGTGTTTTCAACGGGCTGTCATCCATTTGTGCGATCAGAAAGGCCGGGCGCGGACCATATGTCAGCGCGACTTCGGCAATGGCTGACGTGCCCACAAGGATGGCAATCAGGCTCAGGGAAAGACATTTCATAGCAGACTCCAGTATTGTTCACCGCGTCGGCATGAAGGCCGTTTGTAACGGCAAACTGACAAATTAGTAAAAGTGTAGCGACAAATGCGTTCCGCTGAAAGGGTTGCAGAGTGCCCAGAGTGACCGACGCTGCGAGTTACACGAATGGCTGCTCTTACTGGCCTTTCCGGTCAAGGGACCGATGCTATCGAACGCTATGTGGTCGAAAGGTGACCCACAATCAGGTCGTCTACTTCAGCTTTTATGGCCTCTAAAGACAACGGTTCGACACTTTCACCCATGAGAAGATCAGCGTCGAAGCAAACGGCGCCAAAGTCCTTTACAAGGCAATAACTCAAAATGAAGCCAACCGCGGCATGCTCTGGCTCACCGGCAAGTACAAAGCAGAGGCATCTTGTGCGATCCGCCACGGCATTGCGCAGTAAGCGTTCTGGACCTTTGTCCAGCTCCTCATTTTCGATGAATTCATCAATGTCAAAAAACTCAGATTCAAACCTGTCATAGTCATACTGTGCATCTGCACGCCCGCCCGCCAACTCGAATTTGAAGTCGCCCTCGCGGCTGCTTACGTCCCAGTTGTCGGGTATGATCAGGGGAAATCCGTATCTTTCAATCGCTACCTGCAAAGTTGACGCATTCGGCACCAAGCCTGGTTGAAGGAAGTTCGCAAGCATCATCATGGATCGTGTTGCCTTAGTTACTGATGTAATCTGCGGCACAAGACCACAAATCCAGATAATTGGCATCTCAAATCAGTCTTGTGTCTTACGAAAGCAGCTTTGACGGCACAGGCTTAACGGCGGCTCGGTCCGTCTCACAGGCATCAGCTATCCGGTCCCGGCGGCCCTGCCGGATTACCGATTACCGTTCCTCTGGCCGCCACATTGCGGGTGACCACGCTGTCTGCCCCGATGATTGCATCAGCGCCTGCGCCCGTTTGCGCACCGTCACCAATTCGAAATTGCCGGGTGCACAGGCCTTGCCGGCGATCATGCGGTCTTTCTGGCTGGAGGCCATGCCTGCTTACATAAAGCCCAGTTCAAGCCTGGCTTCGTCAGACATCATGTCCATGCCCCATTGCGGCTCAAACGTCATTTCGACATCAACCTGTTTGACACCGGGCAGTGGTTCGATGGCGTCGGCGACCCAACCCGGCATTTCGCCCGCGACGGGGCAACCCGGTGCTGTTAGTGTCATAATGACACTCACCGCGTTATCTTCTTTGATATCAATCGTATAGATCAGGCCAAGATCGTAGATATTGACTGGGATTTCCGGATCGTAGACCGAACGACACGCTTGCACGATATCGTCGTAAAGTGGATGATCGGTGGTGGATGGCGCGATCATAGGCGCCCCTTCAAGCTGAGTGTTGGTGTCGGTCATCACGATCTATCCCTAATCCTGAGTGAAGATATAGGGTTTAGCCCCTCGCCCGTAAAGGGGCGGCGCCCGCGTGACGCAGGATGAGACTAATCAAGTGATGCCAGCGGTCGGGCAGGGTTGCCCACAACGGTTTGTCCCGCAGCGACATCACGCGTCACGACCGCACCCGCACCAACAACAGCATCATCGCCAATCGTGACCCCCGGCAGCAGGAGTGCACCGCCACCGATCCAGACATTCGCGCCGATGGTGATCGGTTGCCCCATCTCCAACCCTTCGGCCCGCTGCGCCGGATCACGGGGATGGTCGGCCGTGAGGATTTGTGTGCCTGGGCCGATCTGTGTGCCTGCGCCGATATGGATCGGACAGACATCCAGCAAAACGCAGCCATAGTTCAGGAAAACCCCGGAACCGCAATGAATGTTGAAACCGTAATCGACATAGAAGGGCGGCCGAATGACCGCGCCGTTATGGGTACCCAGCAGTGCCCCGAGCAACTGCTTCCGCGCGTCGTCGTCACCATAAACGGTCTGATTGTAAGCCCGCATCAGACCTTGGGCCCTTTTGCGCGCGGCCACCAGTTCCGGATCGCCCGCACGATATAGCTCCCCGGCAATCATACGGTCTTTTTGACTGGTTTGGGTCATAAGGTTTCCCTGGACTTTGTATTTTTAGCCTGAGTTATCCTGCACATGCGTAGCGCAACATCGCAACCGGGCTCATGGCGGTCTTCACCCCTTGGCATTTCGGTGCGGATCGGACATGACGCGCGAATGACCAAGCGCTTTTCATTCTCGCTCAACGCGACCGACGGCAAGGCCCGAACCGGTTTGATCTCCACCCCGCGAGGTGACATTCGGACGCCTGCCTTCATGCCCGTTGGTACGGCTGCCACAGTAAAGGCGATGTTGCCAGAGAGTGTTGCAGCGACGGGGGCCGATATCCTTCTCGGTAATACGTACCACCTGATGCTGCGTCCAACGGCGGAGCGTATTAACCGGCTGGGCGGCCTGCACAAGTTCATGAATTGGGACAAGCCAATCCTTACCGATAGCGGTGGCTTTCAAGTGATGAGCCTGTCGGATTTGCGCAAGCTGACCGAAGAGGGCGTGACTTTTAAGTCTCATATCGACGGCACCAAACATCACTTGACACCCGAACGATCGATGGAGATCCAGCGGCTCTTGGGGTCGGACATTGTGATGTGTTTCGACGAATGTCCGGCATTGCCTGCGGATCGCGACCGGATCAGGACCAGCATGGAATTATCGATGCGATGGGCGCGACGTTCGCGCGATGCTTTCGGCGACCGCCCGGGCCATGCCTTGTTCGGCATTCAGCAGGGCGGGCTTGAAGAGGATTTGCGCGCCCAATCGGCAGAGGCGTTGCGCGCGATTGAGTTTGACGGCTATGCGGTCGGTGGTCTTGCCGTAGGAGAAGGGCAAGAGGCGATGTTCGGCGTTCTCGATTATGCGCCAGATCAGCTGCCCGTGGACAACCCCCGTTATCTGATGGGCGTGGGTAAGCCGGATGACATCGTGGGGGCCGTGAAACGCGGGATCGACATGATGGATTGCGTCCTGCCCAGCCGCTCTGGCAGGACCGGGCAGGCCTTTACCCGGCGCGGCGTCGTTAACATCAAGAATGCCCGTCATGCCGAGGATCCGCGCCCGCTGGACGCAGAATGCACTTGTCCGGCCTGCGCCAACTATTCCCGCGCCTATCTGCACCACGTCTTCCGCGCGCAAGAGATGATTTCTGGCATGCTGCTGACCTGGCACAACCTGCATTACTTTCAGGAGCTCATGCAGGGCATGCGCGATGCGATTGCGGCAGGCGGTTTTGATGCCTGGGAAGCGGCTTTTCACGCCGGGCGCGCGCAGGGCGACATTGCGCCGCTATGACCGAAACCGAGGTCAGGGTCGAAAGTCTGGGCGTCACACTTGTCGGGACGCGCCTTGTCCCGGATGATCCAAAGGGCGTTGTTCTGCTTGTCCACGGCTCTGGCCCGTTAGACCGCGACCAGAACAGCAAAGCCGCTAAGTTACAGACATTCGCTTACCTCGCGGCGGCGCTGGCCAAGGCGGGATATGCCAGCATCCGATGGGACAAACGCGGGATCGGGGCCTCTGGCGGCGATTATCAGGCGCTGCGTCAGTCCCTGCTTGTGGCGGATGTGCGCGCGTGGATCGGGGCGGCGCAGGGTCTGGGTCCGATCTACCTTTTGGGGCATTCGGAAGGCACGGCGATAGCGACCGAGGCAGCGCAGGGACAGGACGTGGCGGGATTGATCCTGATCTGTCCCTATATCACGCCGGGTGGCGAAATTCTGATCCGTCAGGCCGCACGAGCGGATGAGGCGGTTGATCAATGGACCGGCATTCAGGGATGGTTGGCGCGGACCGCCACCCGGATCATGGGCAGGCCCAGTCAGGTTCAGGCCCGCATTGTGCGCAAGCTTGAAGAGACCGACAACCCGCATATCCGGGTTGGGTTGCGCAAAGTGCCCGCGCATTGGTTGCGGGACTTCGTGGAGGCTGATCTTGACGCGACGCATCGCAGCAATCGGCACCCCACATTACTTATCGTCGCAGAGCATGATGCGCAATGCCCGCCCGAAGATGGCGCGGCGATTGCCGCGCTGAACCCGCATGCCGAACTGATCCGGATTTCCGGCCTGTCCCACATCCTGCGGGCGACCGACACCGACAGCTTTGCTGACTACCCGCGCCAGTTGAAACAGCCTAATGACCCCCGCGTTGCCGAAACCGTGATTGGCTGGCTGGAACAGGGTCAAATACCACCCACTGCGGTCGGGAAACCCTGACCTGACGACATGCCACGTCCATGCCAAACTGCCCGCATTTCAATACCAAGTTGTTTGAGGGTGTTATGCGTATCGTGGTTTTGGTTTGCTTTGTTGCTTGTGGCATTGTGTTTGCATCTGGCGCGAAAGCAGATGATGCGGGTCTGACGCGAGGTTATTCGTCTTGCATTGGTCACTTTGTCGGCAAAGATTAATCATTTTCGCTTTGTATGCTTGCAGAGCGGTGCGGTGAGGGGCAGTCTGCGCGCGACGATTGACATGTCTGGTTGAAACGCCTGCGACATCACCCCACATGTTGATGCCAAGGAGACGCTCCAGGTTGCCGCATAGCGGGACGGGCGCGTCTTGCCAAAAAAGGAAAAGAGCATGCAAGAACCATTGAGTTCATCTTACCCCGTTCTCCCTTTGCGTGACATTGTGGTGTTCCCGCATATGATCGTGCCGCTTTTTGTGGGCCGGGACAAATCCGTGCGCGCCCTGGAAGAGGTGATGCAGGACGACAAGCAGATCTTGCTGTCCAGTCAGGTTGACCCCGGTCAGGACGACCCCGATCAGGACGGAATTTACAAGGCCGGTGTGTTGGCCAATGTGCTGCAACTCCTCAAGCTGCCCGATGGCACCGTGAAGGTGTTGGTCGAAGGCCGCAGCCGCGTCCGCATCACAGACTTCGTGCCAAACGAGAATTTCTTCGAGGCGAGCTGCGAATATCTGGAAGAAATTCCCGGTGAACCGACCGAGCTAGAGGCGCTTGTGCGCAATGTCTCGGCCGAGTTTGAGCGTTATGCCAAGATCAAGAAAAACATCCCCGAAGAGGCGATGGCGGCTGTCGGCGACGCGACAGAGCCCGCAAAGCTTGCCGACCTTGTGGCCGGCCATCTGGGCATTGAAGTTGACCAGAAACAGGGCCTCTTGGAAACGTTGTCTGTGACTGAGCGGCTGGAAAAGGTCTTTGGCCTGATGCAGGGTGAGATGTCCGTTCTGCAGGTCGAGAAAAAGATCAAGACACGCGTCAAATCCCAGATGGAGCGCACGCAGCGCGAGTATTATCTGAATGAGCAGATGAAGGCCATTCAGAAGGAATTGGGCGACGGCGAGGAAGGCCAGAACGAGGTTGATGAGCTTGAGGCAAAGATCGCCGAAACCAAGCTGTCGAAAGAGGCCAAGGAAAAGGTCGATGCGGAACTGAAGAAGCTCAAGAACATGTCGCCGATGTCTGCTGAGGCCACAGTTGTGCGCAACTACCTTGACTGGATTTTGGGTGTGCCATGGGGCACGAAATCCCGCGTCAAGAAAGACCTGAACCGCGCGCAGGACATCCTGGATGCGGATCATTTCGGTCTTGAGAAGGTCAAGGAACGGATCGTTGAGTATCTAGCCGTTCAGCAACGCTCCAAAAAGCTGAAAGGCCCCATCATGTGCCTTGTCGGCCCTCCGGGTGTGGGTAAAACCTCGCTTGGTAAATCTGTTGCCAAGGCCACGGGGCGTGAGTTTATCCGCATCTCTTTGGGTGGTGTGCGTGATGAAAGCGAGATTCGCGGCCACCGCCGGACCTATATCGGGTCCATGCCTGGCAAGATCATCCAGGCGCTGAAAAAGGCGAAAACGACGAACCCGCTGATCCTACTAGATGAGATCGACAAGATGGGGCAGGATTTCCGGGGTGATCCGGCGTCGGCCATGCTGGAAGTGCTTGATCCGGAGCAGAACTCGACTTTTGTCGATCACTATCTGGAGGTGGAATATGATCTGTCGAACGTGATGTTCCTGACTACGGCGAACTCGTACAACATGCCGGGGCCGCTTCTGGATCGGATGGAGATCATTTCGCTGGCTGGCTACACCGAGGATGAAAAGCGCGAGATTGCGCGGCAGCATCTGTTGCCGAAGGTGATGAAAAACCACGGGCTGAAGGAGAAGGAATTCTCCGTCTCTGATGACGCGCTGACGGCGATGATCCGGGTCTACACCCGCGAAGCCGGTGTGCGGAATATGGAGCGGGAACTGGCCAAGGTCGCGCGTAAGGCTGTTACGCAGATCGTGCGTAAGCAGGCTGAGACTATTGAGGTCACGGCTGACAATTTGTCTGATTTCCTGGGGGTGGAAAAACACCGCTTTGGCCTGGCCGAGGAAGAGGATCAGATCGGTGTGGTCACGGGCCTTGCCTGGACCAGCGTGGGTGGTGACCTTCTGAATATCGAGGCGTTGCGCCTGCCCGGTAAGGGCCGGATGAAGACGACCGGTAAGCTTGGTGACGTGATGAAGGAGTCGATTGATGCGGCCTCGTCCTACGTGCGGTCCATCGCGCCAGAGATCGGTGTGAAACCGACGAAGTTCGACACGCTGGACATACACGTTCACGTGCCGGACGGTGCCACGCCGAAAGATGGTCCATCGGCCGGTCTGGCCATGGTGACGTCGATTGTCTCGGTCCTGACCGGCATTCCGGTGCGCAAGGACATCGCCATGACTGGCGAAGTGTCGCTCCGCGGGAACGCGATGCCAATCGGCGGGCTGAAGGAAAAGCTGCTAGCGGCCTTGCGTGGTGGGATCACAACCGTGCTGATCCCGCAAGACAACGCCAAGGACCTGCCAGAGATTCCCGACAACGTGAAAGACGGGCTGACCATCATCCCGGTGAAGCATGTCTCTGAGGTGTTGGAACACGCTCTCGTACGCAAGCCAGAGGCGATTGAATGGGACGAGGCGGCTGAGGAAGCTGCCGCCGCCGCGCTCAAGTCATCAGGCGATGGAGAAGGTGCGCGGGCGCACTAGGCCGAATTATTGAGAATAGAAAGCGCGCCCAGCGGGGTGCGCTTTTTTTTGTGCCGGCATTGCACCCGAAGGTGTTTCGTTAGAGTTTGAACATTGCGGTGGCCACGAGTCTTGCTTCTCGGTGCAACGAGATATGTGGCAGATCATCCCTTCCGCGCTTGAGAGTTGGCGACCGCATGCCGGTTGAGATCAGAGTTTTGACCGCAGACGAAGCGAGTCTGCTCGACAACCTTGCAGTTGGTGTTTTCGACGATCCACTTGATCAGGAAGCGACCGCCGCGTTCTTGTCGGATGAACGACACCATTTGGTTGCCGCGATAGATGACGGGCTGGTGGTTGGGTTCATTTCTGCGATCGACTACGCCCATCCCGACAAACCCCGTCCGGAACTGTGGATTAACGAGGTCGGGGTTGTCCATCGCATCAAAAACGCAGGAGTGCCAACGCGATGATGTCGGTGCTGCTTGAACGCGGCGCGCAGTTGGGGTGCAAAGAAGCCTGGGTTCTAACAAACAAGAGTAACCTTGCTGCCCTGCAACTTATCACGCGTCCGGCGGGGTTGCCGATCAGACGGATCGTGTGATGTTTTCGTTCGTGTTGAACGACAAACACAAGTGATCTCAGCGATTTGCGTTTGTCTGTTGATCGGTCGATGTCCGCTTGTATTTGAAGATGGTCCGCGCCGATTTCTCGCGATGTGAGGCAATCGCCTTGACCTGCACCGTTCTTGCGGATGACAAGGGCTGAAAAGGATGCCGCATGACCGATGAAACCTCACCTTTGAAAAAACCAGACCTACTCGATCAGGTCGTGGCTCGAACAAATCTCAAAAAGCGGGACGTCAAGCCGGCGGTGGAGGCGGCCTTGTCCGTCATCGCCGACGCATTGGCACATGGCGGTGAGGTTGCTTTGCCGCCTCTGGGCAAGCTGCGCATCGTCAAGTCAAAGGAACTGTCCGAGGGCGCACGGGTGCTGACGCTGAAATTGCGGATGCCAAAGGATGCGTCACGTCACGCCACAACAGACCTTGCAGAGGACAGCGAGGACGGCTAAAGCCCCATCCGTTGGGTGATTAGCTCAGTGGTAGAGCGCTTCGTTCACATCGAAGATGCTTTGGGTGAAGCCTATCCAATGCATACATTGCTTTATTGGGGCTAACCGAATAAATGCGAAGTGCTTGCAGGTTCTGCGAACCGAAACGGGCTGTTAACTCAGTGGTAGAGTGCTGTCCTCACACGACAGAAGTCGCTGGTTCGAACCCAGCACAGCCCACCATTACCAAGCACGGTTCGGCCGAACTGCCGAGATCACTGTGTCTGCAACCGGGTAGTCGCGCTATTTCTATGTTACTTTCGCCATCCGCCATCGCCCAATAGGGATTCATGGGATTCCGCCACGGATGACTGGGAAGGTGAAATTCGGTCGGTCATGGTGCACGCAAACGAGCCTACTGCAAAGTAATGGTCCAACTGCGCAGAGATCAAAATGTCCTCAAGGCTAGCGCCTTAGTAACCGCCTTTTCAGCACCGTTCTCTTTGTTCTCTAAGCAGTTGAGGAGTTCGGTGGCCTCTGCTTGCAGCAACTCCGCTACGGATGGCATTGGCTCTATTGAAGTCGCGCCCAAAGTCATGTCGATCTGCCTGTGCTTCTCAAGGAATCGGCTTCGTTCTGGCCCCAAAAGATGATGCACAGTCAGATGATCGACACCGGTCTTGGCCAGGTGATCCCGCATTCGCATGAAGTGCAATACGCGAGGCGCAGCGAAGCGATCAGACACCACATCCAACATTGTAAGCTCGTTGAAGTTGTACTCGTACGGCAATGACACAACACGAATATCACTTTCAAAAAGCATCTCTCGCATCATTGATTGGTCATGGTCCAATTGTTCGGAGATTAGAGTATCCTCGGCCTGCTTGAGAAACGCCAGCACACGAGGATTGTTTTGGATGCCTATTACACCACAATTGTAGCGCGGCACGGACAAAGGGAGCTCTTTGCGCCAACTCCGCCTGTTCAGCTTGTGATTGTAACGTATGACTGGTGCCGCCGCAAATTCGTGGTGTTCCAACACGTCGAAAATGTCGCTTATGTCCGCGACGATGTATGTGTCGGCATCGAGGTAAACCGTACGTTCGAACGGTGACCTTATCATCGCTTCAAACTTTGGCCTGAACCACGGGCGATGCAAGGTTTCAATGTGGTCGAAGGGATGGTCGCAGTCGATCGACGTGTCTGTAAAGAGGTGGATTCGTGCCTCTGGCGCAACCTCGCGCAGGCTCCAGGCTGAAACTACAGCCAAGTCAGCGTAGCCTCGCCCGCTTGTGGCATAGACAAATCCAAAATTTGAAGATGAGCTATTCATCAAAGCGCCTCAAAGTGATTGCGAAAGTGTGAAGCTGCATCATGTCACTCCAGGATGTTTCAGCAGTAGTATGGTAACGCGAAGCAGTATGTCATCAGCTTAATGGCGTCGTCTTCACCCGACCGCAAGGTGCAAAGATCTGAGCCAGCACGATCTGCGGATTTTGTCACTCTGAGTGACTGTTGCTACCGCCAGTTTCTCTGTCGTTGAATGCTCGCCACCTTGTGTCATCCGGCAGTGCAAGAAACCAAGATTCTGTATTTGACTAATCTTATGTCTTCCCGCGATCTTGCGACGTACCTGCCGGTCAGTTGAATTGGAGCAAACTGACATTGCTTGCGATAAAGGCCATTGAGGGCCGATTAAGAAGCACTTTCGGCCAAAGAGAGCAGTGGTCTATGGCGCAAGTTCTTCCTTCACATCCAGCATGTTAGGAGTTCAATCTCTTATCACCACGATTTTGACACAGGGAGGGTCGGACGCCAGTACGATCTGTTGTCTGAATCCAAGTTGCTGAATTTAATGCAATAAATTACTTCTCTGAGACCTCAAAAAAGACGTGGTTTCCAGGTTTCAAGCGCGGTGTTCCGGTATCTGATAGATATGCTTTGAACACTGATATAAGAGGGGCGTGAAATGTCATACGTTCGATCTGCTGCTTTGTCAGGTTTGGTCGTTTTAACAGCAGCATGCATTTTCACTGACTATCAAGCAGCGATCCAAATCCCGATCTGGCTTCCGCGATAATTACCTTGAATGACAGTCGTACCATTCCGGATCGGAACTACAGCGGAGTGGGCGTCAATAAAACACATCGGACCTTCAGCAATGGATTTGGTTTCGGCCATGCCTACGGAAGTGTCCGAGGTACCGATGGTTCCTTGGGTGTGCAGGAATCCGCGCGGGCACGGCCGTTGGTGATGCCGTCACCACAGGGTCAGTCAGCTACAATGAGGCGGATGGCTTTACACGGGCGCATTCCAACACCGAAATTGAGCGTGCAGGAAACTTGACATTTACGGCGGATTTCGTGCCTGGCGGTGGCGTCATTTCAGGTGCGGACAACGGACGTGTTGTCGGTAGCACCCTTGACAACACTGACTTGAATGGTTCGATCATGTTCGATTGCGTGACAGCCGAGTTGGATGGGGCGATTGGCAAAGACCGTGTTGCCGGTGCCTTTGTTGGGCACGATCAAAACCGTGTCCTAGTTTGTGGCCTTGCAGGTAAAGCCAAATAGATTAGCGGCCTTTTCCCGCATGACTTTTTTCCGTAGTTCGTGCGGGAAGTCTGAGAAGGTTGTTGTTTCATGTCGTTCCCCGAACTTTACATCCTGCGTCACGGCGAGACGGAGTGGAACGCCGAAGGCCGGATGCAGGGTGCCCTGAACTCTCCATTGACGCCCAAGGGTGAGATGGATGCCGCGCGGCAAGGGGAAATTTTGCGCAGCCGGGATCTGGATGGCTTTGCCTTCATTGCCAGCCCTCAGGGGCGTGCCTTTCAGACGGCAGGCATTGCCCTGGCGCGGATCGCTTTTCACATCCGCACGGATGATCGTCTGCGTGAAATCGGTGTCGGTGAATGGTCGGGGTTGTTACGCAGAGAATTGAAGGTTTCCGTGCCAATGCAAGATGGTCCCGACGGTCCATTGGCCCTTTACGAGCATGCGCCGAGTGGTGAGGGATTTGCAGCCCTAGAGCAGCGCTGCCGGTCATTTCTCGCCGATCTGGAGGGGCCGTCGGTTCTGGTGACACATGGGATCACGTCGCGTATGATCCGTAGCCTCATCCTGACAGGTGGTCCTGATGCCCTCGGCACTTTGCCCGGCGGGCAAGGCAATGTCTTTCACCTGCACGACGGTCAGCAAAACCTTTTGGAATGAGGCTTGCGCTACCCGCAACGCTGGTCTAAACGGGCGGGCGTTGGGTGATTAGCTCAGTTGGTAGAGCGCTTCGTTTACACCGAAGATGTCGGGAGTTCGAGTCTCTCATCACCCACCAGAATCCCTCTCATGTTCGAAAAACCTTCGCATCAAACAAGATCGACGTTCTTTGTGCATTTGCGAACATAATCTATGATTTTGTCGGCCTATCATTGATCTTCGCACATCATACATTTGAGGCAGCTACAAAATAGGAGTGATTCAAATGAGCTGGAATCCTGCACTTGATCCTGATTGCCCAACCGGTGATGCCGTCGACGCGATTGAGACCGTCATCGTTCCACGCGCCCGTGACCTTGGCGGTTTCGAAGTGCGGCGCGCCTTGCCGGCGCCGCGCCGTCAGATGGTGGGTCCATTTATCTTCTTTGACCAGATGGGTCCTGCCGAGTTTGTGACGGGGCAGGGCATCGACGTGCGCCCGCATCCTCATATCGGGTTGGCAACAGTGACGTACCTGCATCGGGGTGCAATCCATCACCGCGACAGTCTGGGTACGGATCAATGGATCGAACCGGGAGCCATGAACCTGATGGTCGCCGGCCACGGCATCACCCATTCGGAACGTATGGATGGTGAGGCCAGAAAGAAGCCGCAAAGCCTGTTTGGCATTCAGACGTGGATCGCGCTGCCGAAAGGGGCCGAGGATCGCGAGGCGGCGTTCATCCACGCGCCCAAAGCTGACCTGCCGTTGATGGAAGGAGAGGGCAAGCAAGTGCGTCTGATCATGGGCGACGCCTACGGCGAACGCGCCCCGGTCGAGACGCCGTCAGAGATGTTTTATCTCGACGCGGTGCTGGAACCGGGTGCAAAGTTGCCAATGCCCGATAACCACGAAGATCGCGGTGCCTATGTCCTTGAAGGGTCCGTGGACATCGCGGGCCAGACATATGAGGCGGGCCAGATGATGGTGTTCCGGCCGGGTGATCAGGTCAGCATGACGGCTGGTGCGCAAGGTGCGCGTGTCATGCTGCTAGGCGGCGCAACGCTGGAAGGGAACCGCTATATTTGGTGGAACTTCGTTGCCTCCAGCAAGGAACGGATTGAGGAGGCGAAAGAAGCCTGGCGCGCAGGCGACTGGCAAAATGGGCGCTTTCAACTCCCGCCCGGCGATGATGCCGAGTTCATTCCGTTGCCGGACCGCTAGGCCACTCGCCGTGACGGGACGATTCGTGTTTGTGCAGAGCCTGATCGCTTTGCGCTGGCGCGTTGTCCTCAAGGTGCGTTGTCCCGTTCAGAGGGCGACGCACCGTCAGTTTGCGGAGATGGCGAGAAATTCACCCAATTTCTGCACGCCAAGTCTGTTTTACCGTTGACGGCCCCGATGTCCCGCTTTATCCCGCCCTTCACGCGCGGTTGTAGCTCAGTTGGTTAGAGTACCGGCCTGTCACGCCGGGGGTCGCGGGTTCGAGCCCCGTCAACCGCGCCACTTTCCAAACTCATGTTACTCGAAGTAATCTCCGTGCCCTCGGATGTTCCGGTTTGTTGCGCTTTGAAGGCGCGCGGAATAGGCCTAAGCTGCGTCATCGGTGCAAGTGAAGGGCAGAGTAATGGCAGGTAGATCGTCAGCTGGACGATTTCTCAGTTTCGGGCTTGTTGGGCTGATCGCAACGCTCTCTCATTACGCAGTGATGTTTCTGGGGCTGCTATTCTTGCAGATGCCGGTCCTGTGGTCGTTCATCGGTGCTGCGGTGGGTTCGGTCGTCGGATACATCCTGAACTATGTGTATACGTTTCAGAGCGCGCAGCCCCATCGTGAGACATTCGTGCGGTACGTGATCATCACGATTTTTTCGATACTGCTGAATACGGCGCTCTTCTTTGTTCTATTCGCGGTATTCGACTTGCCGGTAGCAGCCGCCCAGTTGACCAGTACGGCGTTGGTTTTTATTGCCAATTACGCGGCTCACAAGACTATCACCTTCGACATCGGAACGACGAAATCTCTATGACAGATCCAGAAATCTCGGTTGTCGCACCTGCTTACAACGAAGAAGCATCTGTTAATGCGTTTTATGAAAGGGTCGTTGCGGTTTTTGATGAACATGACATTCGGGGCGAGATCATCTTTGTCAACGATGGCAGCACTGATGGAACACTGGACGCATTGGTCGCGCTACATGCTCAGGACAGCCGGGTCGTCATCGTTGATCTTAGCCGGAATTTTGGCAAAGAAATCGCTCTGACTGCGGGCCTTGATCATGTCCGCGGACAGGCGGCGGTACCGATTGATGTGGATCTGCAGGACCCGCCTGAACTGATCCCCAAACTGATGGCGGCCTGGCGCGAAGGTTACATCGTGGTCAATGCGCGCAGGCGCAGCAGGCAGGGTGAAACATACCTGAAGAAAGCTACGGCATCAGCATTCTACAAGCTCATGCAGAAGTTTGATCGCCATGCGGCCATTCCCGAGAATGTCGGAGATTATCGTTTGATCGACCGCAAGGCGCTGGATGCCGTCACCAGCATGCGTGAACGCCACCGGTTTATGAAGGGCATCTTTCATCTGGTTGGCTTCAAACAGACCTTTGTGGATTATGACCGCGATCCGCGGTTTGGCGGCACGTCCAGTTTCAACTATTGGAAGCTCTGGAATTTCTCGCTGGAGGGTATCACATCCTTTACCACGCTGCCGTTGCGCCTCTTTGGCTATGTGGGATTTGTTGTGGCACTGATGTCATTTGCCTATGGGATGTTCATCCTCACAAAAGCGCTCTTCTTTGATGATCCGGTTGCAGGCTTTCCGACGCTCTTTGTGTCGATCGCATTCCTTGGTGGGATCCAGTTGATTGGCCTGGGTGTGATTGGTGAATATCTTGGTCGCATCTTTAATGAGACCAAGAATCGCCCGCTTTATTTCGTCAACACCGTCTATGAGGCGTCGAGCACGCAGACGCTTGTGTCGGTTCCTCAAAGTGAGAATTCGGCGTCATAGGCGCCTAGCTCAGCAAGTTTTCGAGCGGTTGCCATGAGCCCGCTGGTTTGCGGGTGATCGTGTCGAACGCGTAGTAATTGCCACCGCCATCGGGCTGATCGTATTGCCTGTCGATTGGGAGGTCCATCAGCGCACAGTAAAGCAAAGTGCCGACGGCACCGTGCCCGACGAAGAGAGTGTTCTGATTGGGGTGCCTGCACAGCACCGCATCAACCGCCTGCACGATACGCGTTTGTGCCGCGCGAGCGGTCTCCCAGCCCCGATAGCTTTGGTCTGGATGTGCAAAGAAGGCATCCGCAGCGGCTTCAAAGGCGGGGCCGGGCAGGTAGCCCGTGCTGCTGCGATCATTCTCGCCCATCTCTGCGATCATATGGTGCGGGCGGTCGAGTGCAGCCGCCAACAGGGCTGCAGCCTCGACTGCTTTCACTTCAGTGCTCGAATAGATGACGTTTGTATCAGCCAATGCACCCGAAGCCGCCAAGGCCTCAATGCGGGCTGCACCGGTCACGCTCAGTTTCCACTGCGGCACCGGCACATCGGGATCCTGAACCACCTGCGGGTGGCTCAGATACCGCGCGAGTGCCACTACTTCGTCATTTCATGCAGAATCCGTGCCCATGACCGGATGCCCTTGTGGAAGGACGAGAGGTCGTACTTTTCATTAGGTGAGTGGATCTGATCGTCATCCTTGCCAAAGCCGATCAGCATGGCGTCCATGTCGAGGATTTCTTTGAAATACCCGGCAATCGGGATCGAACCGCCGCAGCCCACATAGGCCGCCGCATTGGGCCATTCGTCGGACAGCGCCTTGCGGGCCTGATCAAAGGCGGGATGGGTCGTGGTCATTTGCCCGGCGGGACCGGCGCCGTGATCCGTAAACTCAACGCTGCAATCTGGGGGCAGCATGTCCTGCACCATCTTGCGGAAGTTTTCGCGGATTTTCAGCGGGTTCTGCGTGCCGACAAGACGGAAGCTGATTTTTGCACTCGCCTTGCTGGGCAGAACCGTCTTAAAGCCCTCGCCGGTATAACCCGACCAGATGCCGTTGACCTCGCAAGTGGGGCGCGACCAGATCATCTCAAGCGGGCGGCGGCCCTTTTCACCGGCGGGTTCTGACAGGCCCACCTCACCCAGGAAGTGCTTGTCATCGAATTTCAGGTCATCCCACGCGGCGGCGAGTTCGTTGGAAAGCTCTGGCACGCCGTCGTAGAAATCGGGGATCGTGATGCGCCCGTTTTCGTCGTGCAGGCTCGCGACGATGCGGGCCAGCACGCGGGCAGGGTTCATCGCGATCCCGCCATACATGCCTGAATGCAGGTCTTTGTTGGGGCCGGTGATTGTGAGTTCTTCGCCCAAAAGCCCGCGCAATTGCGTGATAATCGCGGGCGTGCTGTCTCCGTAAAGCCCTGTGTCACAGATCAGTGCGATATCGGCGGTCAGCTCTTCGGCGTTTTCTTCCATAAAGGGAGTCAGCGAGGGGGAGCCCGATTCCTCTTCCCCTTCAAAGAAAATGCTGATGTTGGCAGGCAGTGTCCCGTGTTCGGCCTTCCAGGCGCGGCAGGCTTCGACAAATGTCATCAGCTGCCCCTTGTCGTCGGATGACCCACGCCCACGGATGACTTTGCCGTTCGGTGTGTCTTCTACCTGGGGATCAAACGGGTCGCGATCCCAAAGCTCCAATGGGTCAACCGGCTGAACATCATAATGTCCGTAAAAGAGGACATGCGGACCCTCGCCGCCGCTATGCGCCACGACCATGGGGTGGCCGGGCGTCGGGCGCTTGGATGCCTCAAATCCTATTGATTGCAAGTCCGCCACGAGCCAGTCGGCGGCAGTGTCGCATTCCTTCTTGTAGGCCGGATCGGTTGAGATCGATGGGATCCGCAGAAGCTCCAAAAGCCGGTCGGTGGCTTGCGGCAGGTCGGCGTCAATACGGGTGAGGACGGGGTCGAGTGACATGGTCAATCCTTTGTGCTGTCTTCCGGGGCAACGTGCCATGCTCAGCCTGCGCGTCAATCGGATTTCGCTAAGCCGCTCAATTCACACGCAAAGCGAATTTGGGGTAGGGCAAGCCTGACTTTGATCTGCATCAACGAAGCTTTAGCCTGAAACCGTCATGACGGGGTGACAGAATGTAGCGTGTTGCCCATAGGGGCCGCGCTCTATATGACGCTTAGAACGATTCAAAGACCGCCTGAAATGTGGGCTTTGTGACGAGGATAAGGACGTATCAGTGGATTACGACGCCCAACTGGACACCGCGATCAACCGGCTTCACGACGAAGGCCGCTATCGGACTTTCATCGATATCGAACGCAAGCGCGGTCAGTTTCCGCATGCGACATGGCGTAAGCCTGACGGGTCCGAACAACCAGTGACGGTCTGGTGCGGCAACGACTATCTGGGCATGGGCCAGCATCCCGTTGTTCTGGCGGCCATGCATGAGGCGATTGATGCGACTGGTGCCGGGTCAGGCGGCACGCGCAACATCTCCGGGACAACAGTTTATCACAAACGGCTTGAGGCTGAACTCGCCGATCTGCATCGCAAAGAGGCGGCGCTCCTATTCACCAGCGCCTATATCGCGAATGACGCAACGTTAAGTACGCTGCCTAAACTCTTTCCGGGGCTGATCATTTATTCGGACGCGCTGAACCACGCATCGATGATCGAAGGTGTGCGACGCAACGGCGGAGCCAAAAGGATTTTCCGCCACAATGACCTTGATCACCTGCGCGAATTGCTGGCAGCGGACGACCCCGCCGCGCCAAAAGTCATCGCGTTTGAGTCCATTTATTCGATGGATGGTGACTTTGGACCGATTGAAGCAATCTGCGATCTGGCGGATGAATTCGGCGCGCTAACTTACATCGATGAGGTGCATGCGGTCGGCATGTACGGCCCACGCGGGGCTGGCGTGGCAGAGCGTGACGGCCTGATGGGCCGCATCGACATCATCAACGGCACCTTGGCCAAGGCCTATGGCGTCATGGGTGGCTATATCGCTGCATCTGCGAAAATGTGTGACGCGATAAGGTCTTATGCGCCGGGCTTCATCTTCACAACGTCCTTGCCACCTGCTGTTGCGGCAGGTGCTGCGGCCTCGGTCGCACATCTCAAGACCGATCAGGCTTTGCGTGAACAGCATCAGACCCAGGCCAAAATTCTCAAGCTGCGTCTGAAGGGCATGGGTTTGCCGATCATCGATCACGGCAGTCACATTGTGCCGCTGATCGTAGGCGATCCTGTGCACACCAAACAGCTCTCTGACATGTTGCTCGCGGATTTCGGCATCTATGTGCAGCCGATCAATTTCCCGACCGTTCCACGCGGGACAGAGCGACTGCGCTTCACCCCATCCCCGGTACATGGGCCGCGAGAAATGGATGCACTTGTGAGCGCTTTGGACAGTCTTTGGTCACATTGTGCGCTGAATCGCGCCGAACTCGCCGGTTAACACTTTTTCAATAAGTGCATGTGCCCTGTGGATATGTTATCCGTTTCAAAGGCGTATGCGGCTTTTTGATTCGAAAAGACGCGCGCTTAGGGGCAGTAAGCGACGGGACAGTCGATGATCGGGAAGACCTTCAAGCGTGATGACGCGTCGGAGGACGTTGGGGCAAAAGGCTTTGACGACTTTGAATTGCGGTTGGGCGATTTGATGCGCGGTGAGCGCGCGACGATGGGTAAAAGCCTGTTGGACGTGCAGCGCGAGTTGAAGATCAAAGCCGCCTATATTGCTGCGATTGAAAATGCTGATCCCTCCGCCTTTGATACCCCTGGCTTTATTGCAGGCTATGTCCGGTCATATGCCCGCTATCTGAATATGGACCCAGATGAGGCTTTTGATGCGTTCTGCGCCGAAAGCGGATTCGAGACCGCCCATGGTATGTCGGCGGCTGCATCATCGATCAAACCAAAATCCGGCGAGCCCGTGATGAGCCCCTTGGGCAAGGATATTTTCACCGCCTCTGAGACACCATTCATCCCCGTTGGCGACGCGGTATTGTCTGCCGTTGAACCGCGCGCGATTGGATCAATTGCCGTTTTGATCGCCCTCATCGGCGGGCTTGGCTACGGGGGTTGGACGGTCCTGCAGGAGGTGCAGAAAGTCCAATTCGCGCCTGTTGAGCAAGCGCCCGTCGTCGTTGCAGACATTGATCCCTTGGCAGGTGCGTCAACTGCACTGCGCACCAGCGATCCATTGGCGATTGTGGATCGTCCAACAAGTGATGCGCTGGATCGGCTTTATCGTCCGCAAGCCTTGGACGTCCCGCTTCTGGTGGCGCGTGATGCACCAATTTCTACTCTGCGTCCCGACACAATCGGTGCATTGGTGCCAGATCAGTCATTTGAACCACCTGTGGCGGTCGCCGAGGCAG
This sequence comes from Cognatiyoonia sp. IB215182, assembly GCF_033963905.1. NCBI lineage: Bacteria > Pseudomonadati > Pseudomonadota > Alphaproteobacteria > Rhodobacterales > Paracoccaceae > Cognatiyoonia > Cognatiyoonia sp. IB215182. The sequence continues at coordinate 74,161 of NZ_JAXBMB010000006.1, forward strand.
ATGTATCAACCGATCTCACTTCACCACCACCCATCCAGGTTGTCGAAGCGCCCGTGCCGGAAGTGCAATTGGTGGCGGTACGTCCTGCCTGGGTTCGTATCCAGTCGGCAGATGGCACCGTCATTTTCGAAGGTGTGATGGAGCCGGGTCAGAACTTCGTTGTTCCTTCGACGGAAGAGCCTGCGACACTCCGCGTTGGCGAAAGTGGCGCGATGTATTTTGCGGTGAATGGCACGCATTATGGGCCGGTTGGGCCGCGTGGCGTGGTCACCTCAAATGTAGAACTGACATCTGAAAGCCTGACAGCGTCTTATGCGGTTGCTGATCTGACGCAGGATGATGATCTGGCCGAGATCGTCAATTTTGCCGAGGTGCAGGCGGACGAGTAATCGCAGCGCTGATTGCTTGCCGCGGGTGGTGTTGGTGCTTAGGTTATGCGCAAAACTGGCACCATTCGGAAAGCTGCTGACATGTCGCTGAACCACGTCCGCCCTTGGCGCAATATCTATCGTCGGAAATGTCGTCAGATCATGGTGGGGTCAGTGCCTGTCGGGGGCGATGCCCCGATCAGCGTGCAGACCATGACGAACACGCTCACCACAGATGTGAAAGCGACGATTGAACAGGTCAATGCCGCCGCCGATGCTGGAGCGGACATTGTGCGGATTTCGGTCCCGGATGAGGCATCGAGTGCGGCGCTGAACAAGATCATTCCTGAAGTGTCCGTGCCAATCGTGGCGGACATTCATTTTCACTATAAGCGCGGGATCGAGGCGGCGGAGGCGGGGGCGGCCTGTCTGCGGATCAATCCGGGCAATATCGGCGACGAGGCCCGCGTGCGCGAAGTGATCAAAGCTGCACGCGATCACAATTGTTCGATACGCATCGGGGTGAATGCCGGCTCGCTGGAAAAACACCTCCTCGACAAATACGGAGAGCCATGCCCGGACGCGATGGTCGAAAGCGGGCTTGATCATATCAAGATCCTGCAGGACAACGACTTTCACGAATTCAAGATCTCGTGCAAAGCCTCTGACGTCTTCATGGCAGCAGCCGCTTATCAGCAGCTGGCTGAGGCAACGGACGCGCCCATCCACCTTGGGATTACTGAGGCTGGCGGTCTTGTATCCGGCACGATCAAATCAGCCATTGGTTTAGGCAACCTTTTGTGGATGGGTATCGGTGACACGATCCGTGTGAGCCTCTCGGCTGATCCTGTGGAAGAGGTGAAGGTGGGATATGAAATCCTCAAATCGCTGGGCCTGCGCCATCGCGGCGTGAACATCATCTCTTGCCCCTCCTGCGCGCGGCAGGGCTTTGATGTGATCAAGACGGTCGAAGAGCTTGAAAAGCGGCTGGAACACATCAAAACGCCCATGTCCCTGTCGATTATCGGCTGTGTGGTGAACGGGCCGGGCGAGGCGCTGATGACCGATGTCGGGTTCACCGGCGGCGGTGCCGGGTCCGGCATGGTCTATCTGGCGGGCAAGCAGAGCCATAAGCAATCGAACGATGACATGATTGAACATATCGTCGAACAGGTGGAAAAGAAGGCTGCTGAGATCGAGGCGGAGCAGGCGGTGCAAGCCGCCGAATAACGCTATTCCGTCCTGAGTTCCGCCACCACGGCCAGCATCTCGTCCGCAGGCAAGAAGCCACGGAGCATCTGGTCCTGGACCACAAAAGTCGGTGTTCCGCTGATCTGGAGTTGCTGAGCGAGGGCGCGGTTTTGGGTGATCACGTCCGCCACTTTTTCATCGTCCATCATCGCCGTGATCGCATCATGGTCGAGGTCAAAGCTTTCGCTCAGCCGTGCAAGTGACTGACCGGTGATCTCACCCTGAAATTCCATAAGCGTACCGTGGACACCCTTATAGACGTCATCCCCCGCAACAAGCTGCGTGGCAATGGCATAGCGCGCGGCCAGCACTGAAGGTTCACCCAGAATAGGGAATTCCTTGATGATGTAGCGGATGTTGCCATCGGCGCTCAGCACGTTCTGCACCTCAGGGAAGGCGCGTTTGCAAAAGCCGCAGCGGTAATCCATGAATTCGACAATCGTGATGTCACCATCAGGATTGCCGCCGACGAAGGAATGCCCGTCATTGAACAACGCGTCGGCGTTCGCGCGTGCAAGTGCGATATCGTTCAGCCGCTCTGCCTCAGCCTCGCGGGCCTGCAAGACGCCAATGGCCTCGCGAATGATTTCGGGGTTTTCAAGGATATAGGCGCGTACTTCGGCGCGGAATGCGTCACGTTCGGCGCTGCTCATTGCGTCGAGGTCCAGCGCCGACGCGCCACTTGCCAATCCGAGAGAAAGGGGAAGAGCGAGGCGCCACATCATTGAACAACTCCGGATAAAGATCGCACCATGTGTCAGACCATATCCGCCCTCGTTTGCCAAGGTGCATTGACGTCACATGCCGGTGAGAGGCAAACAGACGGCAAAACAATAGAGGCCGAGTGAATGCGACATTCCCACCGGGGTGAGGTTGATCCGTTTATCGTGATGGATGTCATGGAAGCTGCCCGTCGGGCCGAGGCGGCAGGCCGTGATATCATCCATATGGAGGTCGGGCAGCCGAGCACGGGCGCACCCGCTGCCGCGAGGGCCAAGCTTGTTGAGGAGATGGAGACGCCACTTGGCTACACGGTTGGGCTGGGCTTGCCTGACCTGCGCGCACGGATCGCGCGGCATTATGCAGAATGGTATGGCGTCGACCTTGACCCGGGCCGCGTTGTGATCACGAGCGGCGCGTCGGGAGCGTTCCTGCTCGCCTTTTCGGCGCTTTTCGACAACGACGAGCGGGTGGGTCTGGGCACGCCGTGCTATCCATCTTATCGCCAAATCCTGAAAGCCGTTGGTTTGCAGCCCGTCGATATTCCCACGACCCTTGCGCAACGGTTTCAGCCGCGACCAGAGGATGTCGCAGCCCATGATCTGGCAGGCCTTATCGTTGCTTCGCCGGCGAATCCGACGGGCACGATGCTCGACGAAGCAGCGTTGCGTGCCGTGGCCGAGGCTTGCGTGGCACAAGATGCGGCACTGATCTCGGACGAAATTTATCACGGCATCGACTACGACACTTTACCCGTCAGCGCCCTGCAAGTCACCGACGACGTCTATGTCGTCAATTCGTTCTCGAAGTACTTCTCGATGACAGGTTGGCGGGTCGGTTGGATGGTTGTGCCTGAGGATCATGTGCGCAGGGTCGAGCGTCTGGCCCAGAACATGTTCATCTGCGCACCCCATGCAGCCCAAGTGCTCGCGCTGCATGCGATGGATTGCACCGAAGAGCTGTTGGCGAACAAGGCCGTCTACGGCGCCAACCGCGCGCTGATGATTGACGGTTTGAAAGCTGCGGGTTTCAACCGCTTCGCGCCGCCGGATGGCGCGTTTTACGTCTATGTGGATGTGTCACGATACACCGACGATGCCGTCGCCTTTGCTGCCGAGATTCTGGATACGGCCGGTGTCGCTGTAACGCCGGGTGTCGATTTTGACGCCAAACGCGGGCGGCATTGGTTGCGGTTTTCCTATGCACGTAGCACGGATGATGTTCGCGAGGGTCTGGCGCGATTGGCCGCCTTCATGAATGGGCGCGGGGCGTGATCAGGTGGCTTATCCTTTGGATTTGCCTTGCCACCGGTGCAAAGGCGCAAGTGACCATCGACCCGGATCGCAGCGTTGTCCGCGACGGATGGTGGAGCTTGCGTGTGGAACTCGCGCTAAGCGATGTGACCCCGTACCGCGTTTTCACCCTCGACAATCCCCGGCGGCTCATCATTGATTTTGAAGATGTGATTTGGGAGGGCATTGACGGCCAGAAGCTGCGCAGCGGTGACCGGGCAATGGCATTGCGGATCGATCCGCTGCATTCGGGTTGGTCACGGATGGTTGTCGATCTGGCCGAGCCGCTGAACATTGTTGAAGCAGGCTTGCGCGGAACGGGGGCTGGGGCGGACTTGACGGTGGTCCTTGAGCAGGTATCCGGCGAGGAATTCGCTGCGGCGGCGGGGGCACCGCCTGATCTCGGGCGGGTCGCACTTGCGGCAATTGATCGGAAGCCCTTCCCGCCTGTGACAGATACGGATGATTTCGTTGTGGTGCTCGATCCTGGGCATGGCGGCATCGATCCCGGGGCGGAACGCGGCGGTTTGAACGAAGCGGAATTGATGCTGACCTTTGCCGAGGAAGTTGCGGCTGAGCTTAACGCACTCCCCGGCATCTCTGTCGTGATGACGCGCGACGCCAACACGTTCGTGCCACTCTTTACCCGGATGAGCGTTGCGCGGGCCGCCGGGGCGGACCTGTTCATTTCCCTGCACGCCGACGCGCTTGTTGAAGACGAAGCGCGAGGCGCGTCCGTATACACGCTGTCCCGGACTGGCGAAGAACGCGCCGGGCAGCAGGTGGTCGAACGTCATGAGCGTGATGACTTGCTGGAAGGCCTTGATTTGCGGGCACAGGGGGATCAGGTCGCCGCAGTGTTGATGGATTTGGCGCGGGCAGAAACCGGGCCACAAGGTTCACGCTTTGCAGAAACGCTGGTTAGCGCGATGCGCGCAGAAGGCGTTTATCTCAATTCCCGGCCGCGTCGCGAAGGGCGGTTTGCGGTTCTCTCGGCTGCTGACTTTCCGGGTGTGCTGCTTGAGGCTGGTTTTCTGTCAAATGCCGAAGACCGGGCTGTGTTGCAAAGCGCCGAGGGCCGCGCCCGCATTGCGCGCGCCGTGGCTGCTGCTGTTGATGCGTTTCGGGATCAGGCAGACTGATACTGGGCAAGCCAGATTGTATGTCCGCCGCAGTCGGGGTCTTCGGCTTTATGGTGGAGGACACGAAAACCGTGGCTGTACAGCAGGTCGCGATATTCGTCGGCTGAAAGCGACGCATGATATATGGGCGCGCCTGCCACCTGTCCAATCGCTTCGCCCGCAACGTGACCAGATGTAAACATCAATGCTGCACGGGGTGCTGCATGCGCCTTGAACACCGCGAACATGGCACGTTGGTCATGCGCTGACAGATGGAAGAAACTGTCCCAGGCGAGGATCGCATCGAATGCCCGATCCAAAGCCAGTTGCCGCATATCCGCCCTCACGACCATTGCATCAGGCAGGTTCTGCGCGAAAAGCCCGGTCAGCGTCTTGCTGGCATCGATTCCAGTGATCTGCGCGCCACGCTCTGCAAGGTATGTGGCTATGGGATCACCTGCACCACAACCAAGATCCAGAATGCGAACAGCGCCCTCGGCACGTGGTGCCGCATTCAGCATGCGGTCAAGCCACGGCTTCTCAAACAGGTTGCGGGTGCGGTCGCGCGCCCATGCCGCGCCATGTTCCTCATATGTTGGGATGACATCTTCGGGCTTCATGGGCCGGGAATGCCCTGATTGTTTCTGTGCTGCAATGCTTGACAATGGCGGCAAAGATGCGGCGGCATCGCACCGCCGAACGCGACGTTTGGCCTTTTGACCATTCGCGCTGTCGGGCGTATAAGCAGCCCAACGTTTAGAACTGGATACCGGCACGTGCTGCGCTTTTTTTTCTCATTCCTTGGCGGTTTGTTCACGCTGGTGACCCTTGGCCTGGTCATGGGCGCCTTCGTGGCGGGCGGCGTGCTTTATATGTATGGGCGCGACCTGCCAAGTTACGAGACGCTGTCGCAATACACGCCGAAAACCATCAGCCGGATCTATTCCAGCGAAGGCGAGATCATCGATGAATTTGCGCTGGAACGGCGCCTTTTCACACCTGCTGAAGAGATCCCCGATATCGTCAAACAGGCCTTTATCTCGGCGGAAGACAAGAACTTCTATGAACATGCGGGCTATGACCCGATGGGGATGGTTGCGGCGTTCATCGATGCCGTTGAGTCGCGTGGAGAGAATTTGCGCGGTGCGTCAACAATCACGCAACAGGTCATGAAGAACTTCCTGCTTGATGGCTCGCGCACCGCGGAACGGAAGATCAAGGAGATCATTCTGGCCGCGCGGATTGAAGGCGCGATGCCCAAGGAACGTATCCTTGAGCTCTATCTCAATGAGATTTTCCTGGGCCAGAACAGCTATGGTGTGACGGCTGCGGCGCTGACCTATTTCAACAAACCGCTGACTGCGTTGTCTCCGGGTGAAGCGGCTTATCTGGCGTCGCTGCCGAAAGCACCGAGCGACCGGCATCCGGTACGTGACCGCGAGGCGGCGATTTTCTGGCGCAACAACACCCTGCGTGAGATGTACGAAAACGGCTATATTGATCAAGCGACCTATACGGCGGAACGTGAAGCGGATCTGCTGACCGTGCAGGGCGGTGATTATGAAAGCTTCCGCACCAGCCTGCCGGATCGCGACTACTTCACAGACGAGATTCGCCGTCAGCTCAGCCAGAATTTCGGTGAGGAGGAGTTCTTTTCAGGCGGCCTCTCGATCCGCGCGACGGTTGATCCCGAATTGCAGGTGGTCGCACGGCATTCTCTGCAGCGCGCGCTTGAGGATTATGACCGCGAATTGCAAGAATGGCGTGGTACAGGCGAGACGATCCCGGAAGAGGCGCTGCAAAGCGAAGAGGCGTGGCGCGCGGCCCTCGCAGCCGTTGACGTTGCCCGTGATATCGACCTTGACGGGCGCTGGTATCCCGCCGTCATTCTCGACGTCGCAGAAAACACGCTGACTATCGGTATCGAAGATGTCGTGGCGACGGACGCCGAACCTTCCGTTGTGCCGCGTGAAGACATTCGCTGGATGGTGGGCAATTTCTTTGACAACTACACGCCCGGCGATGTGGTTCACGTCCGGCGCTTTCTGGACAATGACGGCAACTTTGTCCGTTGGTCCTTGCGGCAGGTGCCCGAGGTTCAGGGCGGCTTTATGGCCATGGACGTCAATACGGGCCGCGTGATTGCGATGCAGGGCGGCTTCAGCTACCAGCATTCGGTCTTCAACCGCGCCACACAGGCGCAGCGGCAGCCAGGCTCTTCTTTCAAGCCGTTTGTCTATGCAGCCGCCCTCGACAGTGGCTATTCACCAGCAACGATTGTCGTGGACGCGCCGATCACCATCAACACCCCGCAAGGCACATGGCGTCCGCGCAATTCCTCGAACCGCTTCTACGGTCCAACCCCGCTGCGCACCGGGATTGAGCGGTCGCGGAACCTGATGACCATTCGCCTGGCGCAGGAGATTACGATTGACACGGTTGGTCTCTATGCTGAGCGGTTTGGCGTTTACCAGGACATGAACCGCGTCTTGGCGGCTTCGCTCGGGTCGGATGAAACCACCCTATTCAAGATGGTGGCCGCCTATGCGATGTTCGCCAATGGAGGTGAGCGCGTTGAACCGACGCTGGTCGACCGCGTCCAGGACCGGTTCGGCAACACCGTTTACCGCCACGACCAGCGTAATTGCGTCAATTGCGAAGGCTATGTGCTGGCCGAAGGGGAGGCGCCGCGTGTTGTCTCAAACCGCGTACGCGTTATGAACGAGATTACGGCCTATCAGCTCACATCCATGATGCAGGGTGTGGTGGACCGCGGGACGGCCGCGAGCACGGTGAACCTGCCCGTGCCGATAGCTGGCAAGACCGGCACAACTAACGACGCCAAGGATGTTTGGTTCGTCGGCTTTTCATCGAACATCGTGGCGGGCTGTTATATCGGTTACGACACCCCGCGCACTTTGGGGCGCGGCGCGTCCGGTGGAGGCACATGTGGCCCGGTCTTCAATCGTTTCATGTCTGAGGCCATCGATAAATACGGCGCTGGCGCGTTTGAAGTGCCAGCGGACTGCCAATTCATCAACATTGACCGCTATAGCGGGGCGCGGTTACCCGATGGCGCGCGTGGCGAAAACGTGATTGGCGAATGCTTCCGTCCGGGGGAAGAGCCGATCTTTGGCATCATGTTCGACGGCGGTTTTGCGATGGCGCAGGATTTGCCGCTGTTTGACGAGGTGCCGCGTGCTGCGCGTGAGGTGACGACATCAACGGGCGATACTGCCACGGTTGGACCCAAGGCCACCTTTGGCACGCTTTCGACAGGCGGTCTTTACTGACACCGCTTGTCGCCCCGCGTGCCCCACGCTAAGACCGTCAAACACCAGAGCTTCGATCAGAGTACCGGCCCCATGCGTGCAGAGACCCAGAATATCGTGGATGCGATTGAGAAGTCGCTCAACCTGCTGGCGCAGCGGATGGATCATGAGACCGCGCCACACAGGTTGGAAGAGTTCAATGCGCGGGTCGAGGACCCCACCCTGTGGGATGATCCGGAGGCCGCGCAAAAGTTGATGCGCGACCGGCAGATGCTCGTCGATGCGATGACGAATTACGACAGTATCCGTCAGGAGCTTTCCGACAATGTCGAATTGATCGCCCTAGGCGAGATGGAAGACGACGCCGATGTGGTGACAGAGGCGGAAGAGGCCATCGCCGCCCTGGAAAAGAAGGCCGCGCAGAAGGAACTTGAGGCGCTCCTCGATGGTGAGGCGGATGCCAATGACACGTTCCTTGATATCAATGCGGGCGCCGGTGGCACGGAGTCTTGCGACTGGGCCAATATGCTCGCCCGGATGTATGTTCGCTGGGCCGAGAAAAAGGGCTACAAGGTCGAGCTGCAGTCCGAGCAGCCGGGCGATGAGGCAGGGATCAAGTCAGCCTCGTACAAGATCAGCGGTCATAACGCCTATGGCTGGTTGAAATCCGAAAGCGGGGTGCACCGCCTTGTGCGCATTTCGCCCTTCGATAGCGCGGCCAAGCGCCATACCTCCTTCACCTCCGTGAAGGTCTATCCGGTTGTGGACGACAATATCGAGATTGAGGTGAACCCTGCGGATATCCGCATCGACACTTACCGGTCCTCCGGCGCAGGCGGCCAGCACGTGAACACGACCGACTCCGCCGTGCGGATCACCCACCATCCGACAGGTATCGTGGTGACCAGTTCCGAAAAGTCCCAGCACCAGAACCGTGATATCGCGATGAAGGCGCTGAAATCACAGCTTTATCAGATCGAGCTGGATAAACGCTCGGCCTTGGTCAATGAGGTTCATGAAAGCGCTGGGGATGCGGGTTGGGGCAACCAGATTCGGTCTTATGTTCTGCAGCCCTATCAGCAGGTCAAGGATCTGCGCACGAACTTCACCACCTCAGATACGAAGGGTGTACTGGATGGTGATCTGGATGGGCTGATGGCCGCGACGCTGGCCATGGATGTCTCTGGCAAAAGCCGGGCCGAAGCCAACGCGGAGTGACCTTGCCATTCCCGCATGGGCGGGTTTGGATGGGTCATGGCTGACTTTCTGGAATGGGAGGCGCATCGCCTGTCAGCGGCAATCGCGGCGGGTATTGTCGGTGCCGCTGACCTGATGCAAGCAACGCTGGACCGGATTGCGGAACGCAACCCGGCTTTCAACGCCATCGTGGCGCTGCGCGACCCTGCGACGCTGATGGAAGAGTCGCGACAGGCGGATATGGTGCCCGCAAAGGGGCCGCTCCATGGCATCCCGATGGCGGTCAAGGACCTGGCGAATGTTGGGGGGCTGCCGACATCGATGGGCTCACCTGTCTTTGCGGGTCAGATTGCTGCCACGTCGGACCCAATGGTCCAGCGTATGCAGGATGCAGGGGCGATCATCATCGGTAAGACGAACACGCCCGAATTTGGCCTGGGCAGCCACACCTATAATCCGGTCTTTGGTGCGACACAGAATGCGATGATGCCGGGCTGTTCTGCGGGCGGCTCGTCTGGTGGCGCTGCGGTTGCTCTGGCAACCGGCATGCTGTGTCTGGCGGACGGGTCAGACATGATGGGCAGCTTGCGTAATCCAGCGGGTTGGAACGGTGTCTACGGCATGCGGCCAAGCTGGGGCAGGGTGCCTGCCGCCCCAGTCGGAGATATGTTTCTGCATCCGCTCTCCACCAATGGCCCCATGGCGCGCTGTCCCCGCGACATCGCCTTGCTGCTTGAGGTGCAGGCGGGGCCTGAGCCAGACCAGCCCTTTGGCCTTGCCGCTGAAACGTTTCAGGACGATTTGACCAGCGACGTAACAGGCCGTCGCATCGCCTGGCTTCGCGATTGGGGCGGGGCTTATCCGATGGAAGACGGCGTGCTGGAGGCGTGCGAGCCCGGCATCGCGCGTCTCGCCCGGATGGGCTGTATCGTCGAAGAGGTCGCCCCGCCCTTTGACGCGGCGGCCCTTTGGGAGGCATGGATCACCTTGCGCGCTTGGGCAGTAGCCGCAAAACTCGGCCCGCTCTATGCTCAGCAAAAGATGCGGCCGCAACTCAAGCCCGCCGCCATCTGGGAGGTAGAGCGTGGCCTCGCCCTGACGGGCGCGCAGATCCAAAAGGCGAGCGCGATCCGGTCGGATTGGTTCCGGGCGGCATCCGGATTGTTCGCGAATTACGATGCCTTTGTCCTGCCGACCGCACAGTGTTTTCCATTTCCCATCGACTGGGAATGGCCAAAGGAGATCGGGGGCGTGCCGATGAACACCTATCATCAATGGATGGCGATCACGATTCCGGTCAGCCTGATCGGTCTGCCATGCCTTGCCGTGCCGGTGCCCGGGGAGCGCCCAATAGGGTTGCAAATCGCGGGGCGCCCGCGCGATGATAAAGGCGTCTTGCAGTTGGGGGAGGCATGGCATGGCATCGACTGACACACTCAGCGGGGGCGCCGCACGTCCCGCAGTGCAGCGCTTGTCGCTCGGCGATCTGGGAGAGGTCATGCGCGCAGGCTTTGCCGATTTTCGCCGCGCCCCGCAATTTGGCCTCTTCTTCAGCGCGGTCTATGTGTTCGGAGGCTTCCTGATGCTGTGGGTTGGGGCGGGGCATGTGACCTGGACGCTTGCAACATCACTGGGTTTTCCATTGATCGCCCCCTTTGCCGCAGCGGGGCTTTATGAGGTCAGCCGCCGGATGGAGAAGGGGCAGGCGCTTGAATGGGGCGGTATCCTTGGCATCGTCTGGCAAGAACGCTCGCGTCAGCTCCCGTGGCTCGGCGCGATCATCGTCATCTACTTTCTGTTCTGGACCTTTCTGGCCCACATGATCTTTGCCCTCTTCATGGGGCTTTCGACCATGACGAATGTGACCGAAAGCTACGATGTCTTTCTGACCCTCAATGGCCTGATGATGATCGCTGCAGAGCTGGTCGTCGGTGCCATTCTGGCGTTTCTGCTTTTTGCGCTAACTGTTGTCAGCCTGCCGCTTGTCCTGGATCGCGAAATTGACTTCGTGACAGCCATGCTCGTGAGCCTGCAGACAGTGCGCGAGAATCTGGCGGTCATGCTGGTTTGGGCAGGGATCATTGCGGTGCTGACCCTTCTGGCGCTCCTGCCATGGTTTCTTGGCCTGATGATTGTTCTGCCTGTTCTTGGCCATGCCACATGGCATCTCTATCGCAAGGCGCTGGCATAGGCTGGTTGACACCGCCCGAGGTCCGGTCATGGTGACCTCAAAGACGGAGCCTAACATGGAAATCACACATCTGATTGCGTTCAACCTTGCGCTATTTGCAGCCATTGCTAGCCCGGGTCCGGCGCTGGTGGTCGCAATACGCACGACGCTCAGTGCCGGTCGTCGGGCGGGAATAGCAGTTGGTCTGGGGCTAGGGCTTGTGGCGAGCCTATGGACACTCGCGGCGCTTTTGGGGCTGGAAGCGGTGTTCAGCCTCTTTCCCTGGGCCTATGCCTTGGTCAAGACGATCGGGGCACTTTATCTGATCTATGTAGCTTACAACATGTGGGTGCACGCCCGTGCCCGGATTGGCGCAGCCCACACGCCCGCCCGCCATGCATTCCGGCAAGGGGCGATGATTAACATCCTCAACCCCAAGGCGGTACTTTTTGCGGCAGCCGTCCTGATCGTCATCTTCCCGGCAGAGATGACAGTGGCGCAAAGCGCGCTTGTCGTGTTGAACCATCTTGTGGTCGAGGTTCTGTTTTACACCTGCCTTGCCTTTGCGATGAGCAGTGCGGCGGTCAGCCGAGGGTATCAGCGGGCAAAGGTCTATATCGACCGGGCTGCAGCGGCTGTGTTGGGTGCTTTGGGTCTGCGGCTATTGGTCAGCCGGACATAAGAAAGGGCGCCCGTGGGCGCCCTCAAAATCGTCTGAACCGGGTGTCAGGTCTTGGCTTTCTCTGCCGGAGCCGCTGCAGGTGCAGTTGTCGGCATTTTCTTGGCGCCTGTCGCCAGCGGATCGTCCTGACGCTGCACGCTGCCTTCGAAATGCGCACCGCTTTCGATAGCGATAGTCTTGTGGATAATGTCACCCTCGACACGTGCGGTTGAGGTCAGGCGGACCTTCAGGCCGCGCACGCGACCAATGATGCGGCCATTGACCACGACATCGTCAGCCATGACTTCGCCTTTCACCGTCGCGCCTTCGCCAACGGTCAGCAGATGGGCACGGATGTCACCTTCAACTTGGCCTTCGACCTGGATGTCACCAGATGTCTTGATGTTGCCGGTGATCAGCAGGTCCGAAGACAGCGCAGATGCCGCAGGTTTTGCCTTGGGCGCGCTGGATTTGTAGTCGCCACCGGCTTTTGCAGCATCGGCGCCCTTGGCGTTTTCAGTGTCACCCGATTTCGGGCCTGGTTCGTTGATTTTTGATTTAGAAAACATTCTGTCCAGCTCTTATGTAGATCATGGGGTTTACAGGATTGCCGTTGATGCGGACTTCATAGTGCAGATGGGGGCCCGTCGAGCGACCGGAATTCCCAATAGCACCAATTTTCTCACCGCGCGAGACCCTTTGGCCAACTTGGACATCCATAGAGTTCAAGTGTGCGTATCTTGTCTCAATACCAAAGTCATGGCGGATCTTGATCAGCCGTCCGTAGCCGGAAGACCAGCCTGCATGGGTCACGACACCATCGGCGGTGGCGTAGGTAGGCGTGCCGATCGGGGCGGCAAAGTCGGTGCCGTTATGCATCCGCCCCCAGCGTGGGCCAAAACCGGATGTGTAGCGGAAGTTCGACTTCACGGGGATTGAGAACGGCGCCTTCTCGGCAGCGATCCGGTAAAGGTTGATGCGATCCATCGCACTGAGGATCGCATTGGCACGCAATGCGTCCGGATCCGGTTCGCCGCCGCGAGTTGAGAACTGTAGAGGCGTCAACGGCCCTCCGGTGCCCGAGTAGCCCCGGCGTACCTGATTGATCAAGTTTTCAGGGTTCATGCCAGCTGCACGGAACATCTCATCAAGTGGCTCGACCGAGACCAGCATCGCCTCTTCCAACTGACGAAAGATCTGGTCATTGCGCTCTTGGAGGAGTCTGAGTTCCAGTTCCATTTCTTGCGCGTGTTCGATGGCGAACTCGGCGTCTGCCGCAATCTGATCCCTCTCTGCAGCAGTTTCGGCAAGGGCATCGGCAAGCAAATTCACGGTGCCTGCGGCTTCATCCGTGATTGTTGCACCCTCGGGATCGTCGTTTTCCGCGGTCATTGCGGCCACTTGGGCACGGGCTTCTTCGCGGGCACGCATCGTGTCGCGCAATGTGGCCTGCACCGCTTCCATCCCGGTTTCCAGTTCTCGGCGTTTTTCTTCAGTCGCGAGCAGCTCGGATTGCATGATCGAGATTTGCTGCAATGCGGAGTTAAAGCGCTCTTGCGCGGCCAGCGCTTCCAGCGCCCGCGCATCACGTTCCGATGACAGAGCATTCAGCCGTTGTTCATAGGTCAATTGATCACGCTGCGCCTGGGCGCGAAAGTTCCCGGCGCCAATGCTATCCATGAGCAAAATGGCAGTGGCCACGATCGTCCACGCGACAACGGCAATGCAGCCAGTCCACGCGACAAGCTGCGTTTCAGGCTTCAGCCGAATAAACCGTGTCTCATTATCTGAGCGAAGAAATAGGCGTCTTTCCGGGAAACGCCTTTCAAGAAAGGCGTGGATTCTCTGAGAAAACCGTGATCTCACAATGTGGTTCCGTCCCGTTTGATGTCGTCTACCTGCCCCCCACCGGCATCGCCCACCGTGTTAGTCGGACTCAGCCAGTGCTGCAAGATTTTTGCGCATTGGCGCGGGAATTACGCGTCGTTTCTTTACCCGTGCGCGAGGAACTGCCGATGCCCTGACGGCAAGCGTTTCCGGCCCGAACGCACATACCCCGCACGGGCGAGCATAAGTTGCTCAAGCCACGGCATTGCTTGGGGATCGGCTTTCCGGACCTGATCGATCAACTGCTAACCCGTTTTTAATTGTTCGCACGCTAGACAAACCGGGCTGTAACGAAATGGGTAAGCGAGGGGATCACTTTGGCTGAACATATCTCAGAAAGCATCGTGCTTGATGTAGAAGGCTGGTTGGACGCCCCACAGCCGATCATTGAGGCTTTGCAGGCGCGTAAGGCCGGCAAGGTCATCATCGATGCGACCGAGGCACCGGCTATTCCGGCGCAGGTGGCCCAATTGCTGATCGCGGCCCAGCAGACGGCGCTCATGCATGATGGCGCCTTCGAGATCCGAAACCCGTCAGAGGCGGCAAAGCGTAGCCTGACAACGCTCGGCCTGTCTGATCTTTTGCAGGATGAAAACGCATGAGCCAAAAGACTGTTCTTGTCATCGACGACTCACGCACAATCCGTCGGCTTGTATCGCAAACGCTCACCGATGGCGGTTTTGCGTCAGTAACTGCCGAAGACGGTGCCTTGGGTGTTGAGGCTTTCCAAAACGAACGTTTTGATGCCGTTATCACGGATATCAACATGCCAAATCTCGATGGTTTTGGTGTTTTGGAGGCGATCCGCACCGGACCATCCAACCGCAAGGTGCCGATCCTCGTGCTGACGACTGAAAGTTCGCAGGAGTTCAAGGATAAGGCGCGCGGGCTTGGAGCCACAGGCTGGATCGTCAAACCATTTGACGACAAGCAGTTGATCGAAATTCTGAACCTCGTCACAGGGGCGGATGCTGCATGAGCATGGATAGCCTTAGAGAGACCTTCTTCGCGGAATGCGAAGACTTGATTGAGTCCTTGACAGAGAACCTCGAACTTGTGGCCAGTCATGAGTGGGACACTGAAACGATCAATGCAATCTTTCGGGCAGTCCATTCTATCAAGGGCGCCGCTGGCGCATTTGGTTTCAATGATCTCGTCGATTTCGCACATCACTACGAAACGACGCTTGACCTGATCCGTTCTGATAAACTCGACATCAGCAGCGATGTGTTGCGCGTTATTGTTCGGTCAGCCGATAACCTCGCCGAACTGGTGGACGGATCGCGTGTAGAGGGTACGCCGGTGCCCGACGCGACACATGCGCTCATTGATGAGCTGATCCAGTTATCTGGCGGTTCCCCCGAAGAAGAGGCGCCCGAAGAAGACTTTGTCTTCACGCCTGTCGCTGCAATGGCGATCGAAATCGCCGCGGATCCTGTTGAACGCTTTGAGATTACGCTTACCCCGCATGCCTCACTTTACATGAGCGGCAATGATCCACTGCGCCTGATTAGTGGGCTGGAAAAGCTCGGAAACCTTCATGTCGAATGCATCACCGAAGACGTTCCCGATCTTGACGGGTTCAATTTCGACGAAAGCTACCTTTCTTGGCGCCTCACTCTGCAAGGTACAGACGATGAAGACGCGGTACGCGATGTCTTTCAGTTCGTCGAAGGACACTGCGATATCCAAATCGACACCATCGTTGCCGAAGTACCAACAGATTTGCCTGATGACCCACCGCAGCCCAGCCAACCGGAAGCCACACCGGACCAGCCGAAAGAAAAGGCGGTTGAGGTCTCTTCGCCCACACAAAAACCCGCAAAGCCGTCGGGTTCGACACAAGCCGTCCAATCAACACTTCGCGTGGATCCGGAGCGTGTTGACAGGCTGATCAACAGCGTTGGGGAGTTGATCATCAATCACGCTGTGATTGACCGTAACCTTAAGGAAAGCGGGCTCGTGTCAAACTCTGAAATCACAACTGCTCTCGATGATTATGGGACGCTTGCGCGGGAGATTCAGGAAGGCGTCATGGCCATTCGCGCCCAACCCGTTAAGTCGTTGTTCCAGCGCATGGGCCGAGTTGTACGCGAAGCAGGAGAGGCCACCGGCAAAAGTGTGGCCTTCATTACGGAGGGCGAAACCACAGAGATCGACAAAACCATGCTTGAGCGCCTCGCCGATCCGTTGACACACATGCTACGCAACGCTGTCGATCATGGGATCGAAGAGCCAGAGCAGCGTCGAGATTCCGGTAAGGCGGAGGAAGGCATCGTCCGTCTATCAGCTGCGCATCGCTCCGGACACGTTCTCATCGAGATTACGGATGACGGGGCAGGACTTAATCGCGAAAAGCTCTTTGAAAAGGCAGTCGAAAAGGGGATTGTCGCGCCCGACGCAAAACTATCTGAACCGGAAATCTACAACCTTCTCTTCGCGCCAGGATTCTCAACCGCGGAAAGTGTAACAAACCTTTCCGGGCGTGGTGTCGGAATGGACGTGGTTAAGACCGCAATTACCTCCCTTGGCGGCAAGGTGGCGATCACCAGCAGCCCAGGGGAGGGCTCGACCTTCACAATTTCATTGCCGCTGACGCTTGCAGTCCTCGATGGAATGATTGTCGAAGTTGGCGCCGAAACTATGGTGCTTCCGCTGTCCAGCATTGTCGAAACAATCCGACCAGCTGCCAGCGAAATTCAAGAGGTGACACCTGGTGAGTGGGTCCTGTCTGTACGTGGCACATTTGTGCCGGTTGTGAACCTAAATGCGCTGATGGGCCTCGACCAAGCGGATGACCCTGACAGCAATCGTGTGTTTGTTCTGATAGATGCCAATGACGCAACAATTGCTGTGTCAGTTGATGCGATTCAAGACCAACGGCAAGTCGTCATAAAAAGCCTTAAGGGGAATTATGGCGCAATCACTGGGATTGCTGCTGCAACAATTCTTGGTGACGGCAACATCGCTTTGATTGTCGATACAGAGGCTCTGGGTGGCCTTGCCGCCTCTCAACGCGCCTCGCAATCCCACGAACAATTGGAGGCGCAGTTTTGACCGATACTGACACTATGGAAAAAGCAAAGATAACGGAGTTCGTCTCGCTGCGTGCAGGCGGGCAAGGATATTGTGTCGAGATTACATCAATCCGAGAAATCAGGCGTTGGCGTACGGTGACCTCTCTGCCGAACTCAGACAAATCCATTCTGGGTGTCATGAACCTCCGCGGTTCAGTTATCCCTATCATCGATCTTGCTGCTCGCCTTGGCTTGCCGATGACGGAAGTCGGCCCCCGCAGTGTTGTCGTTGTAGTTGCTGTGGGTAACCGCGTGATTGGCCTTCTCGTCGAAGCCGTGTCCGAGATTCTCTCCATCGCCGCTGACGAGATCCAACCTAACCCGACGCAGGGACATGATGGCAATGACGGCCAAGTCGTGGGGCTGGTGTCTGTCGATGATGAGATGCTCAAGATCCTCGCGCTAGAGACAATTGTTGATCGCGACGCGGAGGAAGTGGCATGAACATGCATTCGCCTTCGAACAATATGAAGGGCGATTTTGACCTGTCGCAATCTGACTTTGAGCGCATCGCGCAGGTTGCAAAAGTCGGTTGGGGTCTCAATCTCGATAAGGCAAAGAGACCACTTATCAAATCACGGCTCATGAAAAGGTTGCGTGCATTGGAGCTGCCTGACTTTGCGACATATTGCGAGTTGATAGAGGCAAAGGACCAAAACGAAATTGGCCATTTCATTACTGCGCTGACAACGAACGTTACCAGTTTCTATCGCGAAGCTCATCATTTTGAATACCTTGAGAACGGCGTTATCCCCGATTTGATAGAGCGCGCAAAACAGGGTGAGCGTGTGCGCCTTTGGTCGGCAGGGTGTTCGTCAGGCCAAGAACCATATTCTTTGGCCGGTTCACTTTTGAGTTTTGATAAACAAGCAAGCAGCTATGACCTGAAGATATTGGCCACCGATATTGATGCCTTGGTCCTAGAAAAGGCAAAGAGGGGGGCGTATCCGCAAGATGACTGCACTTTCCCGTCGCCATCCCATGAATCCAGAATACTGAAGCCCGACGCAGACGGAAGTCAGCGCGAGGTCCACGAAGCTCTGAAGAGCCTCATCTCCTTTCGCCACCTCAATCTCGTCGATCAATGGCCAATCTCCGGAAAATTCGACGTCATTATGTGCCGCAATGTCGCGATCTACTTCGACAAACCAACGCAAGCGCGGCTTTGGTCACGCTTTCGCCAGTGCCTCCAGCCAAATGCGCATCTGTTCATCGGCCATTCGGAGCGGATCGCCGATCCTGACGCAATCGGTCTAAAGGTCGCCGGCACCACAACCTACCGTCCGCATCCGATGACGATATCAGCATAAAGCATTCGAGGAGAGACGACGTATGTCGCTAAAAAGTAAGCTAAGAGTAATGGTGGTTGACGACATGACCGTAAGCCGCGGTTTGCTCGTTCAGTCATTGGAAGATATGGGTTTGGTGCATGTGGATCATCATAAATCTGGTGACGCCGCGATGCCGTTGCTTGCAGCCAACCCTGTTCATTTGGTTATCAGCGACTTCAACATGCCCGGTATGAATGGGCTGGATCTCCTTGAAAATCTACGCGTGAACCAAACCACCAAGGGTATTGGATTTATTCTGGTCACAGGCTCTCCGACACCAGAGATTATTGCACGCGGGCGCAAACTGGGCCTGAACAATATCGTCAAGAAGCCTTTCACGACCGCCACACTCAAATCAGCAGTTGAGACCGTCGTGGGTCGCCTATGAGTGAGGTAGAAGCGAACCGTGTCCAACCGGTACTTGAAGCGCTGGCAGATGAGTTGGCTTGTGCAGGCGCCATGCTCTTGCGATATGAGCATGCCGTAACGCCTCTCGTATCGCGATCGAACGTCGCACATCAAGAAGTGCAGGGATTTGATCTGGCGCTGCAGATGCTCAAAGACCTCGAGTATCTGTCAAGGGCTCTGGCCGCCCATTTGCCCGCCGACGCCGTCACAACAACGCCGTTGAAGGCACCCGGACTTACGCTTGAGCGAAGCAGGCACAGACTGGATGTATCTGCCGGGCTTGCCGGCAAGAAGAAATCTTCAGTGCAGAACGCTTCTGTTGATCTTTTCTAACTAAGCCACCTTCGCTGGCTTTCGAGGACTTAACAATGATCAATCGTCTGACACAGGTTCCTATTCGCCTCAGGCTTCCATTACTTGTGGTGGGCGCACTGCTGACAAGTATCGCCCTATCGAGTTATGTTTATTATGTCGAATTCAAAAGGATTCAGACCCAACGGGCCGAGGATCTCAGCGCTACAATTGCCGAGAATGCGGCTGATCGCCTAGAGATTTGGCTCGCAAGTGCGGCGCGCAGCATGGACAGCTACGCCAAGGACCGTACAACCGGCCAAACGCTTGCCCGTCTGGCTGATGCTTTTCAGGCTGGACAAAAGGATTTGGTCATCACTGATATCCGACGTTCCTACATCAGTGAAAATCCGTTTCCATCAGATCGACGCGACGAACTTGATGTTGTGAATGAGGGGCGTCCGTTTGATCGGGCTCATGAGCAGCTTCATTTTCAGTTTCGCAACATTGTCAATCGCGCCGACTATGATGACCTTATGCTGATCTTGCCTGACGGGTTGGTCGCGTATTCGGTTAAGAAACAAGATGACTTTGCGACAAGCGTCGAGGATGGCCCTTACGCAACTTCTGGTCTGGGTGAGGCTTTTCGACGCGCGATGCAGGCAGACGCGGACACCAAAGTATTTGTTGATTTTGAAAGATACGCTCCCAGCGGACAGGAACCGGTGTCTTTCATGGCCCAAAAAGTGGTTGATCAGGAAGGAAGGACCATTGGAGTGGTCGCAATCCGCCTGTCTGCTCAGACGACACAGCGGCATTTGGGTCAGTCGTCAAAACTCGGTGTTGATGATGAAGTATACCTAATGGGCGCGGATGGTCGCGCCCGCAGTCTGGCGCGCGCTCCCGGAATTTTGTCTGTGCTAGAGCCTGTCGCAAGGCCTGAACAATTGGCGGCAGTGCGCCGTGGCGCAGATACCTTCTTGGACAATGTAGAAGGCATCAGAGGTGCGGCTGTTAGCGCCCAGATCAAGCCTTTTGACATGCTTGGTCTAGACTGGTCGATCATTGTGGAATTGAACAGGGCAAATGCCTATTCAGGAATGACCGAATTTCTCTGGCGGATGTTTGCAGTGATAGCGCTCGGCGCAGTGGCATCCACGGTTGCCGGCTATTTTGTTGCCGTGTCGATCACGCGGCCACTGGGTGTGTTTGCAGACGCAATGCAAGGGCTGAGCGATGAAGACTATTCTACCCCAATACCGGGCCTGGCACGGGCAGATGAGATTGGAGCGCTCTCGCGGTCATTGCAGGGATTCAAGGATAAGCTGATTGTCTCGCGTGACGCGTCTGAGATAGTCGCTGAGAAACGCAAGGAACAGGCTGAAGTTGTCGAAGCACTTGGCCAAGGTTTGAGGGGCCTCGCAAGCGGCGACCTGTCGGTGCAGTTGGATACTGAATTCCCCGAAGAATATGAACGACTGCGCGGCGATTTCAACGCGACGATCACGACTATGAATGATCTGACGAAGATGATCGTCGAGAATGCGACAGAAATCCATGCTCGCGCCGAAGAAATCAGTGCGTCTTCAGATGATCTTTCGCAACGGACCGAAAGCCAAGCCGCCACCTTGGAACAGACGGCTGCCGCTCTTGACGAGTTAACGGCCAGTGTTCGTGAAGCTGCCGACAGCGCTTCCGAAGTCGAAAAGGTTGTAAACGGTGCCCGGAAGGACGCGGAGGAAAGTGGCCAGATTGTCTCGGAGGCGGTTGAGGCGATGTCAATGATACGCAAATCCTCCAACGAGATATCGCAGATCATTGGCGTCATTGATGACATTGCCTTTCAGACCAATCTGCTGTCCCTGAATGCAGGTGTTGAAGCTGCAAGGGCGGGTGATGCCGGGCGGGGATTCGCGGTTGTCGCTTCCGAGGTGCGTGCACTGGCTCAGAGATCGTCTGAAGCCGCAAAGCAGATCAAGGCCTTGATCACCAGCAGCTCTGAACAAGTAGAAACTGGTGTCGGCCTGGTCGGTCGAACAGGTGATGCATTAGGTTCCATCATTACTCGCGTTGGTGACATCGATAGCCTCGTCAGCGGCATCGCGACCGGATCACGAGAGCAATCGATTGGGCTTGGTGAGATTAACGTAGGTATGTCGCAACTTGATCAGGTCACGCAGCAAAATGCAGCTATGGTCGAGGAAGCAACCGCGGCGGCGACAACGCTCAGAAACGAAGCCGCATCGCTCAGCCAAACAGTTGCACGCTTCAAACTCGAAGATAGTCAGGAAGAGGCGCTGCCGGAAACGGAAGTAATCCAGTTCAGGTCTGCGAGTGCAAAATCGATTCCACCAAGAAACGTTGAAAAAAACGATAACTCATTGTTGGCGGAACCCGAGACCATTGCTGTCGGTGGTAGTTGGAAGGACTTTTGATCGTGACCTGCCGAAAAGTTTTCGAGGTGCTGTAAAGTGCGCGTTCTGGTTGCAGAGCCAAATGAGATGAGGCGTTCACAAGCTGCCGAACGGCTCAAGAAGGTCGCGGGCGTGAACGTGATGGCCACTTGCGCCGATTTATCCAATGCATTCAATACGATTGAGCATCGACCGCCTCATCTTGTTCTCTACGCGAATGAATTCACCAGGATGCAAGAGTTTGAAGCGATGGAGACTCTGTGTCGTTGTCTGTCGGTACGATGGACCACCTTTGGACTTGGAACCTCAACTCTTGACCGGCGGGACGGTGGTGTGGACCTGTCGGCTGATCCACAATCTGTACATTCTGCGCTAAGAGCAATCATGCAGGGCAAGGCGGCTGCGTCGCGTGAAGCTAAGGCAGGACTGTTTCAATCCCCCTTTCATGCGCGATCGGATCGAATAGTCCTCATTGGTTCTTCTACGGGAGGTATCGACGCACTGCTTGAGGTTTTGGGCAGTTTTCCTGTTGATTGTCCGCCGACTCTCATCGTTCAACACACTGGGGCCGCGTTTAGTGCCGGACTTGCACGTTTACTCGACGGGCGGGTCGAGCCCAAAGTTGTCGAGGCACGCGATGGTGAACCACTACAGCCAGGTGTTGTGATGATTGCGCCGGGTGCGGATCGCCATTTGGTGTTGGATAGTCAACGCGGTTTACGATGCCGATTGACCAACGGCGAAAAAGTGAGTGGCCACAGACCCTCGGTCGATGCCCTTTTTCAATCGGCCAAGCCCATTGCGGGCCGCACCACCGCCGTGATTCTGACAGGGATGGGCAAAGACGGCGCCCACGGGCTGCACACATTGAAACGAGCAGGTGCTGCAACCATCGGACAAGACAAGGCAACGTCTCTTGTTTACGGAATGCCAGGTGCCGCCGCCGAATTGAATGCGCTTCAGCAGGTCTTGCCACTGCCTGCCATTGGGCCAGCCATTTTAAAGTCATCGCAAAGGGATATTCGTCAATGACAGTGATGCAAAACTGGCCATCGGGCTATGCGACACGCACTGTTTCTGTCATTCAAGGCGAGTATAAGGTTTCAGCTGATGCGGAGGTTGTGCTGTCAACCGTACTAGGATCCTGCATTTCAGTGTGCCTTTTTGACCGCGTGGCCGGAATTGGCGGCATGAACCACTATTTGCTCGCAGATGGCGGCAAAGCGGAAGGAAACAGTCTCAAATACGGTGCGCATGCGATGGAGTTGCTCGTTAACGGTTTGCTGAAGGCAGGCGCATCGCGCGCCAATCTGGAGGCAAAGGTTTTTGGCGGCAGTTTGATGAGTGGACGGTTCGATTACATTGGCCCACGCAACGCCCAATTCGCGATTGATTATCTAAAAGACGAAAACATGCCACTTCTCGCCCAGGATACGGGCGGGGCGGCAGCCAGAAGGGTCAATTTTCACCCTGTGACCGGGCATGCGCGGGTCATACAGACACGGTCGCACGTGGAGATTGCGCAGCCAAAACCGATCGAAAGTCCAAACAAAAGCAGTCGAGCGACCAATGCCATCTTATTCTGAATTGAGGAGCGGTGGCTTAAGCGGCGCGATTTTCGACAGCCGCGTCAGACTGCGCGGTGCTACAGGCGAAAATGATGTTGGCTGGTAAGCCTTTCATTCCCGAACAGAAATCGCGACCCAACTGGCGGTGAAGGCTGCCCTTTCAAGAGTGGTTGAGGTGCACGGGCTTTGCTGTTTGGCCCCATCTGGTGACCGATGGATTTGGACGCGTCCGTATTCAAGGTGCCAGTGTCGACGGAGCTCACATACAAAGGTGAAGGACATCTCGCTCTTTGTAAGGCGGTTAACTAAAGGAGAAGCTAAGTTTGGTTTTCACAAGCAGTAAATGACGGTTTCTGCGAGAGCGATGGCTGAGAGGAAGACCATTGGGCGTCTGTCGTATCGGGCTGCCACCCGCCGCCAGTCTTTCATTCTGCCAAACAATATCTCGATCCGGTTGCCGCGATTGTGTCGTCGCCTATCGTATGTCAAGGTCCTTTTGCGTTGCTTTCGACCTGGGGATGCAGGGGCGTGTTCCCTGTCTTTCAACGCTTTTCTGAACCAATCGGCATCGTCGCCACGGTCGCCGAACAACTAATCGACGTCTGGCAGGCTACTCTGCAACGCTTGCGCGCCGATGTATTCGCTGACCTGCCCAGCGGTCAAAATACGTTCAGCGGAGGGCACTTGCTGTCGCAGAGGATGGGCAGCTTCGTATTCACGCCGTCTTTCGTGCCCCGATCAGACGTTGACGTCTCTCATTTTCACCGCGACGCTGGATGCGGTGCGATGGGCTTTGAGGTACGTTGGATCGATCATGACGGTCTTCGTCTCGCCGTGCTCGACTGCCAGACCAACCATCATCCGAGCGAAGACGCGCACCTATCACTCCATCGCTTCCAGCCATTGTAGAGTGTTTGTGCGGGCCATTGGCACTCGGCGCGTCACGCCAACGTAAGCCATTGCGATTGATGAAGATAACCTCACGCATCACACGCCGGTCACCGGCACGAGGTTTGCCGTGGGACTTTGGGAATAAGGCTCAAGACGCGCCATCTGCGCATATGTCAGCCAGAAGAGCTCAGACATGGTCACGACTTTTGCAGCCGTGAGTCACGCCGCGCGGTGGCAATTAATGGGTCCTGAGCCCAGGCGGTCGCACGTTGGGAAGGGTTGCAAATGGAATCCATCTTTAACGAAGAGGCGACCCATCGCTACCGCAGCTTAGGCTCCCTGCACGCAACCTGCTGCTGTACCGATTACCATCCAAGAAAGGAATCTAAGACGCCTCGCGCTTGATGCCCGAAGTGTGGGGATCCGAGTTAGCTTCGCGCAGCGCCGATAGATATTGCCCAGATCAAAGAGCTCTACGCAAAGCACTCAATGCGCCTCCCGCTGCTTGAACTCCTATTTGCTGAAGGGTAGGCGACAACACCGTCATTCGCATCTCAGTCTGCCATAATGCGATCATTGATTTGCATGTCGCTGGATCAAGCCATGACGGGCGGCGGGGAGCGCTAGGCAATTGGCGCTGTCCCGCAAGACATAGCTTCTATGTTGTACGCACGGCCTCAAGCACCGCATCGACGTGACCCGGTACCTTCACCTTGCGCCAGACCTGGGCAATCTTTCCGTCTTCTCCGATCAGAAATGTCGCGCGCTCAATGCCCATATAGGTTTTGCCGTACATCTTCTTCTCAACCCAGGTGCCGTAGCGTTCGCAGACATCACCCTCTTCATCCGAGAGAAGCGCGATTTTCAATTCATGCTTGGCGACGAACTTGTCGTGCTTTTTCACGCTGTCTTTGGACACGCCAAGGATAACAGTTCCTTCTGCTGCAAATGCATCGACCGCCTCGGTAAATCCGATCGCCTCTTTCGTGCAGCCGGGCGTGTCGTCTTTCGGGTAGAAGTAAAGCACGACCTTCTTGCCCGCAAAATCGGACAAATTCACCATTTCGCCGCCATCACGCGGTAAATTGATCTCGGGGGCGGTGTCACCGACATTGGGATGTGTCATCTTGGCTCCTTGAAAGGTGTGGTGCATTGTCATCAAGGTTCTAGTCCGACCCGGAGAGAGTTAAAGGCCAATCGCGGAGTGTCTGTGGCCCAAGTGCAAGAGAGTGAGGATGAAGCGACTGCGCCAGTTGTGGCACAGCCTGAGAAGCGTCGTTTCCGTCGCTGGGTGATCGCATTGCGGGCGATCTATCTGATCTGCCTCGCTCCTCTCATCTTCGTGCTTGCCGCGGCAGTGATGATCGTAGAGCGTGACATTTCCGTGCCCTCCTGGATCATGGATCGGATCGAGGCGCGCGCGACGGATTTCCTGGACGGTGGTGCGTTACAGTTTGGCGCGGTTTCTTTGCGGATCGGCCACGATCTGCATCCTACGATCCGACTGCAGAACATCGTGCTGACCGACCCATCCGGTCTTGTGATCACCCGTGTTCCGGTGGTTGAGGGTCTGATTTCGCCGCGTGGACTGCTATTTCAGCAGGATGTTCTAGCACAGGAAATCCGGCTGATTGGCGCGCAGATTAATCTGCGGCGAGCCGCTGACGGCTCATTTGCCGTGGCGTTTGCCGCAGGGGCAGGTGAAATTGGCCAGGCCCCCTCCGCGCCGGAATTGTTGGACCAATTGGATCGGGTGTTTGAGCGCCCGGAACTGGAAGCGCTGGAGACAGTGCGTGCGGAAGGGTTGATCGTCAATTTTGACGATGCGCGGGCCGGTCGTTCCTGGGTCGTGGACAACGGCACAGTCGCGCTGGATCTGCGCGATAACCAGACAAACCTGCGCGGCGATTTTGCGCTTTTGTCCGGACGCGCTGGTGTGACGGGCGTGCGGGTATCGTACCAAAGCCCGCGCGGCAGCCGGGTTGCCGAATTTGGCCTGAATATCACCGATGCGGTCGCAAGCGATATCGCGTCGCAATCGCCGGCGTTGACCTGGATGCGCGACCTGGAAGCCCCGATTTCGGCGTCGTTGCGGACAAGCCTCGACTCGGATGGTCAGTTAGGGCTCTTGAATGCAGCACTGCAAATCGGTGCGGGCGCCTTGCAGCCCAACGCGGCCACCGCCCCGCTCACATTTGACGCGGCGAGCGCCTATCTGACCTATGATCCGGTGCGCGACAGTATCGATTTCAGCGATATCGGTGTCAAAACTGCGTGGGGTGGGTTTCAGGCTAACGGCACCGCATATCTGCGCGAGTTCCAGGGCGGTTTGCCGCGGGCATTGCTTGCCCAGTTTGCGTTTGCGGATGTGGTCATTGACCCCCCGGGTCTGTTCGACGCGCCCCCTCAAATGCCCGAAATACTGGCCGATTTGCGCGTCCGGTTTGACCCCTTTTCCGTCGAAATCGGTCAAATGGTGATGAACGATGGGCCGACGCAAGTTGCAGCGGATGGCAAAGTGGTTGCCACGGATCAGGGCTGGCATGTTGCGCTGGATACATCCGTGTCCGAAGTCACGCCAGAGCATGTACTGGCATTCTGGCCGCTTTCCCTGCGGCCCGGAACGCGGGATTGGGTGGCCCGCAACGTCATTGATGCCCATCTTTTCGACGGATATGCCGCGATGCGCCGGTCGCCCGGTCAGCCCTTTGAGATGGCGGCGAACTTTGAGTTTCGGGATGCCGAGGTGCGTTTTTTGCGGCATATGCCAACTATCCGCGGCGGGCGCGGCGCGGTCAGCCTTGGCAATCACGCCTTCGTCGTGGCCCTCGATGAAGGCGTTGTGAACGCGCCGCAAGGAGGGCCAGTCGAACTGGCCGGATCCGTTTTTGAACTAACTGACTTACGTGTGAAGCCCGCGATTCCGGCGCGCTTGAGCCTTGTTACCGACAGTTCGGTCACGGCGATTTTGTCGGTTTTGAACCAGCGTCCCTTCACGTTCATGGATCGCGCCAATTTGCCAGTCACTGTTGCCGATGGCCGCGCAAGGGTGAATGGGACGCTCGACTGGCCGCTCAAGCGTCGTACCCAACCTGATGAGGTCACGTTTGAAATGGTAGCCGATGTGGCGCGTGTGCGCAGCGATCTGATCCCCAATCGTCCGCTTGCCGCACCACGCTTAAGGGTTGTCGCCAATCGCGCGGGGATGGAATTGGCCGGCCCGGTCAGCTTGAACGGCGCTGTGGCCAATGCGGTGTGGGAGCGTCCCTTTGGCGGCCCTGCAAATGGGACAAGTCAGGTGCGTGCTGAGGTGCAGCTGTCGCCGGATTTCCTGCGGGCATTGCAGATCGGTCTACCTGATGGGACGGTCACGGGCAGCAGCCCCGGCCAGCTCACGATTGATCTGGCCGAAGGTGCGCCCCCACGCTTTACCTTGCAATCCGACCTGCAGGGCCTCGGCGTTTCAATCCCTGCTGTCGGTTGGTCAAAATCGCCGGGTACAAGCGGTGCCTTGCTTGTCGAGGGGACATTGGGCGACACGCCCGATATCACAAATCTTGAGATCAGCGGAGGTGGCTTAACTGCGCAAGGGCGTATCACGCTCAACCCTGCTGGCGGGCTGGATGCGGCGGTTTTCGAACGTGTCCGCATTGCCGATTGGTTGGATGCGCCGGTCACTTTGCGAGGCCGCGGAGAAGGTCGCCCGGTGGCTGTCGAGATGAGCGGCGGTACGCTCGATCTTCGACGCGCCACTTTGGGCGATGGCGATGGTGAAAGCGGTCCGCTTGATCTTGCGCTCGACCGTTTGCAGATCACGGAAGGCATCGCCTTGACGACATTTCGTGGCAACTTCCGCAACACGGATGGCTTTACTGGCCAGTTCCAGGCACGCGTGAATGGCCAGACGGCGGTGCAGGGCACTGTCGCGCCCCGGAATGGACGTGTGGCGGTGCGCCTGCTGAGTGACAATGCAGGTGGAGCATTACGTGACGCCGGATTTATGCGCAATGCGAGCGGCGGATCGCTGGATCTGACGCTGTTGCCGACCGGTGCGGCGGGGCAGTTTGACGGCACGTTGCGCGTGCGCAACGTGCGCGTGCAGGACGCACCGACAATGGCCGCACTTCTGGATGCGATCAGCGTGGTGGGCCTTCTACAACAGCTCGATGGTCAGGGGTTGTCCTTTGACGAGGTTGACGCGACATTCCGGCTGACACCTGCGCAAGTGATCGTGTCGCAGGCCAGCGCGGTTGGGCCGGGGCTTGGCATTTCCGTTGATGGCACATACACGCTCGCCACCGGTGCGCTTGATCTGCAGGGCGTGGTGTCACCCTTTTTTCTGGTCAACAGCATCGGTAGTTTTCTGACGCGAAAGGGCGAGGGCTTGATCGGCTTCAACTTCAATATCGGTGGGAACGCGACCGCACCCGAAGTTCTGGTCAACCCGCTATCGGCACTCACGCCAGGTATGTTTCGCGAGATCTTTCGCAGGCCTGCGCCGGAGCTTTCGCAGTGAAGCTCAGCGAATTCGATTTCGAATTGCCGGAACATCTGATCGCAACCCGCCCGGCGCGGCCGCGCTCTTCGGCGCGGCTTTTGGTTGCCGAAGGCGCGCAGATCGTAGATCGCATCGTCAATCAATTACCTGACATTCTCCGGCCCGGCGACCGTTTGATCCTCAACGACACAAAGGTGATCCCGGCGCGGCTTACGGGCGAGCGGTATCGGTCCGGCGAAGCGGGAGAAACTGTTGCGCGGATCGAGGTCACTTTGCTGGAGCCCCAGCCAGATGGAGATTGGGCGGCGCTTGTCAAACCATTGAAAAAGGTGCGCGACGGCGAGACCATCACTTTCTCAGATGAATTGTCCGCACAGGTGCTAGGACGCGAGGACGGTAAGGCCAGGTTACGCTTTAATCTGACAGGTGACGATTTTGATGCGGCCCTGAATGCGGTGGGTGCAATGCCTCTGCCGCCATATATCGCCGCCAAGCGTCCTGCTGACGAGGCTGACAAGTCGGACTATCAAACGCAATGGGCGCGCCGTTCCGGCGCAGTGGCTGCCCCCACCGCGTCGCTACATTTCGACGCGCCATTGCTGGATGCGCTGCGAACACGCGGCGTTCAGTTTACCCATGTCACGCTACATGTGGGAGCTGGGACGTTCCTGCCCGTCAAGGTCGACGATATCGCCGATCACAAGATGCATGCCGAATGGGGTGAGGTCACGCAGGCAGCGGCAGATGAGATCAACGCGACAAAGGCGGCGGGCCACCGTGTTATACCCGTGGGCACAACCGCGCTCCGCCTGATCGAGAGTGCCGCACAAGATGGCGTCATGCGGCCATGGCAAGGCCCAACCGATATCTTCATCACACCCGGTTTCCAGTTTCAGATCGCTGACGGTTTGATGACCAATTTCCACCTGCCCAAATCCACGTTGATGATGCTTGTTTCGGCTCTGATGGGCATCGCGCCGATCCGCGAGATCTATGCCCATGCCATTGCCGAAGAATACCGTTTTTTCAGCTATGGTGACAGCTCGCTCTTGCTACCAGAGCGAGGATAGGACGCGAACAGGCGCGACCGGGTCGTTTTCCTATGGTGAAATCGGACCAGAATCATGGGATAGGCCGGTTCTGATCGCAGAAAGGGCGCGCGATGTTTCAGGTGCTGACCGGGTCATGGGCCCTTTTCCTTGGCATGTTTTTGTTGATGGTTGGCAATGGGTTGCAGGGCACATTGCTCGGCCTGCGTGGTGATCAGGAAGGGTTCAGCACGCTATCCCTGTCGATCATCATGTCGGCTTACTTTCTGGGTTTCCTATTCAGTTCCCGTTTCACGCCCAAACTGATCCAGCGCGTTGGACATGTTCGCGTCTTTGCGGCACTGGGATCAACGATTTCAGCGGTCCTTATTATCTATCCGGTCCTTGTCGATCCAATCTCTTGGACCATCGGGCGGGTGATCATCGGGTTCTGCTTTTGCGGCGTCTATATCACCGCTGAAAGCTGGCTGAACGACGCGTCAAGCAACGAAACCCGCGGCAAGGCCTTGTCGATTTACCTGATGGTGCAGATGGCGGGTGTCGTCTTTGCGCAGTGGATCGTCAGTCAGGGGGATGTGTCGGGATATGTCCTGTTCATCATCCCTTCTGTCCTCGTCTCGCTCGCCTTTGCGCCGGTGCTATTGTCGGCGCGGCCCATGCCCGCTTTCGAGACGACGAAGCCGATGAAGATCAAGGATTTGATCAACGCATCGCCGCTGGCCTGTTTTTCGATGTTCATGCTGGGCGGCATATTCTCGGCGCAGTTCGGGATGTCGGCTGTTTACGGCAACAGGGTCGGGTTGAGCGTTGGTGAGATCTCGTTCTTTATCTCGGCGATCTATGTGTCCGCACTCGTGCTGCAATATCCGATTGGCTGGTTGTCTGACCGGATGGACCGCCGTCGCTTGATCATCTGGGTGTCACTCATCGGCGGGGCCGGGTCGTTGATCGCGTTCCTCGTGCCCGGATACTTTGCGCTGATCGTGATCAGCGGGGCCATCGTCGGCGGCATGTCGAACCCGCTTTACGCGCTCGTGATCGCCTATGCCAACGACTATCTGGATAAAGAGGATATGGCGGCCGCGTCAGGGGGCCTTCTGTTCATCAATGGCGTTGGCGCCATCGCGGGGCCGCTCATTGTCGGTGTGATGATGGATGTGATCGGCAATAACGGCTACTGGCTGTTTACCGCCAGCTTGATGTTGGCCATCGGCTTGTACGGGATGTATCGAACCACGCAGCGGAGCCGCACCGAAATCGTCGAGGCCGAAAGCGTTCCTTATACGCCCGTGTCCGCTGCATCGACGCCCGTCGTCGCTGAGGTTGCGCAAGAGGCTTACATCGACGCCGAGGCCGATATCCTTGAGACAAGCGAAGACCTGCCGAAGGTGGCGCCATAATTCTCACCCACTGTGTCATCTCGAAAGATCATTTGAGCGAAGGCGTGCTGTAAACCCTTGCCAGGGCGAGGTTTGTTTGCTTCCGTGAAAATGTGTCGATGAGGTCACTGAAGGAATGGTGTGGTGGTAAGCCCCGATGAAGTACTGGCATTCTGGTTGGATGAATGTGCGCCAGAAGAATGGTACAAATCCGATCCCGCCTTTGATGAGAAGGTCAGAGAGCGCTTTCTCGCGACTTGGGAGGCGGCAAGCGAAGGCAGCCTGAGCCTGTGGCTTACCTATCCGTCCGGCACCTTGGCCTATATCATTCTGACGGACCAGTTTCCGCGAAACATGTTCCGTGACACGGCACAAGCTTTCGCGACTGATGATATCGCACGCGCTGCGGCGAAAATGGCGATTGACCGTGATTGGGACATGAAGATCGATGAACCGGCGCGGCAGTTCTTTTATCTGCCGCTGATGCATGCAGAAAGCTTGTGCGATCAGGATCGCGCGGTGCGGTTGATCCACACACGGATGCCAGAGACAGGTCATCACAACCGCGACCATGCTTGCGCCCATCGCGCGGTGATCCGCGATTACGGGCGTTTTCCCTATCGCAACGCTGCGTTAGGGCGCAAAACAACCCCAGCAGAGCAGGCCTTTCTTGATGCGGGCGGATATGCGAGCGCAATTCAGGCCCAACTCGCCCAAGCGAGTTGAGGCTCGGTTGATCCGCCGCTTTGCGTCACTGCGATGGCAGTTATGACGCCAGGTCACTAGAGGTCGCCCCAAAAATAGTTTAGCGTTCAACTAAATCTGATTTTGGAGGGGCACCACATGGCTGCGCAGACTTTTGACATCATCGTAATCGGCGCCGGGCCAGGCGGTTATGTGGCCGCTATTCGCGCCGCACAACTCGGCATGAAGGTGGCAATCGTCGAACGTGAGCATATGGGTGGCATCTGCCTGAACTGGGGCTGCATTCCGACCAAGGCGATGTTGCGCTCTTCCGAAGTTTTCCACCTGATGCATCGCGCCAAGGAATTTGGCCTGAAGGCGACGGGTGTCGATTACGATCTGGATGCGGTTGTGAAGCGCAGCCGTGACGTGGCCGGCCAGCTATCGGGCGGCGTCAGCCATCTGATGAAAAAGAACAAAATCACGGTTTTCATGGGTGAGGCGACCATCCCTGCAAAAGGCAAAGTCTCTGTGAAGGGCGAGAAGGGGACTGATGAGCTGGCCTCGAAGAACATCATCCTGGCGACTGGTGCCCGCGCTCGCGAATTGCCGGGGCTTGAAGCGGATGGCGATCTGGTCTGGACCTATAAACACGCGCTGCAGCCCAAACGCATGCCAAAAAAGCTGCTGGTGATTGGTTCCGGGGCAATCGGGATTGAGTTCGCGAGCTTTTACAACACGCTTGGCGCTGACACGACCGTCGTTGAGGTGATGGACCGCGTGTTGCCGGTTGAAGATGCTGAAATCTCGGCATTTGCGAAGAAGCAATTCGTCAAGCAGGGCATGAAGATCATGGAGAAATCCATGGTCAAACAGCTTGACCGCGCCAAAGGCAAGGTTACGGCCCATATCGAAACCGGCGGTAAAGTTGAAAAGATGGACTTTGACACGGTGATCAGCGCGGTGGGCATCGTCGGCAATGTCGAGGGGCTGGGGCTAGAGGCGCTTGGCGTCAAAGTGGACCGTACGCATGTCGTGACGGACGAATACTGCCGCACGGGCGTTGACGGCCTTTACGCCATTGGCGACATCGCTGGTGCGCCTTGGCTTGCCCACAAGGCCAGCCATGAAGGCGTGATGGTTGCGGACCTGATCGCGGGCAAGCACGCCCATCCCGTAAAACCCGAAAGCATTGCCGGCTGCACCTATTGCCATCCACAGGTCGCTTCGGTTGGCTATACCGAGGCCAAGGCCAAGGAACTGGGTTATGACATCAAGGTAGGCCGTTTCCCCTTTATCGGGAATGGCAAGGCAATTGCCCTGGGCGAGCAAGAGGGGATGATCAAGACCATCTTCGATGCCAAGACGGGTGAGCTTCTAGGCGCGCATATGGTTGGTGCCGAAGTGACTGAACTGATCCAGGGCTATGTCGTTGGGCGTCAGCTTGAAACGACAGAGGAAGACCTGATGAGCGCTGTCTTCCCACACCCAACGCTGTCCGAAATGATGCATGAAAGCGTGCTCGACGCATATGACCGCGTGATCCACATGTGACCGGACCAAGGCGCCGCAAAAGCGGCGGATTGATCTATACTGCTGAGGCGACGTTAAAATCGGCGAATACGTTCCGCGAATTTGCCACCGCGCCTCATGGTTGTGTCTCAATCTTTTAACTCTTCCGCGGTAAGGTGCAGTTACGTCAAGTCATGTGAAATTCGCCATGAGTTGGTCGTTTTTTGACCCAAATGCGAACCGTGTTCGTGCTTAGCCCACCGATAACGATGATAGGTTGGCCAAGCTGATACCGGCCAAACCCTTCATCAAAACTGCAAGGCGCGTGTGTTGCGCTTTGTTATCGCCTTGTTCGCTTACAATTATGGAGACGGCTTAGCCTAGTGAATGAAATGAAGGAAAAAGACATGACAAAAAGAGTCGTGCTGGCAGCAATCGTTGCTGCGGCGGGCGCCACAGCGACACACGCACAGGAGGCCTGCAGTGTCTATACTGTGCAGCCCGGTGACACGCTGAGCGTCATTGCCCGCGAAGCCTATGGAAGCATCAGCTTTCAAGAGATTTGGGATGCGAACCGCAATGTGATTGGCGCAAACCCGAATATCATTTCGGTTGGCATGGAGTTGTCTTTGCCATGTGCGGACGGCTCTTTGCCCGGGTCCGGTACGGTTCAGGTAAGTGTTGCAACACCTGTTCCAGAGGTTACGGCCGCCGAGACAAAGACAATCCGTCTGGTCACCGGGACCGGCTATCCGCCTTACACGGATGAAGGGCTCGAAGGTGGTGGCGTCTACACACAGCTTGTGCGTGCTGCAATGGACACGATGGAACCACGCTATGAGACCGAGATCATTTTTGTGAATGATTGGGGTTCGCATCTTGAAACGCTTCTGCCTGCGCGTGCTTTTGATGGCGCCTTCCCATGGCTGCGCCCAAATTGCGAGGCGCCAGAAACCTTGACCGAAAACTCAAAGTTTCGGTGTGACGGTTTCCTGCATTCGGACCCATTCTATGAGATCATCACAGGTCTTGCGACCCGCAGCGACGATGCGCTCGCAACCACGACCGACGCGGCTGACTTTGCTGGCAAGTCGTTGTGCCTGCCATCGGATTACTCGGATGTCGGCCCAACCAGCCTTGGCCTTGGGCGCGACGTAATGAACTACGTGCAGCCTGCAAATCCTGACGATTGCTTTACCGCGCTTATGGCCGGTGAGGTTGATGCCGTGGCACTTGTGACTGCACAGTCTGAAGATATCGCCCAGCGTATGGGGATTGCAGAGCAGGTTGCGATCAACCCGCATCTGACAAGTGCTGACGTGCTTGCTGTGTTTGTTGACAAAGACAATCCTGACGCCGCCGAGATCATCAGCGCGCTCAACGAAGGTCTGGAGAACATCCGCGAATCCGGCGAATGGTTCCAAACCGTCCGCGCAGGCTTCTCGGCTTACTACAACCAGTAATCCTGCTTAAACGGCACTGAAACGACCCGGTTGCGGCAACGCGGCCGGGTTTTCTTTGTTGTGATTATTTTGCTTTTGTTCATATAATGTTCTTGCTCCGGGGTGGCGGATAATTCTCGCGCTGCTATCTGAAGACGGAGTTGTCCCTGGGGGTTGGAATGGCAGAGCTCAAAAACATTGAGGTACGCGGCGCGCGTGAACATAACCTCAAGGATATCGACGTCGATATTCCGCGTGATCAGCTTGTAGTGATCACCGGCTTGTCGGGGTCGGGCAAGTCCTCGCTCGCCTTTGACACGATCTATGCCGAAGGGCAGCGGCGTTACGTTGAGTCGCTCAGCGCTTATGCGCGGCAGTTCCTTGATATGATGGAAAAGCCGGATGTGGACCATATTAGCGGTCTGAGCCCGGCGATTTCGATTGAGCAGAAGACGACGTCGAAGAACCCGCGTTCGACGGTTGGCACGATCACCGAGATTTACGACTATCTGCGTTTGCTCTTTGCCCGTGCAGGCACGCCTTACAGCCCGGCCACCGGCCTGCCGATTGAGGCGCAGCAGGTGCAGGACATGGTCGACCGGGTGATGGCGATGGAGGAGGGGACACGCGGCTATCTGCTTGCGCCCATCATCCGCGACCGCAAGGGCGAGTATCGCAAGGAATTTCTGGAACTGCGCAAGCAGGGCTTTCAGCGGGTCAAGGTGGATGGGCAGTTCTACGAGTTGGACGAGCCGCCGACGCTGGACAAGAAGTTCCGCCATGACATTGATGTCGTTGTTGACCGGATCGTTGTGAAGGAGGGGCTGGAGACCCGCTTGGCTGACAGTTTCCGCACAGCACTTGATCTGGCTGATGGGATTGCGGTTTTGGAGACTGCCCCGAAAGAGGGTGATCCGGAGCGGATCACATTTTCCGAGAATTTCGCCTGTCCTGAATCCGGTTTCACGATCCCCGAGATCGAGCCGCGCCTGTTTTCCTTCAATGCGCCATTCGGGGCCTGCCCGTCCTGCGACGGCTTGGGTGTTGAGCTGTTTTTTGATGAACAACTCGTGGTGCCGGATGTGACGCTCAAGATCGCCGATGGCGCGCTGGCCCCATGGCGGAAGGGCAAATCGCCCTATTTCCTGCAGACGATTGAGGCGATTGCGAAGCATTACGGATTCAACAAGAACGCCCGCTGGAAGGATCTGGATCCGAAAATTCAGCAGGTGTTCCTCTACGGCTCTGGCGAGGAAGAGATCAAGTTCCGCTATGATGAGGGCGGGCGCGTCTATCAGGTCGAGCGTGCCTTCGAAGGCGTGATTCCAAATATGGAGCGGCGCTATCGCGAGACCGATAGCAACTGGATCCGCGAAGAGTTCGAGAATTATCAGAACAACCGCAATTGCGGCACTTGTGATGGCTACCGGCTGCGGCAAGAGGCGTTGGCGGTCAAGATCGGGCCGTCTGATGATCTGCTCCATATCGGACAGGTGGTGCAGATGTCGATCAAGGAGGCCTATGATTGGTGCCTGTCGGTGCCCGACAACTTGACCAAGCAGAAGAATGAGATTGCCCATGCGATCCTGAAGGAAATTCGCGAGCGGTTGGGCTTTCTGAATAATGTTGGCCTCGAATATCTGACGCTGTCCCGCAATTCGGGCACGTTGTCGGGCGGTGAAAGCCAGCGGATCAGGCTGGCCTCGCAGATCGGCTCTGGCCTTCAGGGAGTCCTCTATGTGCTCGATGAGCCATCAATCGGGCTGCATCAGCGCGACAATGATCGGTTGCTGACAACGCTGAAGAACCTGCGCGATCAGGGAAATACTGTCATCGTCGTCGAGCATGATGAAGAGGCGATCCGCGAGGCGGATTACGTGTTCGACATCGGCCCCGGCGCGGGTGTGCATGGCGGGCAGGTTGTGGCCAAAGGCACCCCGCAAGAGATCATGACAGCCGAGGGATCAATCACTGGTGAGTACCTTGTCGGTACGCGCGAGATTGCCGTACCCGCCAAACGGCGCAAGGGGAAGGGCAAGAAGCTGACAGTGGTCAAGGCTACTGGGAACAATCTGCAGAATGTCACAGCGGATTTTCCTTTGGGCAAATTCGTCTGTGTGACAGGCGTCTCGGGCGGGGGCAAATCGACCCTGACGATTGAGACCTTGTTCAAGAACGCCTCGGTCAAGCTGAATGGCGCTCGGCAAACGCCTGCACCATGTGAGACGATCAAGGGGTTCGAGCATCTCGACAAGGTGATCGACATCGACCAGCGGCCTATCGGGCGGACCCCCCGGTCGAACCCGGCGACCTATACCGGGGCATTCACGCCGATCCGCGACTGGTTTGCGGGCATGCCTGAGGCGAAGGCGCGGGGGTATAAACCGGGCCGGTTCAGCTTCAACGTGAAGGGCGGGCGCTGCGAGGCCTGTCAGGGTGACGGCGTCATCAAGATCGAGATGCACTTTCTGCCCGACGTCTATGTCACTTGCGAGACCTGCAAGGGCGCGCGTTACAACCGCGAAACCCTGGAGATTAAGTTCAAGGGCAAGTCTATCGCCGATGTCCTTGATATGACGGTGGAAGACGCGCAGGAATTCTTTTCCGCCGTCCCCTCAATCCGCGAAAAGATGGATGCGCTGATGCGCGTGGGCCTCGGCTATATCAAGGTCGGCCAGCAGGCGACGACCTTGTCGGGTGGTGAGGCGCAGCGGGTGAAGCTGTCCAAGGAACTCTCAAAACGTTCCACGGGTCGGACGCTTTATATTCTCGATGAGCCAACGACGGGGCTGCATTTTGAGGACGTCCGTAAGCTATTGGAAGTGCTGCATGAATTGGTCGACCAGGGCAATTCGGTGATTGTCATCGAACACAACCTCGACGTGGTGAAGACCGCCGACCATATCATCGATATCGGCCCAGAGGGCGGGGACGGCGGTGGCCGGATCGTTGCAACCGGCACGCCGGAAGAGGTTGCTGAAGTCACCGAGAGCCATACCGGCCGCTATCTGAAAGAGATGCTGGCGCCAAAATCCGTCGCTGCCGAATAAATTCCTGAGCTACCCTCAATTCGCTTTGTGCTTTCTCGCCGCATGTGATTTGTAATCCATCAAGCACAGCGGGGAAGATATTCATGTCTGCGCAGGACGAAGACCTCAAGAAAATGAAAGATGCAAGTGATGCCAACCTGTTAGGACAGTTGGCAGCGGCGGCCCGGTCTGTTGGGGCCAGCCCGATTACGTTGGGGCTGGACTTCCGAAAGCTGAGCAAGGGGCGTGGCAAGCTCAAAATGAACGAGTACCTGCGCTATGGCCTCTACGATCGCGACAAGTGGACAGAGGATGAGCGGAGCCGCTTTGTGTCTTCTTCGCAGCACTGGCCGATTGTTGAACATTGCATCGATCATCAATGGTGGGCGGTCACGGAAGATAAGTGGATTTCCGCGCTCGTGCTTGAACAGGCAAAGATGCCGACGCCGAAGCTGCTGGCAGTGTTTGACAAGGGGCCAAGAGTCTATCCTGCAGTCCGTCGTCTCGCGAATGCGGCGGATTTGGAGGCATTTCTCAAAGATTGCGACAGCTTCCCAATCTTTGCGAAATCCACATCGGGTGTGGCAAGCGCGGGTGCTCTCAAGATCAGTGGTGTGACTGATACGCATGTGGAAATCGTCGGACGAGAGCCGGCCACCTTCGCTGAAGTGACCGATAGCCTCTTTGGCGATCACCACTACATCATTCAGGAATTCCTGAAACCGCATGCGTTCTTCGACGGCCTGACAGAGGCGATGGCGACCGTCCGCTGTCTCAATCTGATTGATGAAAATGGCGTGACGGTTCCCTATACCGCGCTGAAGCTGCCCGGGGCGGATAGCTTTGCCGACAACTTTTGGCGCGACGGAAACATGATCGCGGACGTGGATCCCGAGACAGGCGAAATCCGCACCCTTGTGCGCAACGATGATGGTGAATTGACCCGGCTTACCGAACATCCCGTTGAAGGCCGGACTGTCATAGGCGAAAAGCTACCCGATTGGGACGAAATGATGCGCATCAACAAAGAGGTTGCGCTGATCCATGCGCCCAATCGCTTTGCCTCAACCGATATGGCATTGACGCGCGATGGCCCTGTCGTGGTTGAGGTCAATAACGGTTGCGCGTTTGAACTGATCCAGATTGCGACGGGGCGCGGATTGCTCACCGACGACATGCTGTCGTTCTTTCGCAAGAACGGGGTCAAGATCTGAGGGACACGCGCGGCGCGTCTGTTGTCAAAACGCAGCGTCATTTTCAGATATCGTCCGCGATTTGGTCAGATTGCCGCATTCCCGGCGGCAACGGACGCCATATGTCACTTGCAACGCAATTGATTTGGAAAGCGCGCTGACCCTATGCAAAGAGACACCTATGCCG
Organism: Cognatiyoonia sp. IB215182; assembly: GCF_033963905.1. NCBI lineage: Bacteria > Pseudomonadati > Pseudomonadota > Alphaproteobacteria > Rhodobacterales > Paracoccaceae > Cognatiyoonia > Cognatiyoonia sp. IB215182. Next base: position 113,053 of record NZ_JAXBMB010000006.1, read on the forward strand.
ACCGTTCGTTATTGACCCGCATTCTTTTTCGCGTTCCCATTCTGGGCCGTATGTTGCGCGAGGTCTATTATGGCGACAGCGACAACATCTATTACTTCTTATTTAGCGTCCTGGCCCTGTGGTTTCTGGCAATTCTCGCCTGGGGCTACCCGGCACTGATCGTCCCGATGATCCTGGTCGTACCGGCGATGTTTGTCGTCCTGGTGATGCTGACGGTCGGCCAGTAGGGTCTCAGCCTCTTCCGCGCTTTTCAAAGCGCGGCAGCATGGCCGAGAAGTCGCGGCCTGCGCCTTCTTCCTGTTCAACGAATTGTGCATAAAGGTCGCGCGCTGCTTGCCCCATGGGTGTGTCAGCATCTGCGGTCTCTGCCGCCATTTGGGCGAGATTCAGGTCTTTCAACATCAGGTCGGCGGCGAAGCCGGGTTGATAATCGTTGTCGGCGGGGCTTTGCGGCCCGATGCCCGGTGCAGGGCAATAGGCGTTCATGGTCCATGAATAGCCGGACGATGTGCTGACGACGTCGAACATGGCCTGCCGGTCAAGGCCCAGCTTGTCGGCGAGGACGAACGCCTCACATGTCGCAATCATGGTCACACCAAGGATCATGTTGTTGCAGATCTTAGCGGCCTGTCCGTTGCCCGCTGGACCGCAATGCACGGCCTTCTGGCCCATGATGTCGAAGAGCGGTTTGACCCGCGCAAAGGCCTCGTCCGCGCCACCGGCCATGAATGTCAGTGTGCCAGCTTGGGCTCCGCCGATCCCCCCCGAGACTGGGGCATCGATGGCCATCAGGTTGTGGGCCTCTGCTTGGGCCGCAACGGCGCGGGCGCTGTCCACATCGACGGTGGAGCAGTCCAAATGGATCGCGCTTGGTTTCATCGCCGGATGGATTTCATCCGCAACGGTGCGGAGTATCTCTCCGTTCGGCAGCATCGTGATGACGACATCTGCCTCCTTGGCAACGTCGGCCGCGCTGCTGGCCAATGTTATACGGTCTGGCTTAGCGACGGTGTCGAAACCAATCACCTCGTGTTCCTTGGCTAGGTTCTCGGCCATGGGCGCGCCCATGTTGCCCAGCCCAATAAAGCCGATTTTCATGTGTTGTCCTCCCATTGCAGCGCGTTCTCACCCAAGGGTGCCGTCATGGCCGCGACTTGATCATCGGTGACGGGCTGCCATTTCGGCTTTTTGTCCCGGTCGATGATGGCGGCGCGTATGCCCTCGATAAAGTCACCTTGCGCTACGCAACGGTAGGTATAGCGGAACTCATGGTCGAGCGCGGTTTTGATGTCGGGATTTTCGCGAACGGCGGTAAGGATGCGACGACAAACGGCCATGGCGAGAGGAGCGTTGCGGGCTGTGAGCTTATCGGCTCGTTGAGCCGCTTCGCTGTCTGAACCATCTGTGAAATATGCGTCGATATCGGCCTGCCAGCCCTTCAGGCGACTTTGCGGGGCAGGGTGGTTTGGAATGCTTGTCCCGCCAGTCCCAGCAATGCTCTCTTTCAAGGCCTCCCAGGTCTCTTGCGGCACATAATGGTCGGCGAAACCTGCATAGATCGCGTCACCGGCATCCATGCGGTCACCGGTTAGTCCCAGATATTCACCGCAATGCCCCGGCGCTTTTGCCAGTATGAGCGAGCCGCCCACATCGGGCACAAGCCCGATTGAGCATTCGGGCATCGCAATTTGGCTGCTCTCGCAAACGATCCGGTCGGAGCCGTGACAGCCGACGCCAACACCGCCACCCATTGTGAAACCATGAAGGAAGGTCACGACGGGTTTTGGGTACGCATGGATCTTTGCGTTCAGCCGATATTCGTCGCGCCAGAAGTTGCGGCCATAGTCGAGGTCTCCGCGCTGGCCTGCCGCATACATCTCGGCAATATCGCCGCCAGAGCAGAAGGCGCGCTCTCCCGCGCCGTCGATCATGATCAGCGCGATATCGGGGTCGTTCAGCCACCCGTCGAGCGCCTTTTCAATCTCAAGACACATCTCCCATGTCAGCGCGTTCAATGCCTTTGGGCGGTTGAGGGTGATGTGGCCCGCATGGCCGTTTTGGCGGATGAGGATGTCCGTCATGAGCGTGATTCTAGCTTCTGTTCAAGATAGTCTAGCTTTTGCTCTGCTAGGCGTGGGCGACCATACATCAGCCCGGCGCATATGATGCACCAACGGAAAAACCAAGGAGCGATAAGGGCCAGTCCCACAAATCCCATAATCATGTTCAGCACTGGCAGGGCAGGATGCGTGAATTCGCTCAACAGGATTGAGATAAGCAATAGCGGAAGCGCAATTGCGAAGAACCACGGCAGCATATAGAACCCCAAAAAGAAGATCGAGAAGCGTGGAAACTGAAGGGCTTGTTTCAAGACCCTGCATTCCTGTAGCTTGAATGCTGTAACCAACTTGCGCCACCATCGGTGCATCAGTTTCTCTTCTACACTCCGCTAAGCATTTGGCGCGCGGTGATGAGCCGCATGATTTCGTTGGTTCCTTCAAGGATCTGGTGGACCCGCAGGTCGCGGACGATCTTTTCGATCCCATAATCAGCAAGGTAGCCGTAGCCACCATGGAGTTGCAGGCATTGGTCCGCAACCCGGCTGCCGACCTCGGTGACCTGCTTCTTGGCCATCGCGCAGAACTTCGTGGCATCGGGTGCGCCAGTGTCGAGTTTCCAGGCGGCCTGGCGCAGGAAGGTGCGGGCGGCTTGCAGATCAATCTCCATGTCGGCAAGCCGGAATTGCAGGCCCTGAAACTGGTCGATGGATTTGCCGAAGGCTTTGCGTTCTTTCATATAGGCCAGTGTTTGATCCAGTGCCGCTTGCGCAGCACCCAGCGAACAGGCCGCGATGTTTAGTCGTCCGCCATCGAGCCCCGCCATCGCGTATTTGAATCCCTGACCCTCTTCACCCAACAGGTTGTCAGCGGGGGCCTTGCAAGCATCCATCTGGACCTGCCGCGTGGGCTGAGAACGCCAGCCCATCTTGTCCTCCAAACCCCCGTAGCTCAGGCCGTCGGCGCCTTCTTCGACAAGAATTGCGCTGATGCCCTTTGGCCCGTCATCACCCGTCCGCGCCATCACGATATAGGCGTCCGAATAGCCACCGCCGGAGATGAACGCCTTCGTGCCGGTCAACTCGTAGCCTTCATTGGTGCGCACGGCTTTCGTCTTGAGTGCTGCGGCATCAGAGCCCGAGCCGGGTTCGGTCAGACAGTAGCTGAGGATCGTCTCCATCGTCAGTGCCTTGGGTAGAAGGCGGGGCCGCAATGCGTCTGATCCGTGCTTGTCAATCATGTAAGCGCACATGTTGTGGATCGACAGGAACGCGGCGACTGAGGCGCAAGATTGCGAAAGGGCCTCGAAAACCAGCGTGGCATCAAGCCGTGAGAGGCCCGAGCCGCCCATATCCTCACTGACATACAGCCCGCCAAAACCCAACTCTGCTAGCTTGGGCCAGAGGTCTTTGGGGATTGTGCCTTCGGCCTCCCAATCCCGCGCATGCGGGGCGATATGCTCGGCCCCAAAAGCTTGCGCCATGTCGAATATCGCGACCTGTTCTTCGGTCAGGGCAAAGTCCATGATGCCTCCCACAGCATGAATTGAACGCTCGTTTAATTCATGCGCCGGTTTGCGGCTTTTGGCAAGTGCGGCCTATTCCATCACGGGGATCGAAAACTCGCCGCCTTCCTTGATGCCCGACGGCCAACGCGATGTGATCGTTTTGGTCCGGGTATAGAACTTGAACGCATCAGGCCCGTGCTGATTGAGGTCGCCGAACATGGATTTCTTCCAGCCGCCGAACGTGTGGTAGGCGAGCGGCACGGGGATGGGCACGTTCACGCCAACCATGCCGATATTGATCCGGTTCGCGAAGTCGCGGGCGGTGTCGCCGTCGCGAGTGAAGATCGCGGTGCCGTTGCCGTATTCGTGGTGCATCGCGAGACCAAGCGCCTCTTCATAGCTTTGTGCCCGCACGGTGGAAAGGACCGGGCCGAAGATCTCGGTTGTGTAGATGTCCATGTCAGGCTTGACGTGGTCAAAGAGGTGGGCGCCGACGAAGAATCCGTCTTCATAGCCCTGCAGCTTGAAATCGCGCCCGTCGACGACGAGTTTCGCGCCCTGATCGATGCCCGTCTGGACGAGGCGTTCGATATTGGCCTTTGCGGCAGCGGTCACCACCGGGCCATAGTCGACGTCATTGCCAGACGTATAGGGCCCAACCTTCAGCGCCTCGACCCGTGGCACCAGTTTCTCGATCAGGCGGTCGGCGGTTTCATCGCCCACGGGCACGGCGACGGAAATCGCCATGCAGCGTTCGCCAGCCGCACCATAACCAGCACCCACAAGCGCATCGGCGGCCTGATCCATGTCCGCGTCGGGCATGATGATCATGTGGTTTTTTGCGCCGCCGAAACACTGCACGCGCTTGCCGTTCGCGCAGCCGCGTCCATAAATGTATTCGGCGATGGGGGTGGAGCCGACAAAGCCGATGGACTGGATCACATCGTGGTCGAGGATGGCATCGACGGCTTCTTTGTCGCCGTTCACGACCTGCAGGATGCCCTTGGGCAGGCCTGCTTCCTCCATCAGTTCGGCCAACATCAGCGGCACGGAGGGATCACGCTCGGACGGTTTGAGGATGAACGCATTGCCGCAGACGATGGCAGGCGCGAACATCCACATCGGGATCATGGCGGGAAAGTTGAACGGCGTGATCCCGGCGGTCACACCGAGCGGCTGTTTCATTGAATACATGTCGATGCCGGGGCCGGCTGAGTCCGTATACTCGCCTTTCAGCATCTGCGGCGCGGCGATGCAGTATTCCACGACCTCCAGCCCGCGGATCACATCGCCCTTGGCATCGGGGAGTGTTTTGCCATGTTCGCGGCTCAGCGCCTCGGCCAGTTTATCCATGTCGCGGTGTAAAAGCTGGACAAAAGCCATCATCACGCGGGCACGGCGCTGCGGGTTCACGGCGGCCCATGCCGGTTGCGCCTCTTGCGCGATGGACACGGCCTTGGCCAGTTCGTCGCTGTTCGCCAGCGGGACCTTGGCCTGCACTTCGCCGGTCGCCGGGTTCATCACGTCGGCAAAACGCCCTGACGTCCCTTTGACATGTGCGCCGCCGATATAGTGGGTGAGTTCTTGCATTTGGTCCTCCGCGATCTTTGCGCCGACTATAGGGGGGAGTGTCGCAGGGTAAAGAGCCATGCTTGACAGAGAGAGGTTTGATTTGAGACGCTGAAATACCGCAGCGACACAAAGGAGCGCACGATGATCGTATCACAGATGCTGAAGACCAAGGACAATCCCGGGGTTGTATCCGTCAAGCCTTCGGACCCGGTCACCGATGCGGTCAAGCTCTTGTCAGCGAAGCGTATCGGCACGGTGGTGGTCTCGGGTGATGGTGAAGCGCTTGATGGCATCCTGTCAGAACGTGATATCGTCCGCGAATTGGGCAAGCGTGGGCCAAGTTGCCTGAGCGAGCCGGTGAGCAGCATGATGACCTCTGCCCTGACAACCTGTACGCCATCCGACACCGCACTTGAGGTGCTGGAGGTGATGACAAATGGGCGCTTTCGTCACTTGCCTGTGATGGAAGACGGCAAGATGATCGGCCTGATTTCAATCGGGGATGCGGTCAAGGGCAGGCTTGCCCAATTGGCGATGGAGAAGGATGCCCTCGAAGGCATGATCATGGGGCATTAGGCCGCTTGCATTCCGCCCCGCAATATTGTTGCGTGCGCGCAGAGATGAGTTGAGACGAGGGCGGCCATGCGCGTAGGACTGTATCCCGGAACCTTTGACCCGGTCACGCTTGGGCATACGGATATCATCCGCAGGGCCTGTTCCTTGGTAGATCGGCTGGTGATCGGTGTTGCGATCAACCGCGACAAGGGGCCGATGTTTTCGCTGGAAGAGCGTGTGGCGATGGTCGAGGCCGAGGCGGCACCTTTGGGCGCGGCAACCGGATGCGAAATCGTCGCACACCCTTTCGAAAACCTGCTGATCGATTGCGCCCGTGATGTACGGGCGTCGGTCATTATCCGCGGCTTGCGCGCTGTGGCTGACTTTGAGTACGAATTTCAGATGGTTGGCATGAACCGGGTCCTGGATGACAGGATTGAGACCGTGTTTCTGATGGCGGACGCGAAACATCAGGCGATTGCCTCCAAGCTGGTCAAAGAAATTGCGCGCCTCGGTGGTGACGTTTCGAAGTTCGTCGCACCCGCTGTAAATGACGCTTTACGCGCGCGGTTTGACGGTTGAACTGGCTTTGGATGCTTGTCGGGACTTATCTGCTTTATGCCACGATCATGGTGCTGGCCCATCCCCGACTGATCTATCCGTTCGGGCCTGACCCGTTCGACGCCCCGGAGTTTCGGCAGGAGATCGTTTCGGAACGCGATGTCGCCCTTGCCATCTATGAAGGGGAGAGTGCCGAAGCCGTGCTGTTCTTCATGGGCAATGGTGGGGCGCTTGCCTATTTCACCTACACGCTGAACGCACATGTCGCGGCAGATAGGCACCTTTACGCGGTGGAGTATCCGGGCGGTGGCGGGATACCTGGCACGCCTTCAGAGGCGCGTCTGAAGGCCGATGCGCTGGCCGCTTATGATTGGATCGCGGCGCGGCATGAGGGGCCGATTGTCGTGCATGGATATTCGATGGGAACCGGCCTTGCGCAATATGTAGCGGCTGAGCGCGACGTTGCTGCCATTATTCTGGATGCGCCATTTGTGAAGATGTGCGCGCTGATGACCCAAGCGTCATGGCTTCCAGCCTGTTGGCTGCCCTTTGTGCAGAAATGGAACTCTGCCGCCTTGGCGCCCGCGATTTCGGCGCCGGTTCTGATCCAGCATGGACAGGACGATCAGATGATCCCGCCTTCGGTGGGTCGAAGCCTTGCAGACCTGATGGAAGAAGCCGACATTTCCGTGACATTTCATGCCGTGCCAAACGCGAACCACAACAATCTCGCCGGCGTGCCGGGCTATCGCGACCGCATTGACGCTTTCCTGTCCAAAGCTCTGAAATAACAAAGCCGCCCCCGAAGGCGCGGCTGTTTTTTCATGTTCGGCAGTTACTTAGCCGTAGATCGCCTTGTTGGCTACTTTGGCAGCGTCTTCGCGGAACATGCCCAGATCGATGGCGGTCTCGACCGGCATATTGCTCAGTTCGCGCTTCAAGCGGCTATAGGCGACACGCTTTTCAAATGCGGCGAATACGGTGTTCAGTACAGTCATGTGCGTGCTCCTTTCTAAAGTCATCGCTTTTGTTGTCTCGACCATCATGTAGTCATGCTGCGGCGCAGAACAATTGACCTTTAGCGCTAACCGATATGCACGCCATGCATGGCAATTTTTCAGTTCTGCACGAAAAAAAGCCGATCCTTGCGGACCGGCTTTTGCTTGCAGAGGTAGGGTGGTCTAGATCAGTTTGCCCATCGCAACAGCGGTATCTGCCATGCGGTTGGAGAAGCCCCATTCGTTGTCATACCACGACAGGATGCGCACCATGTTCCCGTCCAGAACCTTGGTCTGGTCCAGATGGAAGATGGAGGAATGTGGGTCGTGATTGAAATCGGAACTGACCATCGGCAGGTCGGTATAGGCGAGTACCTCGGCCATGTCGCCATCTGCAGCAGCAACAACGGCGGCGTTGATTTCTTCGACCGATGTTGCGCGGGATGCTTCGAATGTCAGGTCAACAACCGAAACGTTCGGGGTGGGCACGCGGATAGCCACACCATCAAGTTTCCCATTGAGCTCCGGCAGCACGAGGCCCACGGCCTTTGCGGCCCCCGTCGATGTCGGGATCATTGACAAGGCTGCCGCACGGGCGCGGTAGAGGTCCTTGTGCATCGTGTCCAGCGTTGGCTGGTCGCCGGTGTAGCTGTGGATGGTGGTCATGAACCCTTTGGAAATGCCCACAGCGTCGTTCAGTACCTTGGCAACCGGGGCAAGGCAGTTGGTTGTGCAGGAGGCGTTCGACACGATAAGGTCATCGCCGGTCAAAACACTGTCGTTTACGCCATAAACGATTGTTTTGTCTGCATTCTTGCCGGGGGCAGAGATCAGGACACGGCTTGAACCATTGTCCAGATGGGCCTGGCAAGCCTCTTTACTGTTGAAGACACCGGTACATTCCAGAACCACGTCAACGTCCGCCCAAGGCAGTTCGGCTGGATTGCGTAGCGCTGTGACTTCCATGGGGCCACGGCCCACATCAATGGTCGTTTCAGTTGTGATCACTGTACCGGGAAAGCGGCCATGAACAGAATCAAACCGCATCAAGTGTGCGTTGGTTTCAACCGGGCCGAGGTCGTTGATTGCGACAACCTCGATATCCGTGCGCCCGCTTTCGATAATCGCGCGTAGTACATTGCGGCCAATGCGGCCAAATCCGTTGATTGCGACTTTGACGGCCATTCCATGTCCTCCTGCGGCACTATGTTGGCGCTAACATTGCGATTTACACCAAAAGGTCAACGCCAAATGGCGATGTACTCGATCAGATCGAGGAGTTTTCGCAGAAGGAACGTGCTCATATCCCACTCAAATTGGGTGTAATCCACTGCAAAAAACGCAAGGATGATCAGCCCCAAAAAAATGGCGATAGTGTTGGTCATGATGCTCGTCTAGCGAGCCGGGCCCCGAATGGCAAAGGCAATGACCACGAAGGGTAAACGGCGCTAGTGCAGACGGCCCATCGTCGCGGCGACGTCGGCCATGCGCGCAGAGAAGCCCCATTCATTGTCATACCAGGCGAGCACACGGACCGTTTTGCCGCCCACAACCTTGGTCTGGTCAGGGGCGAAGATGCAGCTTTGCGTCGTGTGGTTGAAATCGATGCTCACCTTAGCCTCATCATCATAGGCCATGACCATGCCCATATAGCCTGCCGCTGCTTCGGCAACGACTGCGTTGACGTCGGCAGCGGTGACGGTTTTGCCCGCTTCGAATGTCAGATCCACAGCGCTGACATTGGGGGTGGGGACGCGGATGGCGGTGCCGTCGAGCTTACCGGAGAGCTCTGGTAGCACCTCGCCTAGTGCCTTGGCGGCCCCGGTCGATGTGGGGATCATCGCCATCGCGGCAGAGCGGGCGCGGTAGAGGTCCTTATGGCGCCGGTCGAGCGTCGGCTGGTCGCCGGTATAGGAATGGATCGTTGTCATGATCCCGCGTTCGATGCCAATCGCATCGTTCAGAACCTTGGCCAAAGGGGCGAGGCAATTGGTGGTGCAGGACCCGTTTGAGACAAGACGCTCCGTCGCGGCCAGATCGCGGTGATTGACGCCGTAGACCACGGTGCGGTCCACGTTTTTGGCAGGCGCCGAGATCAGAACCTTTTTCGTGCCCCGGTCCAGATGCACTGCCGATTTTTCGCCGTCATTGAACTTGCCGGTGCATTCGAGGACCACATCGACACCGTCCCAGTCAAGCTCTGCCGGTTCATAGGTTGACATCACGTTGATCGGCCCGCGCCCCAGATCGAGCGTGTTGCCGTCCACCGTCACAGGGTGGCCGAAACGGCCATGGACGCTGTCATATTTCAGAAGATGGGCGTTTGTCTCAATCGGACCGGTCGCGTTGATTTTGACAACCTGCACGTCGTTGCGCGCGGCCTCGGTGATATGCGCCAGCGTGCAGCGCCCGATGCGCCCAAATCCGTTGATCCCGATTGTGACTGTCATTGCGCGCCTCTATCGCCGGTTGCCATATGTCAGCTATAGGGCGGTGTGCCTTTGCATGCCAAGGCGAAAAGTGCATGGTTTCCAGTATGTTAGCGTTAAACCTGCCTGTTGGCGCTAACGGTTTTCGCTAACAGTTTTGGCGCGGGGTTAGGGTGCCAAAATTCTTCGAAGAATTTTGACAAAAGTCTTAGAAGACTTTTGCTGTGGCGCAGATGTGCCGCCATGCGTCTGGCTGTGACCCATGGCGGGTTTGTTCAGTTTTTCGTCGGCACCTTATTTGAGCAGGGACTTCACCTTGTCGGCCGTGGCCTCGGCGGTAATCCCGAACTCTTTAAAGAGCTTTGCCGCAGGTGCCGAGGCGCCAAATCCATGCATGCCGATAAAGCCCGATTTCTCACGCTTGCCGCGCTCGCCAAAAAGCCAGCGGTCCCAGCCAAAGCGGATACCAGCCTCGATTGCGACGCGCACAGGGCCGCCGGGGAGCACGCGTTTGCGATAGGCTTCGTCCTGTGCTTCGAAGAGTTCCCAGCAGGGCATGGAGACAACGCGGGTGCCGATGCCCTCGGCCTGCAGGAGGTCGCGGGCGGCGAGGGCGACGCTGACTTCGGAGCCGGTCGCGAGCAGGATCGCTTGCCGTTTGCCCTCCGCATCCGCCAGCACATAGCCGCCTTGGGCGGTCAGGTTCTTGGTCTTGTGTTCGGTGCGAACCGTGGGCAGGCCCTGGCGTGTCAGACTCAGCACTGTTGGCGTCTTTGCTGAGGTCAGGGCCAGTTCCCAGGCCTCGGCCGTTTCAACCGTGTCGGCAGGGCGGATGACGTTCATGTTGGGCGTGGCACGGAGCATCGCGAGATGTTCGATAGGCTGGTGTGTCGGCCCGTCTTCGCCAAGGCCGATGCTGTCATGGGTCATCACGTAGGTGACTGGTACGCCCATCAGGGCAGAGAGCCGCATCGCGCCGCGCGCATAATCGGTAAAGCACATGAAGGTGCCGCCATAAGGTTTCGCACCGCCATGCAGCGCCATCCCGTTCATGGCCGCCGCCATCCCATGTTCGCGCACACCATAATAGATGTAACGGCCCTTGCGGGTATCGGGGTGGAAGACGCCCAGATCGCTGGTCTTGGTGTTGTTGGAGCCGGTGAGGTCGGCTGAACCGCCGATAGTCTCCTTCATAACCGGATTGATGACTTCAAGCACCATTTCCGAAGATTTGCGTGTGGCCACCTTTGGTTGGCCCTCGCTCACCTGCTTTTTCAAAGCGCGGATGGTGCTGGCGAGCTTCTTCGGTGCATCGCCCGCATATGTCCGGTTGAACTCCGCCTGTTTGTTGGCGGAGAGGGTGGCAAAGCGTGCCTCCCATTCCTTGCGGGTTGCTTCGCCGCGGGCGCCGATGGCCTCCCATTGCTTTTTGACGTCTGGGTCGACTTCGAAATCGCCCATGGGGGCGCCGTAGGCCTCTTTCGCGGCTTTCAGTTGATCCTTATCGGTCAAAGCGCCGTGACCCTTGGAGGTGTCCTGTGCCGCGTGACCCAAAGCGATATGGGTTTTGCAGGCGATCATCGACGGGCGCGGGTCTTTCTTGGCCGCCCAGATGGCCGCGTCGATGGCTTCGGGGTCGTGGCCGTCAATGGCCTGAACGTGCCAGCCTGCCGCCTCAAAACGCATGTTCTGGTTGGTGATGTCGGCCATGTCGACCGTGCCGTCGATGGTGATGTTGTTGTTGTCGAAGAAAACAATCAGGTGGCTGAGTTTCTGCATGCCGGCAAGGCCAATCGCCTCGTGGCTGACACCTTCCATCAGGCAGCCGTCCCCGGCCATCACATAGGTGTAATGGTCGATGATCTTTTTGCCCCAGGTCGCGCGCTGGATTTCCTCAGCAATCGCGAAACCCACCGAATTGGCGATGCCCTGGCCGAGGGGGCCTGTTGTGGTTTCAATCCCGCGCGCATGGCCGTATTCGGGGTGCCCGGCAGTGCGTGCGCCCCATTGGCGGAAATCCTTGATCTGGCTTAGCGGCATGTCTTCATAGCCGGTCAGATGCATCAGGGAATAGAGCAGCATGGAGCCGTGGCCAGCGGACAGAATGAACCGGTCGCGATCCGGCCAGTCGGGCGTTTTGGGGTCGAAGTTCAGATGTTTCTCAAAAAGAACCGTAGCGACATCGGCCATCCCCATTGGCATGCCGGAATGGCCGGAATTCGCGGCGGCAACAGCGTCCAGCGTGAGCGTGCGAATGGCGGTCGCCTTTTTCCAATGGTCAGGATGGGCGGAGCGGAGAGCGGCAATATCCAAGAGATCTGGTCCTGTTACTAAGTGATCCACGATTGGTTGCCCCGCGTCATATCAGGGTCCATCCCAAGTTCAAGCGCGGCGGCTAAGTCGTTCATTTGGCTGCGATTGCCTGATTTGCGGGGGGCGGGTGGATCGCTTAGGCTAAGGGGCAACAGGCACGATTCGGCCAATGCCGGATCAGACAGGTGGCGGCGCGCGGGCGTCGTGTTTTTAAGAGAGCCAGAAGAAGCCGGGCTTTTGAAAGGACGGGCGGATGAGTGATATCAGTGAGTTGGAAGGCCGGATTACGGCCGCGCTGGACCGGATCAGGCGCGGCATGGAGGCGCAAGGGTCTGGTGGGGACGCTGATCTGCAGACGGCTCTGGATGAAGAACGCGCGGCGAATGCCGCACTCGAAGAACGGGTGCAGCTGTTGAAGGAGCGTCAGGACGGGCAAGTGGCCGCGCTGACCGAGCAGGTCGCGACGCAAAAGGCGCAGATGCAGGCGCTTGATACGGAATTGCAAAGGTTGCGGGCGGCGACTGCGCAGATGCGTGAGATGAATACGCAGTTGCGGCAAGCGGTGACCGAGGGGTTGGCCCCGGAACTGGTTGATGCGGCGGTGGCGGCTGAGATTGAGGCGCTTGAGGCGCAGCGGGCCGCTGATGCAGCGGAGATCACCGCGATCCTGGCGGAGTTGAAACCATTGGTGGAGGAGGGTGCCCATGCCGCAGGTTGAGATTGCGATCGGTGGCCGCAAGTTCGAAGTGGCCTGCCAGGACGGGGAAGAGCATTTCCTGCATTCGGCGGCCGCGATGCTGGATACCGAAGCGGCACATCTGTCCGAACAGATTGGGCGCCTGCCGGAATCGCGGATGTTGCTGATGGCGGGGCTCATGCTGGCCGATAAGACCGCCGGATTGCAGGATAAGGTACGCGAGGCTGAGGCGGAGGCCGCGAAATTGCGGGCGGAACTTGAGACGGTGCAGGGCCAACCTGCGCCTTCGCCGGAGCGGGTCGAAGTCCCTGTTGTCCCCGCAGATGTGACCGACACGCTGGCCGAGATCGCGGCCCGCGCCGAAGCGCTGGCCGATCAGGTTGAGGCTCATCACGGCCAGACTTAGGCTTTATGCGAATTGCCTTAACGTTTGTTTTTGCGGCCAACGCGCATATTCGCGTCGTCATTCAACATGATAAGATCTCTGAGCGGAAGAAGTACCGGGTAGAGCAGTTTTATCAGCAGAAAGATGACCGGCAAAATAAGAAGACCGGTCAACCTTGCCGCGAGAAAAACTACGGCTTCGGTCATGCCAATTAAGCGTTAGCTTCGCGGATCTTGTCTGCGGCATCCTTGTCAAAACTGACGCCGTTTTCTGCGAACAGCGTGTCCAACTCGCCCGACAGCGTCATTTCTGTGATGATGTCGCAGCCGCCGACAAATTCGCCCTTCACATAAAGCTGCGGAATTGTGGGCCAGTCGGAGTAATCCTTGATGCCCTGGCGGATGTCATCGTCGGCGAGCACGTTGATGTCGTGATACTCGACCCCCATGAAGTTCAGCACGCCCGCCACGCGGGACGAGAACCCGCATTGTGGCATGGATTTCGTGCCTTTCATGAAAAGGACGACGTCGTTTTCGGTGACGGTTTCTTTGATTTGGTCTTGGGCTGTCATTTCTTTCGATCCGTTTTTGTGGGCGCAAAGAATTTCGCGTAATCTTGAGGGTTTTGAGGCACACGCCACGCGCGTGACCTGGTATTCTCCCTTGAAGCATAATTGGCATGCATGACGTGATAGCCGTCGCCGGGGTCGCTGCCACGGTTTTGTTTCGGGTGGTACCGCCGGCGTTTCTCGCCAAGAATTATGGCGGCAACGCCAATCACCAATGCGAAGCCACTCAGGATCAATGTCCACATCTCGAGGCTCATTCCGGTGCCTTCGTCGTCAACGCCAGCGCATGCAACTCACCGCTATCGATCTTGGGTTTCACCACGGCCATCACCGCGCGCTGTTGCTGGACGCGGTTCATGCCGCGAAAGCTTTCATCGACCACCATGCCTTGAAAATGCGCGCCATCGTCGCCTTCGATCTGTATTTTTGCATTGGGAAAGCTCTCGCGCAGGAGTGTCTCGATTTCGTGGGCGGTGATGGGCATGCGAGTCCTCGTTTGTTACGCTTAAGCTATGTCTGCCGGGGCCGGTGGACAAGTAGGGAGCCTCCGGCGGGAGTATTTTTGACGAGATGATAGGTGTGCCTTTAGGCGAGTGCCGCGGCGAAGCTTTTGCGGAAGATGTCGGTGAGTTCCGCCAATGGCGCGCTTTGGCTACCGAAGGTGACCATCTCGCCGCAGACTTTGCCGACCATGGTGAGTGTCACGCCCTCCATATTGGCGGCGACCATTAGCGCTTCGGCCTGATCGAAATTGCACGCGATGAGGTAGCGTGCCTGGTCTTCACCAAAGAGGGTGGGGGTGTCTTCGACGTCCAGCGAAAGGCCGACGCCCGCCTCTTCGGCAAGTTCAAAGGCGGCGAGGGCGAGGCCGCCATCGCTGAGATCGGTGCAGGCGCGGATGAAGGCGAAATATTTGCGGATGAAATCGCCGTTCTTGCGCTCAGTCTCAAGATCAACGGGTGGCGCGTCACCTTCAGCGCGCCCATAGACCTCGGCCAGCAGGGCAGATTGACCCAGATGGCCCGTCGTTTCGCCGAGCAGGAGCAGGACATGCCCTTCGCGGATCTGGCCGGTGATCATGTGATCGGGGTTCGCGATCAGGCCGACTGCGCCAATGGTTGGCGTGGGCAGGATCGCGGCACCATCGGTTTCGTTATAAAGCGAGACATTGCCGGAGACGATGGGCATGTCGAGCGCCTTGACGGCCTCGCCAATGCCTTGGATGGCGCCTACGAATTGCCCCATGATTTCGGGCTTTTCGGGGTTGCCGAAATTCATGTTGTCGGTTGTGGCGAGCGGTGTGGCCCCGACTGCGGTGAGGTTCCGGTAAGCCTCGGCCACGGCCTGTTTGCCACCCATCACAGGGTTCGCTTTGACATAGCGTGGGGTCACGTCGCTGGTGAAGGCGAGGGCCTTGTCGGTGCCGTGGACCCGGACGATGCCGCTGCCTGCGCCGGGCGCACGGGCCGTGTCGGCCATGACCTGGCTGTCATATTGTTCGTAAACCCATTGCTTGCCTGCGTAGTTGGGGCTGCTGATAAGCGCCTTCAGCCCGTCAATCGGATGCACGCCGGGGATGTCGCCGAGCGGCTCTTGCGCCGGTGTTGGTTCCCATGGCCGGTCGTATTCGGGGGCGGAGCCGGAGAGGGTGGCGAGGGGCAGGTCGGCTTTGGTCTCGCCCTTGTGTTCGACGATGAAGCGGTCTTCGGCGATGGTTTCGCCCACAATGGCAAAGTCGAGGTCCCATTTTTCGAAGACGGCGCGGGCCTCGGCCTCTAATTCAGGCTTGAGGACCATGAGCATGCGTTCCTGGCTTTCCGACAGCATCATCTCATAGGCGGTCATGTTGTCTTCGCGCTGGGGCACTGCGTCCAGGGTCAGTTTGACACCAAGCCCGCCCTTGTCGCCCATCTCAACGGCTGAGCAGGTGAGGCCAGCGGCGCCCATGTCCTGTATGGAGATTACGGCGCCGGTGGCCATCAATTCTAAGGTGGCTTCCATCAAGCGTTTTTCGGTGAAAGGGTCGCCGACCTGTACGGTGGGGCGCTTTTCCTCAATCGTGTCGTCAAATTCGGCGCTGGCCATGGTGGCACCACCCACACCGTCGCGGCCTGTCTTGGCGCCAAGGTAAACGACCGGCATGCCGATGCCTGAGGCGACGGAATAGAAGATCTTATCCGCATCGGCGAGACCTGCGGCGAAGGCGTTCACAAGGCAGTTGCCGTTGTAGGCGGGGTCGAAGCGGACTTCGCCACCGACCGTGGGCACGCCGAAACAATTGCCGTAGCCGCCGATGCCGGCGACCACGCCATTGACCAGCTGTTTGGTCTTGGGGTGAGCGGGTTCGCCGAAGCTGAGCGAATTCATCGCTGCGATAGGGCGTGCGCCCATAGTGAAGACATCGCGCAGGATGCCGCCCACGCCGGTCGCCGCACCTTGGTACGGTTCGATATAGCTGGGGTGGTTGTGGCTTTCCATCTTGAAAACAACGGCCTGCCCGTCACCGATATCGACCACACCCGCATTTTCGCCGGGCCCGCAGATGACCTGCGGCCCCTCGGTATGGAGCGTCCGCAGCCATTTCTTCGAGGATTTATAGGAACAATGTTCGTTCCACATGGCCGAAAAGATGCCGAGTTCTGTAAAACTGGGTTCGCGCCCGATGATCTGCAGGATCTGCTTATATTCACTGGGGCTGAGCCCATGTGCGGCGATCAGATCATCGGTGATAGCTGGCTCTTGCATGTCGTCCCCTTCGGCAGTTGCGGCCTTTTAGCGGGGCGGGCGAGAGGGGGGAAGCGGCATTTACGCAGAAAAAAGCCGGGCGCGAGGCCCGGCGAAGTCCAACAGGGAGGTGAAGGTGATGAGCGCTCACGCATCACTACCTTCGATTGTGCAGATAGGGTGCGTTTTTTGACCATTCAAGAAAAAATCGAACTCAACAAACGCAAACCCGCTATGTGTTGCGCGCATGGCTCAGTCAAATCAGGGCTTTCGGGCTAAAAATCCGCGACATCGAATGTCAGCCCAAAAACGATAATGGCGTCGGCTTGGGCCTTACCCGAGGCTGGGCGCGCCAGACCGCGACCGGGCATAATCTGCACAAAAGCCGGACCGCATTCGGCATGGACGCCACCGATAGGTATCCAGCCATTGTGGCTGTGAGGCGATATGTCAGACCGGTCGCCATAGTGCGCGGTTCCAAGAAACCCGGCAACGCCGCAGCTGTCATTCCTCCAGACATCGCGGGAGAGTGTGAAGAACGGGGCCACGTCTTCAAAGCTGTTTTTGACGGCGCCAGCGGTGAAATCGACCCAAGTCGTGTCCCATGTCAGCGCGAGACCGGGGTTGATTTCATTGAGGTTGGAGTTCGGGTTTGATCCGACATGTTCGGAGCCGAGGGGGACGCGGACATGATCCGGGCTCCAGTTGCTTGCGGTGGCGGGAGTTGCCGATGCAAGTGTTAACATCAGTGCTGCAAGTTTAAGAAAATTCATCGTTAACGTCCTCTGAACACAACATTTTCGCCCCGGGAAATGCACGTTTCCCAAGCGGTACTGATTGCCGATTTCGGTATTTGACCGATCGCTGCGGCTTGGATGTTATGTAGCAGAGCCCGCCCGGGCGTGGCTACGAATTGTTAAGACTTTGGTAAACATGTTGGGGGGGAGCGCCTTAACCAGCCTCGCGCATTCTCTTGCGATGGGCGAAGATCTCATCCTGCACGAAATCACGGAATGCGCTGATCCGTTTTGATTGCCGCAACTCTTCTGGATAGGCGAGGAAGACGGGCACCTCGCCGCTTTCGAGATTTGGCAGGACGCGGACGAGATCGGGGAAATCCTCGGTGACATAATCAGGCAGCACACCGACGCCGATATTGTTCAGGATGCCCTGCAGGACGCCAAAATAATTGTTCACCGTAAAGAGGTTGGGGATGTCATACGTGAGCAGGTGCTGCACGAGCGTCGCCCCTGCAGCGACCTGGATCGAGTTGAGCCTTTGGCAGATCAGCCGGTGATTGCTGATCTCTTCGATATCGGTGATCTGGCCGTTCTTCTCCAGATATTCCTGTGATGCATAAAGGCGCATGCGCACCGACATCAGCCGTTTGCGGATCAGGTCGGCCTGGCTGGGCTCTTTCATGCGGATGGCTACGTCGGCCTCGCGCATGGGCAGGTCAAGCACGCGTTCTTCGAGCATCAGGTCGATCTTGAGGTCCGGGTATTGTTCGTAAAGCTTGGGCAGGCGCGGGGCGAGCCAGAGCGTGCCGAAGCCGGTTGTTGTGGTGACGCGGAGTTCGCCGAACACTTCCTCTTCGCTGTCGCGAATGCGAGCGCTTGCGGCTTCCAGCCGTTTGTTCATCGACTTGGTGGCGTCGAACAGAAGCTCACCCTGTTCGGTCAGGATCAGCCCGCGGGCATGGCGGTGAAAGAGGGTGGTGTTGAGTGATTCTTCCAAAGCACGGATTTGCCGGGACACGGCGGATTGCGATAAGTGCAGTGTATCGCCTGCATGGGTCAGCGATCCGGCATCGGCGACGGCGTGAAATATTCTTAGTTTGTCCCAGTCCATTCTGCCCCGCCATCAACGTTGTTATCGCTCACATTATCAGATCATTACGCGAAGTCGCGCAATTCATGCAAACGCAATGCGCGACAAATTTCCGCTTTGTAGGTCAGTATTTTTGACCTATAGTTTGAACCAGTGATTTGACGCCTGGGGAGGTGCGAGATGAGCCATCAAGACGTATCGTTGAATGACCGCTACGATCTGGAAAAATCACCCGTTTTATTGAATGGCACACAAGCCTTGGTTCGTCTGATGCTGATGCAGCGCGCCCGCGATGAAGCTGCTGGATTGGATACCGCAGGTTATGTCACCGGGTATCGTGGATCGCCTTTGGGTGCTGTCGATATGCAGATGAGCCGGGCGAAAGAGGTGCTGGAACCGGCACAGGTGCTTTTTCAGCCAGGATTGAACGAGGATTTGGCGGCAACGGCGCTCTGGGGCTCGCAGCAGGCGGAGTTGCGGGGCGAGGGCAAGCATGATGGTGTCTTTGGCCTGTGGTACGGGAAGGGTCCGGGTGTCGATCGGACCGGCGACGTGATGCGCCACGCCAATATGGCGGGCACCTCGCCGCATGGTGGCGTGATCATGGCCATGGGGGATGATCATACGGGTGAAAGCTCAACGACCCTGCACCAGTCGGACTGGGCGATGATCGATGCCTATATGCCGATTGTCTCGCCCGCGGGGGTGCAGGAAATCCTCGATTACGGGCTCTATGCCTGGGAATTGTCGCGTTATGCGGGGGTGTGGGTTGGTCTGAAGACGATGAAGGACACGATTGAGGTGACCTCGGTGGTCGATGGTGACCCACATCGGATGTCATTCGTGAAGCCGGATATGAAGCTGCCTGACGGCGGTTTGAACATCCGGCTGGTCGATACACCGCAGCTGCAGGAAGCGCGGATGATCGATTACAAGCGCTTCGCGGCAGAAGCGTTCAGCCGTGCCAACAAGATGGATCAGCGCAAATGGGGAAAGCCGGGGGCCAAGATCGGGTTTGTCGCTGCAGGCAAGAATTGGCTCGATCTGCAGCATGCCTTGTCGCTCTTGAACATCCATGAGGCCGAGGCGGAGCGGCTGGGGATCACCACCTATAAGGTTGGGCAGGTCTGGCCTCTGGATATGGCCTCCTTCCATGAATGGGCCGAGGGGCTGGACCTGATTGTGGTGGTCGAAGAAAAGCGCAAGCTGATCGAGGTGCAGGTGAAAGAGGCGATCTTTGATGATCGCCGCGGGCGTCGCGTTTACGGCTGGCACAAGGGCGATGCGCATTCCGAAGGGCGCCGGGAAGAGATTTTTCAGACGAAAGCTGCGCTGGATCCGATTGTGATTGCTGAGAAAATCGGCGGAATACTTGTTGAAGAGGGGTGCGGCTCTGACGGGGTGAAGGCGGGGCTGGCGGAGCTGTCTGAGGCGCGCCGCGCCGATAACGCGCCAGAGATCGCGGCGCGTTTGCCGTATTTCTGTTCGGGTTGCCCGCATAATTCCTCGACCAAGGTACCGGAAGGGTCGCGCGCCTATGCCGGGATTGGCTGTCATTATATGGTCCAGTGGATGGACCGGGAGACGGTTGGCTTCACCCAGATGGGCGGTGAGGGCGCGAATTGGGTCGGTGAAGCGCCGTTTTCGACGCGTGACCACGTGTTCCAGAACCTCGGCGATGGCACTTATAACCATTCCGGCGTGCAGGCCATTCGGTTCGCCCTTATGGCGGGGACGAACATCACCTACAAAATCCTCTACAACGACGCTGTCGCGATGACTGGCGGGCAGGGGAATGACGGCGATCTGCGGGCTGATCAGATCTGTCGTGAATTGCAGGCGATGGGCGTGCGGAACATCGCGCTGGTTTATGACGAGAAAGAGGATATCGATCTGGGCCAGTTCCCGAAGGGTCTGGACGTTCACGAGCGTGCAGACATGCCCGCTGTGCAAGAGAAATTCAGTAAATACAAAGGCGTGTCTGCCATTGTATATGTGCAGACCTGCGCCGCCGAGAAGCGCCGGCGGCGCAAGCGCGGGCAGTTTCCAGACCCGGACAAGCGGGTATTCATCAATACGGATGTCTGCGAAGGCTGCGGCGATTGCGGGGTGCAGTCGAATTGTGTATCGATTGTGCCCGTTGAGACCGAGTTGGGCCGCAAGCGTGCGATCGATCAGTCCTCTTGCAATAAGGATTTTTCCTGTGTGAAGGGCTTCTGCCCGTCATTTGTGACGGTTGAAGGCGCGAAAATTCGGAAGGAGGCGACGGCGGATGTCGACCTGCCGGATATGCCGGAGCCGGAGCTTCCTGCCATTGATGGCACGCATAACGTGGTCATCACCGGCGTTGGCGGCACTGGGGTCGTGACGATTGGTGCGGTCCTTGCCATGGCCACCCATATCGATGGCAAGGGTGCGGGCATGATGGAGATGGCGGGCCTCGCGCAAAAGGGCGGCGCGGTGCATATCCATTGCCGGATTGCGGAGACGCCGGGCGATATCAGCGCCATCCGCGTGGCGACGGGCGAATGTGATGCGCTGATCGGTGGCGATCTGGTGGTCAGCGCCGGGGCGAAGACCATCGGGCTGATGAAAACGGGCACAACCCGTGGTGTGGTCAATAGCCACGAGATTATCACGGGCGACTTTACGCGCGATACGGGCTTCAAGCTGCCATCGGATGAATTGCAGATCGCGCTGCAGGCGCGGTTGGGTCAGGGGCTGGCGATGTTTGATGCCTCGGATCTCGCCAAGGCGCTGCTTGGTGACAGTATCTATTCCAACATGATGATCTTTGGCGCGGTCTGGCAAATGGGTGCGATTCCAGTCAGTTACGAGGCGATCCTGGGGGCGATTGAACTGAACGGTGCGGCGGTGAACCGCAACATCAAGGCGTTTGAGTATGGTCGCTGGGCCTATCTGCATCCAGGCGATGCAAATGCGATTTTGACGCCGAATGTGGTGCAATTACCCAAGACGCTGAACGATCAGATCGCGTTCCGCGCGCAGCATCTGGAGGCTTATCAGGGCAAGCGCCTGGTCAAGCGCTATCACAAACTGCTTGATCAGGTGCAGGATGAGCCGCTGAAAGAGGCCATCGCGAAGGGGTACCACAAACTCTTGGCCTATAAAGATGAATATGAGGTGGCGCGCCTTTTGACCGAGACCAAGGCGAAGGCCGAGGCGGAATTTGATGGCGACCTGAAGCTGACCTATCATCTTGCTCCGCCGATGCTGACCAAGATTGGTGCGGATGGCCGCCCGGTCAAAAAGGAATATGGGAGCCGCATGGCGGCGATGTTCCCGAAACTCGCGAAGCTGAAGTTCCTGCGTGGCACGCCGTTTGACCCCTTTGGCCGCACGGCGGAGCGTCGGATGGAACGCGCGCTGATCCGCGAATATGAAAAGGATATGGCCGAGGTTTTGCAGATCATGCGGCCCGATACGCGTGACGCAGCCATTGCTCTGGCCGCTTTGCCTTTGGACATCCGCGGATTTGGTCCGGTCAAGGACGCAAATGCACGCAAGGCGGCCAAACGGCGCGAAGAATTGCTGTCGGTTCTACGTGCCGCACCGATGCAACAGGCGGCGGAGTAACACCAGTTTGTCATTTGATTGTATTCAATCTGTGATAAATTTGTGAAACGCGAACAAATCAGGCCTGTGCGAATGCCCTCGAAAGACCGCGAAGTTGCCCGCGATATTACATACGCGTCCTCTGCCAAGGGGCGCAGTGGGCGGGCCATGATCCGTGTGCTGGAGAATGCGACGGGGCGGTTGCGGCTGATCCGCAAGGCCAAGGGCTATGATCTGGAGGTCGCGGCGGGCCAGGATTTCTGGCAGGTGATGGTCGAGCGTTATGGGCTGAAGCTGGACGTTGTCAGCGGCACGCTTGAGAGCATTCCGCGTGAGGGGCCGCTGATCGTTGTCTCGAACCATCCTTATGGCATCCTTGATGGCCTGATGATGGGGCGCATTCTGTCAGAGCGGCGGGACGGCGATTTCCGTGTGCTTGCGCATCGAATTTTCCGCCGCGCGCCGGACCTTGAGAAGGTGATCCTGCCGATTTCATTCGACGAGACAAAAGAGGCTGCGCGTCAGAATCTTGAGACGCGGGCCGAGGCGGTGCGGTATCTTAAAGAAGGTGGCGCGATCGGGATTTTTCCGGGCGGCACAGTTTCCACCTCCGCCAAGCCGTTTTCGCAGCCGATGGACCCGAGCTGGCGCACATTTACGGCCAAAATGATCGCGAAATCTGATGCGACTGTCGTGCCGATCTTCTTTGAAGGGCGCAACAGCCGGTTGTTCCAACTCGCGAGCCACATCCACCACATCCTGCGCACGGGCATGTTCATTCGTGAGTTCAAGACGAAGATCAACAAGCCGGTGCGGATTGTTGTGGGTGAACCGATCCCATCAGAACAATTGAACGCTTATAAAAAAGACCCGAAAGGGTGCATGGATTTCCTGCGCAAAGCCACGTATGAGTTGAGCCCAAGCCCGTTGGACCCCACGTCCCTGGGCCATGAATTTGAGGCGAAATACAAGGTGCGCAATGGCCGTCGGGATCTTCGATAGCGGGCTAGGGGGGCTGACGGTGCTGGATGCCGTCCAGAAGCGCTTGCCGGATGTGCCGCTGGTCTATTTCGGCGATAGCGCCCATGCGCCTTATGGCGTGCGTGATGCCGATGATATCTATGAACTGACGACTGCCGCCTGTCAGCGGCTCTTTGATGCGGGCTGTGATCTGGTGATTTTGGCTTGCAACACGGCATCGGCGGCGGCTTTGCGGCGAATGCAGGAAGGATGGGTGCCGACCGACAAGCGGGTGCTAGGGGTGTTTGTGCCGCTGATTGAAGCGCTGACAGAGCGGCAATGGGGGGATAATTCTCCGCCCCGAGAAGTGGCGGTGAAGCATGTGGCGTTGTTTGCGACACCTGCGACTGTCAGCAGCCGTGCGTTTCAGCGAGAACTGGCGTTTCGCGCGATTGGCGTGGATGTGGAGGCGCAGGCCTGTGGTGGCGTGGTGGATGCCATTGAAGATGGCGATATGATCCTGGCCGAGGCTTTGGTGAAATCTCATGTGGATGCACTGAAACGCAAGATGCCCGATCCGGATGCGGCGGTGCTGGGTTGTACGCATTATCCGCTGATGCACGATGAATTTCAGGCCGCCCTTGGGCCGGATGTGAAAGTGTTTTCCCAAGCCAATTTGGTAGCGGAGAGCCTGGCGGATTATCTTGAGCGGCGACCTGAGATGGTGGGTCCGAGGACGGACGGCGCCTTTCTGACGACGGGTGATCCGGCACGCGTCTCATCCCGTGCGACGCAGTTTTTGCGACGACAAATCACGTTTGAAGCCGCTTAAATCCTGCAAAATGCATCCCAAAGGGATATCGATATGACTACCCATAACGTCGCCATTCTTGGCGCTTCTGGCTATACCGGGGCGGAGCTCGTCCGGTTGATTGCCACCCATCCGAGCCTGAAAATTGTCGGGCTGTCTGGAAATTCAAAGGCCGGAATGGCCATGGCAGAGGTGTTTCCGCATCTGCGCCATCTCGACCTGCCGCGCCTGACGACGATTGATGAGATGTCTTTTGACGATGTCGAGATCGTGTTTTGCGGGCTGCCGCATGCGACCTCGCAACAGGTGATCTCGGGCCTGCCGGATCACGTCCGGATCATCGACATGTCCGCCGATTTCCGGCTGCGTGATCCGGCGGATTACGAGAAATGGTATGGCAAGCCGCATGCCGCAGTCGAGCTACAGAAAACGGCTGTCTATGGCCTGACCGAGTTTTACCGCGATCAGATCAAGGATGCGTGGCTGGTGGCAGGGACTGGTTGCAATGCGGCAACGGGGCAATATGCGCTGCGTCCGCTGATTGCGGCGGGCGTGATTGATCTGGATCAGATCATCATCGACCTGAAGGCGGCAGTATCCGGGGCAGGGCGGGCCTTGAAGGAGAACCTGTTGCACGCTGAATTGTCAGAAGGGGCGCATGGCTATGCGGTTGGCGGCCTGCACCGGCATCTGGGCGAGTTCGATCAGGAGTTCGCCTTGGTGGCCGGGCGGCCCGTACATGTGCAGTTCACGCCGCATCTGATCCCGGCCAACCGCGGCATTTTGGCGACCACGTATGTGCAAGGCGACGCGCAGGCCATACATGACACGTTGGTCGCGGCTTACGCGGCCGAGCCGTTTATTGAGGTACTTCCGATGGGACAGCATCCGTCGATCAAACATATCCGGGCGAGCAATTTCTGCCATATCGGCGTGGTCGCAGACCGCGTGCCGGGACGGGCGATTGTGATTGCCGCATTGGACAACCTGACCAAGGGATCGTCAGGGCAGGCGTTGCAGAATGCGAACCTGATGCTGGGCCTGCCAGAGACAGAAGGCCTGATGCTGGCCCCGGTGTTTCCATGAGTGGCGGTCTGAAAAGTCTCAAGAAGCGGCGGCGTATTCAGGTGATCTGGATGGCCTCGATCAGCATGGCGCTGGTGCTGGTGCTGTTGTGGTTTCTGCCGGATGACAGTTTTCAGTTCTTCCGCTCACCCAGCGAGGTGACCGAGGCTCCGCCACCGCCGACGGAGCGTTTCCGGATCGGGGGGCTGGTCGAACAGGGGTCTCTTGTGCGCGGCCAAGGCGAGGCGATTACGTTTCTGGTGACCGATGGTGGTGCCTCGGTGCCGGTGGTTTATACCGGCATCCTGCCTGACCTATTTGAGGAAGGTCAGGGCATGGTGGCGCAGGGAAACTACATCAATGGTCGCTTTGAAGCGGTTGAAATCCTTGCCAAACATGATGAGACTTACATGCCTGCCGAGGTGGTGGATGCCCTGAAAGAACAGGGCGTCTACAAACCAACGGACGGTGGCACAGTCACGAATTAACCAATCGCGCGCAGCCTTCTCTCCAAACGGAGAAGAGGGCAGCCCATGCAAAGCGTTACCGAAATCGCGACCGAGATTGTCGCCCGTGAGGGTGGCTATGTGAACGACCCCGATGATCCCGGCGGGGCGACGAAATACGGGGTCACCATCCATACGATGCGCCGTCTGGGGCTGGATCTGGATCAGGATGGGCGGATCGATACGGATGATGTGAAGATGCTGACGCGCGCGCATGCCGTGTCGATCTTTGTCGAGCATTACTTTCGCAAACCCCGGATCGATCAATTGCCCGAAGTGCTGCATGCGACGGTCTTTGACATGTATGTCAATGCGGGTGCGAATGCGGTGAAGATCCTGCAGCGGCTGCTGGGGGATATGCGGATCAGCGTGGCGGTTGATGGTGTGATTGGCCCGCAGACCATTCGCGCGACGAAAGAGGCGCTGGCGGCGGCCCCGAAGCACTTTGTGGATGCCTACGGGATCGCGCGGCGGAACTATTACTACGATCTTGCCGACCGGCGCGTGAACAGCCGCAAATATGCGCGCAGGCGTGATGGCGGCAAGGGCGGGTGGATCAAGCGTGCCGAGGAGTTCATTGCGCCGCGATACCATCTGACGGATAGCCAGCATCGCGAAAGGACCGCGAAATGGGCCTGATCAGCGGATTGATGGCGTTCCTCTTTGGTGATGGCCGCAATGTCGTGACCGAGACGGCAGAGGTCTTTCGTGAGAACGCTGAGAAGGGGGCGGCGCGCGCGGCGTCTGCGAGGAGCGAAAGCCTCGCGCAATTCGCGGCGGAGTTTGTGCATCCGCGCCGGGGTCTCTTTGACCGGTTCATCGACGGTTTGAACCGCCTGCCGCGACCGATGTTGGCGCTGGGAACGATCTGGCTGTTTGCCACGGCGATGACCGCGCCAGAGACTTTTGTTGCAGGGATGGAAGGGATCGCGCTGGTGCCAGAGCCGCTCTGGTGGTTGATGGGGGCGATTGTCAGCTTTTACTTCGGCGCGCGGCATCAGGCAAAAGCGCAGGATTTTCAACGCTCTGTCGCGTGGACTTTGGCGATGGCCGATCAGGTTAAGGCACCGGAATCAATGGTGGAGGATGCGGTAGAGCCGCCCGCAGCTAACCCGGCCTTGGCCGATTGGAGGCGGGAGAATGGATAAGCCATGGTGCGACAAGATGGAACGCCGTATCGCGGCACTTGAGATGCGCGATGCAGTCGACGAGGTGCATCGCGACAACGTCTCTGACCGGCTGAGCGCGATTGAGGACACGCTGAAATGGCTTGTGCGTCTGATTATCGGGGGCCTCTTGATGGCCGCGCTGACCTATGCGGTGCAAGGAGGTTTCGTGCGATGACGAAGGTGCTGATCGGGGCCTTCGCCCCTATCACCGCGATGTTTGTGAATGCCGTGGGCGGCCGTTTTGAGGGGTATCTGTTTCCTGTTGTGACAATGGCGGAAATCATGCGTCAAAAGGCGGTGGGTGAGACCAGCTCACGCATTTAGGGGCACTCTGCCAGACTACGCGATTGTTCGTTCGATCACCTTGTGTGGTTTCTTGGTGATGCGACGGACAATGCCCGCGCCGATCTTGTCTTTGAAGAAGGGACGAAGGTGCGGGAAGGCGGCGCATTTTCCTTTGGCCCCTGGCTGGTCCAACTGACGCCTGAGCAGTTGACGGGGCGGTCTTTTGCGGTGGTTTATCATCGCTGTCATCGGTTGTGGTTGACGGAAACGCGTTTTTACTAGCAATGCGCGCCAAAATGTAGCGCCGAAGTGACCGGGGCAAGTCTATTGCCCGGTTTTGCTTTGCGCTATGTCTGCATCATGCTTGTCGAACTTGGACATTTCGCGCTGATTCTGGCCTTCGGCGTGGCCATTGTGCAGATGATTGTACCGATGGTAGGGGCGCACCGCGGGAACGCGGCCTGGATGGCCTTGGCCGAGCCTGCGGCGACGGTGCAGTTCCTGCTGACGGGCTTTGCCTTCGCGGTGCTGACCTGGGCCTTTGTGACCTCCGACTTTTCGCTGCAGCTCGTCTACCTCAATTCCCACACGGACAAGCCGATGATCTACAAGATAACCGGGGTTTGGGGGAACCATGAAGGCTCGATGCTGCTGTGGATGCTTATCCTGACGCTTTTTGGCGCGCTGGCGGCTTGGTTTGGAGGTGGATTGCCCACGCGGCTCCGGGCGCGGGTTTTGGCGGTGCAGGCGTCAATCGCTGTGGCGTTCTTTGCCTTTGTGATCTTCACCTCGAACCCGTTTCTGCGGCTGGAAGTACCGCCGTTGAATGGTCGCGACCTGAACCCGTTGTTGCAGGATCCCGGCTTGGCGTTCCATCCGCCGTTCCTTTATCTGGGCTATGTGGGGCTGAGTGTCTCATTCTCTTTCGCCGTTGCTGCGCTGATTGAAGGCCGTGTTGACGCCGCATGGGGGCGCTGGGTCCGGCCATGGACTTTGGCCGCGTGGATGTTCCTGACCGTGGGCATCGCGCTGGGGTCTTGGTGGGCCTATTATGAGCTTGGCTGGGGCGGTTTCTGGTTCTGGGACCCGGTTGAGAACGCGTCGTTCATGCCGTGGTTGATCGCCGCTGCCTTGCTGCATTCGGCCATCGTGGTGGAAAAGCGGGAGGCGCTGAAAAGCTGGACCATTCTGCTTGCGATATTGGCCTTTGGTTTTTCGCTGTTGGGGGCCTTCATCGTCCGCTCCGGCGTGCTGACCTCGGTGCATGCTTTTGCAAATGACCCGGAACGGGGCATGCTGATCCTGATTATCCTCGCGATTTTCCTCGGTGGGGCGCTGACCCTCTTTGCCTTCCGCGCCGGCGCGATGGAGGCGCAGGGCGTTTTCTCGACCATCAGCCGCGAAAGTGCGCTGGTGCTCAACAACATCCTGCTGGCTGTGAGCTGCTTTGTCGTCTTCATCGGGACGATCTGGCCCTTGGTGGCCGAGATATTGTTTGATCGGACCTTGTCGGTCGGGCCGCCATTTTTCGATGCGGCCTTTACGCCCTTCATGGTGGGGCTAGCGATTGTGCTTCCGCTTGGGTCGATTTTGGCCTGGAAACGCGGGTCGTTGGGGCGCGCTTCGAAGTCGTTGATCGGGTGGATGGTGCTTGCCATCGCGCTTGCCGCGCTGGCCTATGCGGTACAAAGTGGCAACTCTGCTTTGGGTCCCATTGGTGTTGCTTTGGGTGTCTGGGTGGTGGGCGGCGCGATTGCTGATCTGTGGATGCGCAGCGGGCGCGAAGGGTTCGCGGCGCGCCTGCGTCGGATCGGTCGGCTGCCGCGCGCCGATTGGGGCAAGGCCACAGCGCATATCGGGATGGGTGTCACGATCTTCGGCATCGCCGCGATGCTGGCGTGGGAGCGGGAGGATATCCGAATCGCCAATATCGGTGACCGCTGGGATGTGGGGCAATTCACCTTCCAACTGGACGATGTGCGCCAATTCCAGGGGCCGAATTACCTGACGACGATGGCTGATATTGCCGTGTTTCGGGGTGAAAGGCCATTTGCGACCCTGAATCCCGAAAAGCGGTTCTATCCTGTGGCGAACATGCCGACCACCGAGGCTGCGATCAGCAATGGTGTACTGCGTGACGTCTATGTGGTGATCGGCGATCCGCAACAGGGTGGGGGCTGGGCGGTGCGCGTCTACCTCAAACCCTTTGCGAATTGGATTTGGGGCGGGGCGATCCTGATGGCATTGGGCGGGTGTTTGTCGCTGTCTGACAGACGGCTTCGTATTGGGGCCGCTGCGCCGAAAAAGACGCGGGCCAAAGCGGTACCAGCTGAATGAAGCGGTTTGCCCTGATCCTTGCCTTACTGGCGAGCCCTTTATGGGCGGTAGAGCCGGACGAGATCCTTGATGATCCGGTACTTGAAGAACGCGCACGTGATCTGTCGCAAGGACTGCGCTGCCCGGTTTGCCAGAACGAAAGCATCGACGAATCGAACGCCACGCTGGCCCGCGAATTGCGGATCCTTTTGCGTGAACGGCTGGTGGCCGGTGACACGGACGAACAGGCCGTCGATTTCATCGTCGCACGCTATGGAGAATTTGTGCTGTTGCGGCCAGACACAAGCGGGGCCAACATCATTCTGTGGGTCGCGGCTCCAATGATGTTCGTGATCGCGCTTGGCATCGGCTGGACCGCGATCCGCCGGAAGAAGGCTGCGCCGACAGCGTTGTCCGACGAAGAAAAGGCGGAACTCGCCAAAATATTGGAGCGTGACGCAGTGTAGGGCTTTTCTGAACGGGTTCGTTCAGTAAGCTGCGGCCAATGCATCAATAAGGACTTTTCCGCATGGACTATCAGGCCCTGACCCTCGTGATACGTAACGATGTCGCGGTGATCACGTTGAATCGCCCCGATGTGATGAACGCGCTGAATACACAGATGAGGGCCGAGATCACGCATGCCGTCAAGGCCGCAGAGGCGGAGGCGCGAGTGATCATTCTGACGGGCGCCGGCAAATCCTTCTGCTCAGGTCAGGATTTGGGTGACAGCGGCTCTGCTGCATCGCTCGATCTCGAACGGACCTTGCGCGATGAATATGTGCCAATGCTGAAGGCGATTTTTGACTGCCGGGTGCCGACGATTTCGGCGGTGAACGGTCCAGCGGCGGGGGCAGGGGCCAATCTGGCCCTTGCAGCGGATGTGGTAATTGCGTCGGAAGATGCCTATTTCGTGCAGGCCTTTACGCGGATCGGCCTGATCCCTGACGCCGGCGGGACCTACTGGTTGCCGCGTCAGATGGGGGCGGCCAAGGCGATGGGGGCGGCTTTGTTCGCGGACAAGATCACGGCGCAGCAAGCGTCTGACTGGGGCATGATCTATGAAACAGCCCCGTCGGCTGCGTTCCTTGAACATGTGCAAGGCCGCGCGGCGCAACTGGCACAAGGGCCGACGGTGGCCTACCGGCAACTTAAAAAGGCGATCCGGGGGTCGTTCGAGAACTCGCTGGACGAGCAATTGGCATTGGAGGCCAAGCTACAAGGCCGCTGTGGCCAGACCCGCGACTTTCAAGAGGGAGTCGTGGCGTTTCTGGAGAAGCGCAAGGCGGTTTACGAAGGGCGCTAATCGCGCGGTCTTTCTAGAGCAAAGTAGACGCTGTCGGACCAGACGCCTTCAATGCAAAAAGGTGTTCTGCGCCCGATGTGTTTCGCGAAAGCCAAGCGAAATCAACAGACCGATGGACGCGGCATTGCGCGGGTCAACGTCGGCTGTGAGCGCGGGTGCGCTTGTCGCCTCAAATAGGTGGGGGATGATCGCGTTCATCGCTTCGGTCACAATCCCCTGGCGCCAGTAATCGGGGTGCAGGAGAAAACCGACCTCATAAGCTTGATGCATACCCGCAGCGCCAATGACCTTGCCATCCTTTTCAATGACGAAGTAAAGCAGTTGCTGTTTGGCAGAACTGATCAGCCGGTCGAGGTTGTCCTGGGTGCGTGCCGGGCTGTCATGCGGGGCCGTCGACCAATATTGCATCGCGCGCCGGTCGCTATAGATGCGATAAAGATCATCCAGGTCAGTCTGCCGGGCAGCCCGCAAGGTGAGGCGCTTGGTCTTCAACGCCATGTTGCGGCTCTGCGCCGGGGCAAAAGTCTGGCACAGACTTTTGTCAAAACTCTTTTGAAAGAGTTTTGCATCACCAAGCCCCTAGGAATGTGGCCACATGATAGTGGCCACGCGCTCCTTTACCGTTTTTCAATGTCGACGTAGTCGCGCTGCAACTCACCCAAGTAAAGCTGGCGGGGGCGCCCGATTTTCATCTTGGGGTCGGCGAGTTGTTCGGACCATTGCGAAATCCAACCCACGGTGCGGGCGAGCGCGAATATTGGCGTGAACATCGATGTGGGGAAACCCATCGCCTCAAGAATGATACCCGAATAGAAATCGACATTCGGGAACAGCTTCTTGTCTGCGAAGTAAGGATCATTCAGGGCCTGTTTTTCAAGTTCCTTGGCCACCTGCAGGATCGGGTTGTTCTCGACGCCCAAGAGGTCCAGCACCTCATCAGCGCTTTCCTTCATGACCTTGGCGCGCGGGTCGAAGTTTTTGTAGACCCTGTGGCCAAAGCCCATCAGGCGGTAGCTGTCATTCTTGTCCTTGGCGCGGGCGATGAATTCAGGAATGCGATCGACAGTTCCGATTTCCTTGAGCATTTCCAGGCAAGCCTGATTCGCGCCACCATGGGCCGGGCCCCAAAGGCAGGCGATGCCTGCCGCGATACAGGCGAAGGGGTTCGCACCGGACGAAGAGGCCAGACGGACCGTCGACGTCGACGCGTTCTGTTCGTGATCGGCGTGGAGCGTAAAGATCCGGTCCATCGCACGGGCGAGGATCGGGTCCACATGGTATTCCTCGGCCGGCACGGCAAAACACATCCGTAGGAAGTTCGCGGCATAGTCCAGATCGTTGCGCGGATACACGAAAGGCTGACCAATCGTGTATTTGTAAGCCCAGGCAGCAATCGTCGGCATCTTGGCGATTAGCCGGATCGTCGCCACCTCGCGCTGATGCGCGTCAGTGATGTCGGTACTGTCGTGATAAAAGGCGGACATCGCGCCCACCACGCCGACCATGATCGCCATCGGATGCGCGTCGCGGCGGAAACCGCGGAAGAAATTCGCCATCTGCTCGTGCAGCATTGTGTGATTGGTGACGAGGCTTTCAAACTTCTCGAGTTGCGCAGCAGAGGGCAAATCGCCGTATAGCAAAAGATAGCAAACTTCGAGGTAGTGCGATTTGCTGGCCAACTGATCAATCGGGTAGCCGCGGTGCAATAGCACACCTTTTTCGCCGTCGATAAAGGTGATCGTGCTGTCGCAAGCGGCAGTCGAGGTGAAGCCGGGATCGTAGGTGAACACATCCGCCTGGCCGTAAAGCTTGCGGATATCGATCACGTCAGGGCCGTCGGAAGGGGAGTGCACGGGCAGTTCATATGTCTCACCCTTGATGGTGAGTGTTGCGGTATCAGTATTCTCGGCCATAAAACTTCCCCTTCTGTCATCGCGCATGCGTTTAGCATCGCCGGCGCGTTTTACCTCGTCGGTGGCCAGTTACCTACCATTCGTAACGAATTGGTTTCAGGCGCTGGCGTCCTGCAAGCGGGCCAATGTTTCCTCTTGCCCCAGGACCAACATCATGTCGAACACGCTTGGTGTAACCGCTCGCCCAGCGAGTGCCGCCCGAAGCGGCCCAGCAAGTTTGCCAAGTTTCATATCATGAGCTTCGGCAACGGAGGCGACAACCTGTTCAAGTGCGTCTCGCGTCCAGCTAGCATTTTGCAGCTGCGGCGTCAATTCGCTCAGTATACCACGGGATACATTATCGAGGTTCTTTGCGGATTTCTCATCTGCTGAAATCGGGCGATCTGTCAGGATAAAGTGCGCCTTTTCAAGAAGTTCAGGGAATGTCTTCGCGCGCTCTTTCAGGCTATACATCCCACGCAACAATCCGTCAGTTTGTGTTTCAGTGAGGGCGGGTTTGCCGGTGGCGGCAAGAAAAGCCCGGAGTTCTTGCAGCAGTGCAGCATCGTCGGAGGCCGCGATATGTTGACCGCAGAGGCTTTCGAGTTTCTTCGTGTCAAACCGCGCGGGCGATTTGCCAATCCCATCCAAATCGAACCAATCTCTCGCCTGTGCATCAGTGAAGAATTCGTCGTCCCCGTGGCTCCAGCCAAGGCGGGTGAGGTAGTTGCGCATGCCAGCGGCGGGATAGCCCATGGCCTGATACTCAGCGGCGCCTGTCGCCCCGTGCCGCTTGGAGAGCTTTTTGCCGTCTGGCCCAAAGATCAGAGGAATGTGCGCGAGCGTTGGCTTGTCCCACCCCATCGCGTCGTAGATCATGTTCTGACGGAAGGCATTGGCCAGGTGATCGTCGCCGCGGATTACATGGGTCACACCCATATCGTGGTCATCCACGACAACGGCGAGCATGTAGACAGGCGTGCCGTCAGAGCGGAGCAGGACCATGTCGTCCAATTGATCGTTGGACCATGTCACATCGCCTTGCACTTCATCATGCAGCGTCGTTTGCCCCTTGCGCGGGGCCTTAATGCGGATCACGTAAGGTGCGGCGGGGTGGTCGGCTTCCGGCACATCGCGCCAGGGCGAGCGGAAGAGCGTTGAGGTCTTCTCAGCCCGCGCATTTTCGCGGAAGGTTTCGATTTCTTCCTGTGTGCTGAAGCACTTATAGGCCGCACCTTTTGCCAGCAGTTCCTGCGCAATCTCGGCATGCCGTGCGGCATTGGCGGCCTGACTTGATGGCGCACCATCCCAGTCGAGGCCAAGCCACGTCAGCCCGTCAAGGATGGCTTGGGTGTTCTCGGGGGTCGAGCGCGCCTTGTCCGTATCTTCAATCCGCAACAGGAATTTACCACCTTTGCCGCGTGCATAGAGCCAGTTGAAGAGGGCGGTTCTGGCGCCGCCGATATGCAGCGCACCGGTCGGCGAAGGGGCGAAACGGGTGACGACGGACATGGGGTATTAACCTTTCGCTAACCAGGTTTTCGGTAAGGTTGCGGCTTGGGCCTTGGGCATAGAAGAACGCGAGGTGAAGGACAAGTGCGTGCCGCGATCGAGGCCGCCCTTTTGGCGCAGCGGGGCGCGTTGATCGGCTGGGTGCCTGTGTGCCTTGCCATCGGGATCGGGGCCTATTTTGCCTTGCCGGTTGAGCCTGATCTGATGTGGCTTGCAGTGGCCGCTCTGACAGGCCTTGCGGCCTTTCTCGCTTCCCGTTGGGTCAATGTGGCCTATGCGCCGCTTTTCATCGCGCTGATGCTGGTTTGCACGGGGCTTGGTCTTGCAAAATGGCGCAGCGACAGTGTTGCCGCCCCCGTGCTGACTTTCCGCTATTACGGGCCGATCGAGGGCCGGGTGGTCAATATCGACCGCTCTGCCAGTGATGCGACGCGGCTCACACTGGATCAGGTTGTGCTGGCGCGGATGTCGCCGGAGCGCATTCCGGAGCGAGTGCGGGTTTCGGTCCATGGGGACCAAGTGATCACGGATTTTCGCCCCGGTGAGCGGCTGATCCTGACGGGGCATCTGTCACCCCCTGCTGGCCCTGCCGAGCCGGGTGGCTTTGATTTTCAGCGCCATGCCTGGTTTTTGCAATTGGGTGCTGTCGGCTATACCCGCACGCCTGTCTTGCGGCTTGCACCGGCTGAGCCGGGGCGGCTGCAGATGCGCATATTCGCGCTGCGTATGCACCTGTCAACGGCAGTCCAGAAGGCAATGCCGGGTGAAACCGGCGCCTTCGCTGCCGCGATCATGACCGGCGATAGGTCCGCGATGGGGCAGGCGGTGCTGGCAGATTTGCGGGCGGCGAACCTTGCGCATCTTCTGGCCATTTCGGGGCTGCATATGGGCCTTTTGACCGGGTTTATCTTTGCAATCGTGCGGTATGGGTTGGCGCTGATTCCCAAGGTGGCGCTGTGCTATCCGACCAAGAAGATCGCGGCCATTTGCGCCTTGTTTGTCGGCGCATTCTATCTAGCGTTGTCGGGGGGCAATGTGGCGACCGAGCGCGCCTTTGTCATGGTGGCGGTCATGCTGGTGGCGGTCTTGCTGGACCGACGCGCGCTGACGCTGCGGGCCGTGGCGATTGCGGCGATCATCATCCTGGTCTGGCAGCCGGAGGCGCTGACCGGGCCGGGGTTCCAGATGTCGTTCGCAGCGACAACGGCGCTGGTCTTCGTCTTTGGCGCGTTGCGTGATGTGGATCTGAGCCGTTTGCCCAACTGGACCCGCCCGGTCTTATCTGTGGTCCTGTCTTCATTTGTGGCGGGCCTTGCGACCGCGCCTTTTGCCGCCGCCCATTTCAACCAGATCGCCCATTATGGGTTGATCGCAAATGTCCTGAGCGTGCCGCTGATGGGCATTCTGGTGATGCCCGCCGCTGTGCTGGCGCTGTGCCTCGCGCCGTTTGGGCTGTGGCAGGTCGGGCTTTGGGCCATGGATCTTGGTCTGCGCTGGATACTTTTTGTCGCGGAAACCGTTGCGGGGCTTGATGGGGCGCTCAGCCATGTGCACGCACCTGATCCGGTCGTGCTGCCGCTTCTGGCGCTGGGGCTATTGGGATTTGTGCTGTGGCGGGGCAAAGGCCGATCTGCTGGCTTGGTGCTGGCGGCGGTCGCGGCGCTCTTTTGGGTACAGATCATCCGACCGCAGCTTTTGGTCGCGGATAATGGTGCCTTGATTGGCGTGATGACGGTAGAGGGGCGGGCGCTTTCGAAACCAACGGGCAGCGGCTTTGTTGCAGGGATCTGGCTTGAGAATGATGGCAACCCCGTCGCACAAGAGGTTGCCGCCGCGCGGGGCGCTGTCACGCGAGATGGGCGTGTTGTGACGACCGATCTGGCCGGTTGGCGGATCATCCAGGTTTCTGGCAAGACTGCGCTCGCCGCTTTGCCCGATTGCGGTGGCGCGGATGTACTGATCAGCAATCAGGTGGATGAGGTCGTCAGGCCCTGCGCCGTCTTCGACCTGACGCGCTTGCGGCAGACGGGCTCATTGGCGATCGATGTCTTGCCCGATGGCGATCTTGCGATCACCTCGGCCCGTGTTTTGAACGGTGCAAGACCATGGAATGGTGGTGCACGCGACGCGCAACAGACGATTGTTCTTAGCGCACAGGAGCGCCGTCAAACGCTCCTGTCGCAAAACGCGCCAGATCAATAGGTGCGGATCAAACCGACCAACCGGCCTTGAACCTTGACCTGATCGTCTCGGAAAACGCGTGTCTCATAGGCGGGGTTGGCGGCCTCAAGCGCGATGGCATTACCATTGCGCCGGAAGCGTTTCAGCGTCGCCTCCTGCCCCTCGACGAGTGCGACAACGATGTCGCCATTATCGGCCACTGACGTCTCTTTGATCACCACGACATCGCCATCATTGATGCCGGCGTCGATCATCGAATCGCCTTTGACTTCAAGGGCATAATGCTCACCCCCACCTACCATCGATTGTGGGACAGAGACCTTGTGTGAGACCTGGCTGATCGCCTCAATCGGCACACCAGCAGCGATGCGGCCCATCACAGGAAGCTCAATCGCCCCGTTATCAATCGGCAGCGCCTTGGGCGGCGTACGATCCGGCTTGTCACCGTCAATCACACGCGGCGTAAAGCCCGATTTGGCTTGCATTGAATCCGGCAGCTTCACGATTTCAAGCGCGCGCGCCCGATGCGCCAGCCTGCGGATAAAGCCGCGTTCCTCAAGCGCCGTGATCAACCGGTGGATCCCGGATTTCGAGCGCAGATCAAGCGCCTCTTTCATCTCATCAAAGCTGGGCGGCACGCCGTCACGTTGCACGCGCTTGTGAATAAACTCCAAGAGATCCAGTTGTTTTTTCGTCAACATTGGGCTGCTCCCCCACCGTGGTTTTTCTTATGTTCTATTGATGTTCCTGTTTTGTGTCAATTGCCTTGATGTTGGGCATTTGAGGCTAAAGATGAATGATCTCAACCATCTCGCCTTTCGCGCGTGCACCATCGGCGATGGGGCGGACGACAAGGCAGTTGGCGTCGGCAAGCACGGTGAGCAGGGAACTGTCCTGTCGGTCGAACACAGTCACACCGTCAGAGTCCAGCCGGGCGCGCATGTAGTGTTCACGTGGCCCATTTGGCCCGATGGGAGCGGCAAGTGGGGCTTTTTCGCGTAGGGCAGGTGCTTCGCCAAGACCCAGCATTTTCCGTATGATAGGTAGAACGAAGATTTGCCCGCAAACCATCGCGGAGACCGGGTTGCCGGGCAGGCCGATCATGGTTGCATCGCCCATCCGGCCCGCCATCAGGGGTTTGCCCGGACGCATGGCGATCTTGTAAAAGGCGCGTTCCATCCCCTGTTCCTGAGCGATGTCGCCGACAAGGTCATGATCACCGACCGAGGCGCCGCCAATGGTGATGATCAGGTCCGCATCCTCGGCCAATTCAAAGGCAAGCCGCAGGGCCGGGGCATTGTCGCGGGCAATGGGCAGGAGGCGGGCGATGGCGCCATGTTCTTCGACCAATGCGGCGAGGCCATAGCTGTTGGAGGCGATGATCTGGTCCGGGCCGGGGTCCTCACCGGGTTGGACGAGTTCATCGCCCGTTGCAATGATCTCGACAATCGGTTTGCGCGTCACCGGCACTTTGGCGATGTTCATCGCCGCAAGAAGGGCGATGTCAGAAGGCGACAGAAGACGCGGGGCGCGGATTGTGTCTCCGGCGCGAAAGTCGGCGCCGGCGGGCCGTACATGCGGCTTCATTTCCAGGTCGTCTGTCAATGTGATGACGTCATTTTCGCGCGTCACATCCTCCTGAATGATCACGCGGTCAGTGCCATTTGGCAGCGGTGCGCCGGTAAAGATGCGCACGGCCTGCCCGCCACTGACTTCGCCGTCAAAGCGATGCCCCGCCGCCGCTTCGCCGATCACTTTCAGGCGTGAACCAGGCATCGCATCTACGTCTTGCACCGCATAGCCATCCATCGCTGAGGCGGCAAAGGGCGGCTGATCTCGCTTCGCCGAAACGTCCTGAGCCAGAACCCGGCCAGCCGCCTCGCGCAGTGGTACATGTTCGGTCTCGCCCGGTTTCACCAACGCGAAAAGATGGGCCAGAGCCTCTTCGGTGGTTATCATGGGTTTTCGAACCGGCCGGACTTGCCGCCATCCTTGAAAGTCAGGCGGATGCCGCCAATCTCCATATCCTTCTGCACCGCCTTGACCATATCGTAGATTGTGAGGGCTGCGGTACTGACGGCGGTCAGCGCCTCCATCTCCACCCCGGTTTGCCCGCCGGTTTTGACGGTCGCCCGAATGCGGATGCCGGGCAGGGTTGCGTCGGGTGAAAGGTCAAGTGCCACCTTGGTAATTGGAAGCGGGTGGCAGAGCGGGATCAGATCGGCTGTCTTCTTGGCGCCCGTGATCCCCGCGACCCGCGCGATGCCCAGCACGTCACCTTTATCGGCGCGGCCTTCTTCAATCATCGCAAGGGTCTCGGGGGTCATCTTCACATACCCTTCGGCCACGGCAATGCGCGCGGTGACGGGCTTGTCGGACACATCAACCATATGTGCCTTACCATCGCGATCAAAATGCGAAAGCGCCATGGCTCACATCCCCCCTTGCGGCGGATTGGCGAGCAGGGCGCGGGTTGCAGCGGCCACATCCTCCTGCCGCATCAGGCTTTCACCAATCAGGAAAGTCCGCGCGCCGTAGCGAGCCATATCTGCGAGATCATCTGCCGTGTTCAGCCCGCTTTCGCAGACAATCGTGCGGTCGGCGGGGACAAGCTTTGACAGGGTCCGTGTCGTATCAAGCGTGGTCTCAAAGGTCTTGAGATTGCGGTTATTGATCCCCATCAGAGGTGACTTCAGAAGGCTCGCACGTTCGAGCTCCGCCGCATCATGCACTTCCAAGAGCACATCCATGCCCCATTCAAACGCCGCATCTTCCAGCTCTTGTGCCTGAGCATCGCTGACGCTCGCCATGATGATCAGAATGCAATCAGCGTGCAGCGCGCGCGCCTCGGCCACCTGATAGGTGTCATACATGAAATCCTTGCGCAGGGCGGGGAGGTCGCAGGCGCAGCGGGCGGCGGTGAGGTAACTGTCATCGCCCTGAAATGAGGGGCCATCCGTCAGAACCGAAAGGCAGGTCGCACCCCCCGCGGCATAGGCCTCAGCAAGGGCAGGCGGGTCGAAATCGGCGCGGATCAAACCTTTGGACGGGCTGGCCTTTTTGATTTCGGCAATCAGGCCATAGCCTTCGCGTGCCGCATCGGCGAGGCGTTCGGCAAACCCGCGTACCGGGGGGGCATCATGTGCACGCGCCTCGATGTCGCTCAAAGGCAGATTGGCTTTGCGGGTTGCGACCTCTTCCAGCTTGTAGGTTTTGATCTTTTCCAGAATGTCGCTCATGGGTCCGCCCAATGGATTGGCTCTTGGCCCCGATCAATAAGCCACTGGTTCACCTTTGAAAATGGCCGCGAGCCGAAAAACCCACGGTGGACCGACAGGGGTGAGGGATGGGCGGATGTGTGGATGAGATGATGTGCGGCAAGTGGTTTGGCGAATGTCCCAGCGGGGCCACCCCAGAGGAGGAAGGCGCGCGGTGCGGCGTTCAGATGGTCGAGGACCTGATTGACCAGCTTTGTCCAGCCGATCTTCGCATGGGCCTTGGGTCGCCCGGGCGGGACGGTGAGGGCAGTGTTCAGCAGGAGCACCCCCTGATTGGCCCAATCGGTCAGGTCGGTCTCGCTACGCTCCGCGCCAATATCATCCGCGATCTCTTTGAAAATATTGCCCAAACTGTCCAACCGACCGCGGAAATCCGTAGGGATTGAGAAGGCCAGCCCATCAGCTTTGCCCGGCGTGTGATACGGGTCTTGTCCGATGATCACGACCTTTGTCTGGTCCGGCGGGCAAAGCTCCAGCGCCCGAAAGGTCAGTTTTGGTGGCGGCAGGATGTCGGTGCCAACACGCTCTGCGATTGCGGGCAGATCGTCAGAAAAGAACGGTAAGTCACCCCAGGCACCGAGGCGGGAGAGGTCGAACATCACGCTGCTGAGGTAATGCGCGCCAGCGTCTCGACTGCCTGCTTCGCGTGGCCCGTATCGATGCTCTGCTTGGCGAGCGCAACGCCATCGGGCAGTGCCTCAACCTTGCCGGCCACCAAAAGGGCTGCGGCTGCGTTGAGTAATACCGCGTCGCGATAGGCGCTCTCTTGCCCGTCCAGAAGGGTGCGCAAGGCATTTGCATTCTCTTCGGGCGTGCCACCGACAATGGCGCTGAAGTCATGTGTCGGGAGGCCCGCATCCGCTGGCGTGATCTCGAACTCCCGCACGGAACCGTCCTCAATCGCTGCAACCCAGGACGTGCCGGTGATCGTCAGCTCATCCGTGCCGTCCGAACCATGGACGAGCCAAGCCTTGTCCGACCCCAGCGCAAGCAGCGTTTCGGCCATGGGCCGGATCAGATCGCGGCTGAAAGCACCGGTCAGTTGGCGTTTCACACCGGCCGGATTTGTTAGTGGACCCAATATGTTAAATATCGTTCTTGTGCCAAGTTCGGCACGCGTCGGCATCACATGTTTGATCGCCGGGTGATGCATCGGCGCCATCATGAAACCAATGCCCGCCTCGGCCAGCCCGCGTTCAACCACGTCCGGGCCAACCATGACATTGATCCCCATCTCACCTTGCACATCGGCGGTGCCTGACTTGGATGACAGGTTGCGGTTGCCGTGTTTTGCCACAGGCACGCCCGCGCCTGCCACGACAAAGGCCGTTGCCGTTGAGATATTCAGCGTGTGTTTGCCATCGCCGCCGGTGCCGACAATATCCATCGCGCCTTCGGGCGCTTTCACCGGCAGACACTTGGCACGCATGACGGCGGCGGCGGCCGCATATTCATCGACCGTTTCACCGCGTGTCCGCAAAGCCATCAGGAACCCACCGATTTGCGATGGGGTCGCGTCACCTTCAAAAAGGATCTCGAAAGCCTGCTCAGCCTCCGCACGGCTCAAGGGGCCTTCGGCTGCGGCGTGGATCAGCGGTTTGAGCGCCTCGCTCATGCGGGCACCCTTGTCAGGTCGAGGAAGTTCTGCAACAGCTTGTGACCATGTTCTGAAGCAATGCTCTCGGGATGAAACTGTACACCGTGAATGGGCAGGTCTTTATGCTGCAGGCCCATGATTGTGCCGTCCTCTAGTTCGGCTGTGATCTCAAGACTGTTGGGCAGGGTGGCACGATCAACAACCAGAGAATGGTAGCGTGTGGCGTCAAAGGGGCTTGGCAGATCGGCAAAGACGCCCTTTCCGGTGTGTTTCATCGCGCCCATCTTGCCGTGGACAATCTCGTGACAGCGGACGACCTTGCCGCCAAACGCCTCGCCGATCGCCTGATGGCCCAGACAAACGCCCATCAGCGGTGTCCTCGTCTCGGCGGCGGCGGCGACCAGCGCCAGACAGATGCCCGCCTGCGACGGATCACAAGGGCCCGGTGACAGCAAAATCGCATCCGGGCGCATCGCCATCGCTTCTTGCGTATTCAGCGCATCATTGCGCCGCACGACTACCTCTGCGCCCAATTCGCCCAGGTAATGGACCAGGTTATAGGTGAAACTGTCGTAGTTATCGATGAGCAGCAGCATGGTAAAATCCCGCGTAAAGCGAATTAGGGGCTACCGCCAAACCCATCGCTGACGGTATAAGTTGTGCTATACATGGGCCGGGACGCGATATGGCGTCAAGGTGGAACGGCGTGATCAAGCGCGTATGACAAGGTGAGTGGCAGTATGAGCGGGTATGTATCGGGCAGCTTATGGGGGCTGATACTGGGCGGTGTGGGCCTTGGCTTTGCATCACAGGTCGCCAATTTACCGGCAGGAAATGCGCCGCCGGAAACCCCGCAAGTGGCCGCGCCCCAGACCGTGGCGGAAACCTCAATCGCCGTGGTTGAAGCACCGGAACCGGCCCCCGAAGAGCCTGTCGTGGCTGTCGAGACACCGCAGGTGGAGCAGCCAGAGGTTGATGTCGCCGCGCCATTGACGGAGACGACACCGCCAGCGCCGCCCGCCGCACCTGCCGTGACAACCGAATTGGTCGTCCCCACGCCGAGTGAAGACCCGGACATCACGCGCGAGCCGGAGCCGCCGCAACTGCCGCGCGATGTCGTCACCGCGCCGGTTGCGCCTGCGCCCGAGGCAAATGTTGTGATCGCCACACAACCACCCGCGCCGGAAGTCGAGACCGAGACTGCAGAAGAGGAACCATCGGTCGTGGCCGTCGAGCCGGAAGAGCCCGTTGTTCCAACTGAAACAGTTGCGGAAGCCGTGCCTGCCGAGCCTGAAGATCAGCCAGTGCCGTCGAGTGATGTCGCGACCGCGCCCATCCAGCCAGAGGAGCCCCCAGCGCCATCAACCGACGTGGCAGATGCGCCTACCGCAACCGAATCCATCGTCCCAGTCCCAGAAACCACAGTCCCAGAGACCGTCGTCGCAGAACCCGTCGTGCCGGAGGAGGACAGCGCCCCTGCTGTGCCGCAACCTGCCGAAGTGCCGCCCGTCGCGATCGTGGCTATTCCACCGGTGGAGGAAGCGCCACAACCTGCACCTGAAATCATCGCAGTGCAGGACACAACCGAAACACCGCTGCCGCAGGTCAATACCGGTGTCCGTGTCAACCGCCCGGGCGCGGAGCCGTCCGAGACCGCAGGGCAGGAGGCGGAAGTTGTGGTTGACGATAGCGGCCTTGACGATCTGCCCGCGCTTGAACGTTATGCAACTGTGTTTGAGGCCACACCGGATGTACCGCTGATGTCGATCCTTCTGATTGATGAAGGACAAGGTGACGGTGCCGCGCAAATCGCCGCATTACCGTTTCCGGCCACCGTCGTTGTTGATGCGCTGGCAGATGACGCGACGGCGCGGATGCAGGCCTATCGCGATGCTGGCGTGGAAGTTGTGATGCAAACATCGCTTCCCGCAGGGGCGGTTCCCACGGATGTTGAGGTGGCATTTGAAGCGGCCTTTGACATTCTGCCCGAAACGGTTGCGCTGTTCTCCGGCGCGAATGGTCTTTTGCAGAGTAACCGGGCTGTCACCACGCAGGTGATCGAGGTGCTGCAATCAGAAGGGCGCGGTCTAATCGTTGTTGAACGCGGTCTCAGCAATGCAATCCGTGGCGCCGAACAGGTCGGATTGCCAGCCGCGCCGGTCTTGCGTGCGCTTGATGCCGAAGGCGCGCCTGCTATCGGACGGGCCCTTGATCAGGCCGCGTTCCGCGCGCGGCAGGCGGGGAACGGGATTATCCTGGCTGAATTGACCGACGATACGATTGCAGCACTTGCCTCATGGGGCGCCGAGAATGACGGCGCGCAGATCGCGCTCGCTCCCGTCTCAGCCATTCTGCAAGGCAGTGTTGCCGCAGAGTAAGGTCAGTTTCCGCTGCCGTTGAACATGCGTGCATCCGCTGCCGCTTTGCGGATCGCGTTAGATTTGTGCACGGTTTCCTGAAACTCGGCCTCTGCATCGCTGTCATAGACGACACCGCCGCCCGCCTGAATGTAGAGTTTTTCGTCCTTCAGCACGGCTGTGCGTAGCGCGATGCACATATCCATGTCGCCGCCCGCACTGAAATAGCCGCAGCCACCACCATAGACGCCGCGCTTTTCAGGCTCCAACTCGTCAATGATCTCCATGGCGCGGACCTTCGGCGCGCCAGAGACAGTGCCCGCAGGCATGCCCGCAAAAAACGCGCTCAACGCGTCCTGATCTTCGGCCAGTTCGCCAACTACGTTGGAAACGATATGCATCACGTGACTGTAGCGTTCGACAATGAACTTTTCGGTTGGGCGCACGGTGCCGATCTTGCTGACCTTCGCGGTATCATTCCGACCGAGATCAAGGAGCATCAGATGCTCAGCCAGTTCCTTTTCATCGGCCATCAGGCTTGCCTCATGCGCTTTGTCTTCCTCAGGGGTCGCACCACGAGGACGTGTGCCCGCGATTGGGCGGATCGTGACCTCGCTACCAAAGACGCGGACCAGGATTTCGGGGCTGGCGCCGATAACTTGAAA
The DNA here is from genome assembly GCF_033963905.1 of Cognatiyoonia sp. IB215182. Taxonomy (NCBI): domain Bacteria; kingdom Pseudomonadati; phylum Pseudomonadota; class Alphaproteobacteria; order Rhodobacterales; family Paracoccaceae; genus Cognatiyoonia; species Cognatiyoonia sp. IB215182. The sequence goes on from NZ_JAXBMB010000006.1 coordinate 156,725, forward strand.
GCTGCCGAAGTTGAAAAAGAACATGAAGGGCGAGGGGTTGGTGCGCCGCAAGGAGCGATAAAGCGCGAAGGGCGGTTCGCGGAAATCCTGGGTCCAACGCTGAGCCGGCACGACCTGAAAGATATCGCCTGCACGAATATACTCTTTGGCCTTCTCAACCGCATCCAGATAGCCCTGATGGGTGAAGTTCGACACGGGCGGCGCCACTGGGGCAGGGTCCGCCAGACTGCGTGTCTCACTGGGCATGGGACGTTCGAGGGCGCGTTGGGCGTCCATGACGCGCTCAGCCGCCTGCGCATAAGCGGCACGGGCGGAAAGGTCAGATTTGACGTAAGCGGGGGCGACCAGAATGACGTCACCTTTTACCCCGTCCAGGACGGCAACCACCGAAGGCCGCATCATCACCGCGTCAGGCAGATCAAGCGGATCAGGGTTCATGTCAGGAAGATGTTCGATCAGCCGGATCATATCATAACCCAGATAGCCAAAAAGTCCCGCCGAGGCGGCAGGCAGATCGGCGGGCAGGTTGATCCGCGATTCGGCGAGAAGTGCCCGGAGTGCGGTCAAAGGATCATCCGACAAATCCTCAAACGCGTCGTCGTCAAAGCGCGCATTGCGGTTCACCCGTGAGTTCGTACCATGACATTCCCAGACAAGATCAGGGTTCATCCCGATGATGGAATAGCGTCCGCGCACCTCGCCGCCCGTCACGCTTTCGAGCATGAAGGCATTTTTGCCCGCGCCCGACAGCTTCAGCATCAGTGATACGGGCGTGTCGAGATCGGCGGCAATCCGGGTAAACACGATCTGGTTTTCGCCCGCATCATAGCCTTTGGCGAAATCGGCATAATCAGGCAAAAGTGGCATTTGCGACCTATCGGAACTGGGCGTTCACGGCGTTGAGGGTGGTTTCGTTGATCGTCAGCTCCGTCCGCTCCTGCAATGCGGTGGCATAGGCATCAAAGATATCCTGCGCGATGCCTTGGGCCGCCGTATCCGCCAGGGCCTCTCGCTGCGCTATGGTGCCTTCGTCAGCAGGGTCGGGCGGGCGGACATCGTCAAGCCGGACGATCAGCGCGCGGTCGGCTGCATCGATCACCCGGACCTCACCAATCGCCATTTCAAAGATCTGGTCGTTGAAATCGGGTGGGGTGCCTTCAACAAAGCTGCGCCGTGTGAGGTCGGCATCGGTTTGTGGGATCAGATCAAGGGTCGTGAAGTCGGTCAGTGCCCGAATGTCGGCAGCGATCTCTTCCGCTGTGGCGATCACCGCCTCTTGGCGCGCCTGGGCCTGCCACGCCTCGCGCACAGCGTCGCGCACTTCGTCAAGCGGCTGCAGCGTTGGCGGTGTGATCCCGTCAAGGCGCAGGGCAAAAACGCCACCATCCGCCAGATCGTGCAGCTCGGCAAAGGCACCTTCCTGCACCTGTGCAGCCTCGCGCCGGAAGGCGTCATAGGCGGCGATGCCTTCGAAAATGTCCGCCGTCCAGTTGATGGTGCCAAGCTCCATATCCGTGCGTTCGGCCAAATCCTCCATCGACGCACCGCCAGCGAGCAGATCGATGATCCCGTTTGCACTGTCATTGATGAAACCGCGCGCCGACTCGGCGGCCAGTTCCTCGCGCAGGATTGGCGTTGCCTCTTCCAGGCTCGTTTCTTGCGCTTGCAGAATGGCGTTCATCCGGAAAAGCGCGGGGCCAAGCGGGGAGTTGTAGGGGCCCACAACATCTCCCGGACCAGCGGCAAAGACGGCCTCACCAGCGCCGCGCAGGTCCTCTTCGCTGACATCGCCAAGATCGATGTCGGCAAGGGAGAGCCCGCGTTCGATGACAAGATCTTCAAAGGTTGCCTCGCCCGCATTGATGCGGCCAATCGCCTCTTCCGCACGGGCCTGATCAAGATAGACGAGCCGTTCGACAAGGCGCCGTTCCGGCTGCACAAATTCGTTGATCCGCGCCTGATACAGCGCCTCAATGCTGCTGTCGTCCACTTCCATCTGGTCCTGGATCATCGTTGGCGTGAGCCAGGCATAGGTGATGTCGCGGGTTTCGGGCAGCGTGAACGCCTCGGGGTTCGCGTCATAATAAGCTTGCTGGTCAGCTTCGGTGGCACCGGGAACGGGTGACGTCAGCGCATCTGCATTAACAACGGCCCAGGTGATGTCGCGCCGCTCGCCAATATATTGCACCAGCGCATCGGCATAGGCGTCCACGGCTGGGATGCCGCTGACAACGGCGCCCTGCAGCAAGGTGCGCGCGATCTCTTCACGAAGCCCGGTTTCAAACTCGGAGGGTGTCTGGCCTGATTGTTGCAGCGCAAGCCGGTAGGTTTCGCGATTAAAGCCGCCTGCACCCTGGAATGAGGGGATCCTTTGCAGGCGATCAAAGACGCGTTCGTCTCCGGCTGAGATGCCCAATTGTGTCGCCTCATTGTCGAGCGCGCGGGTCAGGATGATCTGTGCGAGTGCTGCCTGATCAATGCCGAAAGCCTGCGCCTGTTGCAGCGAGATGGGCTGCCCGAATTGTGCAGACAGCGCGCGCACCTGCTCGTTCAGGGCACGCTGATAGGCGGCAACGGTGATCTCCTTTTCGCCAACGGTGCCAACCGGGCGCAAATTGCCGGAAAGACCCCCGGTTCCGAACCCGGCCAAGCCGACGAGAATGACCCCGACAATGATCCATGCGCCGTACCGAGTCTTGCCTTTTTCAGCCATTTTCTGCCAATCCGCCCGTTGAGATTGCGCATGAATACGGCCACCTGCGGCGCTACGCAAGGGTCAGTAGGGCAGGTCTGACAACCTGGTGAAAAGGGTCTTGATCCCGGCGCGATCAATGTTGGCAAAAGCGATGCGGACCTGGCGGTCGCCGCCCGGTAAGTCAGATGGCATGAACATGGTGCCGGGCAGTAAAAGCACACTCGCATCGCGCACGAGCCGCTTGGCGAGTTCTGCCGATGACATCGCAAACGGGTGGGTCATGTAGGCGAAGTAGGCACCATTGCCCAGAAGCTGCCAACCCTTGGTCGAAAGCATGGGGAAGTAATCCTCAATCGCGGCACGCCGGTCCAGAATCTCGGCCCGTTCACCGGCCAACCAGTCCGAAAGGTTCCGCATGCCCCAAAGCGCCGCATGTTGGGCAAGCTGGTTCGGGCAAATGGTGACAGTGTCGAGGAACTTTTCGATCTCTGCCAGACGCGCGGCACTGGCTACCAGCGCCCCCACGCGATGTCCGGTCAGCCGGTAAGCTTTCGAGAACGAATAAAGATGGATCAGCGTGTCGGCCCAGTCGGGATCGCTGAAAAGATCATGCGGTGCGCCGTCGCGGCTATCGAAATCGCGATAGGTTTCGTCGACGATGAGCGCGATCCCGTGCCGCTTGGCGAGTTCAAAGAAGGCGCGCAAGGTGGCGGCGGGGTATTCGACGCCGCAGGGATTGTTGGGGCTGACCAGCGCAATGGCTTTGGTGTGTGGCGTAATGAGGGCCTCTGCCTGTGCAGCATCCGGGATCATACCGGGGCCCACTTGCAGGGGAATTGTTGCGACCCCCGACATATCCAGCCACATGCGGTGGTTGAAATAGTACGGGACAGGGATGATGACGGCGTCGCCCTCGGTGCAAAGCGCCGCGATAGCGGCGGCGAAGGCCTGATTGCACCCCGAAGTGATCGCCACCTGATCAGGGGCGATCGCACCCCGGTATGAGTTGCTCCACTGACGGGCCACCTCTTCACGTAAGGCGGGCAGACCCAGAACGGGGCCGTAAAGATGGCTGTCTGGCTGATTGAGAATGATATCCGCCATCGCCTCGCGCAAAGGGGGCGGTGGCGGATCTACCGGTGCAGCCTGGCTGACATTCAGGAGTGGGCGGTCTTTGGGATGTTCAACGCCAGCGAGCCAGCGCCGTGCCTCCATCACGGGTGGAGCGAAAGTGCTGGATGTGCGTGTCGTCGCGTCAGTCCCGGCCACGATAGGGCTCAACATATTGCAGGGCCATGTCCCATGGGAAAAAGATCCACGTGTCCTGGCTGACGCCGGTGATGAACGTGTCGACCTGCGGTTCGCCCTGCGGTTTGGCATAGACGGTGGCGAAATGCGCGTTCGGGTACTGGGCGCGCACCAGCTCTAGCGTCTTGCCGCTGTCCACAAGATCGTCGACGATCAGAATGCCTGTACCATCGCCCATCATCTCTGCATCTGGCGACTTCAAAACCTCAGCATCGCGGCGCTGATCGGCCTGACCGCCGCCGGAATGGTAGGATTTCACGCTGATCGTATCGACCGTACGGACGTCCAACTCACGCGCCACGATCATCGCCGGGGCCATGCCGCCGCGCGTGATCGCCACGATAGCACGCCACGCCCCATTGTCTGGGCCTTTGCCATCGAGACGCCATGCCAGCGCGCGGCTGTCGCGATGGATCTGATCCCAACTGACATGGAACCCTTTTTCATGAGGCAGGCGATTGTCGGTCATGGCTTCTGGTCCTAATTATACGCAATGCGCGCGCCCAAAAGCGCGACAATGCCGCCGAAGGCGCGGTCGATAAACGTCTTGCCGCGTTGATAGGCGCGGCGGGGTGAGGGGCGCGAAAACGCCATGCTGAGTGCTGCATACCACGCAAACTCAATGACAAAGATCACCGTGAGGATTGTCAGGGCTATCGCAAAGGTTGGGTCGGCAGGCATGATGCCCACAAAGACAGCCGCGAAATAGGCCAGTGCCTTGGGGTTCGCGAGATTTGTCAAAAGTCCCAGCCGAATAAGCTGCGCGACCCCGATAGTAGGTGCGGCACCAGGATCAGGCATGGGGGTTCTAGCATGCCGCCACATCTTCCAGCCGATCCAGATCAGGAACAGACCACCTGCAATGCGCAAGCTCGTTTGCAGGTAGGGCGCCACCTCAAAGACAATCGACAGGCCCGCGAGGGCGGCAGACGCCCAGATCAGGATAGCGCTGGCGAGCCCGAAGCTGAGCGCAAGGCCCGCTTTCACCCCCTGTGACGCGGCCGTCTTGATTGTCACCACGGCTGCGGGGCCCGGGCTGATCGCAATCAGGGCCTGCAACCCCGCCAGCGTCAATATGGCGGCCCAGGTCATTGCGCTATTCCTTTGTGATGTCGGGTGCGTCGACCGCTTTCATACCGACGACGTGATATCCTGCGTCAACGTGATGCACCTCTCCGGTGACAGCGCTGCCGAGGTCGGAAAGCAGATAAAGCGCAGACTTGCCCACCTCTTCCTGGCTGACCGTCCTGCGCAAGGGAGAGTTGTATTCGTTCCAACGCATGATCAGGCGAAAATCGCCGATCCCGGACGCGGCGAGGGTCTTGATCGTGCCCGCACTGATTGCGTTCACGCGAATGCCTTTCTTGCCCAAATCCTCTGCCAGATAGCGCACCGATGCTTCCAACGCGGCTTTCGCCACGCCCATCACATTATAATGCGGCATGACCTTTTCGGCGCCGTAATAAGTGAGTGTCAGGCAGGAGCCGCCATCGGTCATCAGCTTTTCAGCGCGCTGAACCACTGCAGTGAACGAATAGACCGAGATGTCCATGGACATTAGGAAGTTGTCGCGGCTGGTATCAACATAGCGTCCGCGCAACTCGTTCTTGTCGGAAAAACCGATGGCGTGGACGATGAAATCAAGCTTGCCCCATTTCTCTTCCAACGCGCTGAACAGTGCGTCGATTGAGGCCTCATCGCCCACGTCACATGGCAGGACGATGTCGGACCCCACAGATTCGGCCAGTGGGCCAACCCGCTTTTTCAATGCTTCGCCCTGATAGGAAAATGCCAGTTCCGCACCTGCATCAGCGCAGGCTTTGGCGATACCCCAAGCGATGGATTTATCGTTTGCCAGCCCCATGATGAGGCCGCGTTTGCCCTGCATCAATTGCCCCGTCATCGGCGTCCTTCCCCCAGTGGTCATCTATGGTTTTGAACGGTTTAGGCGATTGTCCTGCCCTCAGCAAGAGATTGAGCATCGGGGCAAAAGCGGTTGCCTGTCGCCGTGAATGACCCTAAGGCAGTTATGGGGGCATTGCTGGGGACCTGTCATGTCGGATCGTGGCGGTATATTTGCGGGTGACGACCCGTTTGTGCTTGCACGCGAATGGCTTGCCGCGGCGGCAAAAAAAGAAGTGAACGACCCAAACGCGATTGCGCTTGCGACCGTTGATGCGGATGGCATGCCGAATGTCCGCGTGGTGCTGTTGAAAGATATCGAACCGGATGCCTTTGTTTTCTACACTAACTACGAAAGCGCGAAAGGGCAGGAATTGCTGCAAAACGGTAAGGCCGCGTTTGTGATGCATACAAAGTCATTGGGGCGTCAAATCCGGGTGCGCGGTCTGGTGAGCAAGGAAGATGGGCCGATTGCCGATGCCTATTTTTCGTCCCGGTCGCTCAAGAGCCGTTTGGGTGCTTGGGCGTCCAAACAATCTCGGCCTTTGTCCTCTCGTGAGGCATTGATGGCCGACGTTGCAATGGTTACGTTAGATAAAGGGGCTGATCCGGAGCGCCCTCCGTTCTGGGGTGGTTTCCGCATCGTGCCAACCGAGATCGAGTTTTGGTCAGATGGTGCCTTTCGGTTGCATGACCGCTTTCGGTGGTCACGCGAGACGATAGACGGTACGTGGGATGTGGTGCGGCTTTCGCCATAATTTCACGCTTCGTGAAATTCAGGTGGTTGAAGTCACTGTTTTTTTCTGTTCGAGATCGTAATGTGGTAAATAAGAAGAAGGAGCGCGCCAGGACGTGGTGCCGCCCAGAGGAATGACAATGGATACGCAGGACACCAGCGAAACACGCCGGGTGCAAGGACAAGTAAAGTGGTTCGATCCCTCGAAAGGGTTTGGTTTTGTGATCGCCGACCTTGGCGGACCAGATATCTTGTTGCATGCGAATGTGCTGCGGAATTTCGGCCAGGGCTCGGTTGTTGATGGATCGACCATCGAGATCATTGTGCAGGACACCCAGCGCGGCCTGCAGGCGACCGAAGTCCTGTCAATCGTTCCACCGCAAAGTGACAGCGCGGTTCCATTGCGCGATATGGTGGAGTTTACACCTGCCGATATCGCCAAGAAACCCATCCATCCAGCACGGGTGAAGTGGTTCGACAAGGCCAAGGGCTTTGGCTTTGCGAATATCTTTGGCAATGATGAAGACGTTTTTGTGCATGTCGAAGTGCTGCGTCGTTCTGGCCTGTCTGATCTGCAGTCGGGCGAGGCGATTGGTATCCGCCTGGTCGATGGTGAACGCGGACGCATGGCGATTGAAGTCGTCGGCTGGGAGATCGCAGCCAAGTGAAGCCTGCCGTCATCGCGATTGGTCTGATCTCTATCGGGCAGCCCGCATTGGCAGCCTGTGCTGAGGACACGGTCACGATTTTCGGCGATTGGGGGCAGGCGAGCTTTACCGTTGAAATCGCCGACAGCGCGCAAGAACGCGCAAGGGGTCTGATGTTCGTTGAGGACCTTCCGACATTGTCCGGCATGCTCTTTATCTACGAGCAACCGCAGGCCGTCAGTTTCTGGATGAAGAACACATTGATTCCACTTGATATGGTCTTTATCGCACCTGACGGCGAAATACTCTCCATCCATGAAAACGCGATCCCCGGTGACCTGACACCTATTCCAGGGGGGGACGGCGTGCAGATGGTGCTTGAGGTGAATGGCGGTATGACGGGCCGTTTGGGCGTCTCGGTTGGGGATGTCATGCAGCATCCCAGCTTTGGACCCGACGCAATCCGGCCTTGTGGTGAAAAGACTGACAGTTAGGGCTTTTCAAATCAGTTTCGTGCCGCTAAAGACGGCCTCGGTCCGGGGCGTAGCGCAGTCTGGTAGCGCACCTGTTTTGGGTACAGGGGGTCGTGAGTTCGAATCTCGCCGCCCCGACCACTCTCCTTAGATAGGCATTTTGATCGACGACCATATCCCTATAGTTGTGTGTCGTCTGGCCTGTTAACCTTTGAAATCGCACGATTAATCATTGGTTAATCATTATGAAGGCGGTTCCTGTCCTGCGGATATCCTCAGACACTCTGTCAAGAATCTTTGCTAAGTGTGCGCACAAAAACAATTTCTAGTGATCCCCTTTGCCGCGCTCTTTGTGGACAAGTTCGTGGATGAATCGGTTCGGCTCGTCGGGGGCAGTTTGCTGAACGTTCGTCAACAAATTTAATCTATATTTTGTGTTAAAAACCCGTTGACCCACTAGGGTGAGTTGCGTCAGGTTGTGCGGGCCGACGGAAACAACACAACATGTAGTGTCGGCGCGGGGACGATTTCGCAGACCGGCGCAAGCCAAATCGCAATGTCTGAGCTGTCACCTGATCGTTGATCGGGACGGATGAGGGCGTTGTAGCGGGTCGGCAACATGAGTGTTTGTACCAGAGCGATGGTGCATGTGTCGAAAGAGCAAGGCGCGCACCGGCGTCAAAAAAGAAGGGGCAGAAAAAGATGAAAATCGAACGCAATTTCACAAAAGCCGGCAAGGATGCGTATGCGTCTGTTGCATTCAAAACGACAACCTCCGAGATCCGGAATCCGGACGGAACCGTGGTTTTCAAGCTGGATGAATGTGAGATTCCGGGCGGTTGGAGTCAGGTTGCCTCTGACGTCATCGCGCAGAAGTATTTCCGCAAGGCAGGTGTTCCGTCAAAGCTGAAGAAAGTGAAGGAAAAGGGCGTCCCGTCATTCTTGTGGCGGTCAGAGCCTGCTGCGGACGCGACCTTTGGCGGTGAAACCTCGGCCAAGCAGGTGTTTGACCGGTTGGCGGGCGCCTGGACTTACTGGGGCTGGAAAGGCGGCTATTTTTCGACCGAGGAAGACGCGCGGGCCTATTTCGACGAAATGCGCTACATGCTGGCCACGCAGCGCGCCGCGCCGAACTCTCCGCAATGGTTCAATACGGGCCTGCACTGGGCTTATGGGATCGATGGTCCTGCGCAGGGTCACTATTATGTGGACTACCAGACCGGCGAACTAACCAAATCGGCGTCCTCTTACGAGCATCCGCAGCCGCATGCCTGCTTCATTCAGTCCGTTGACGACGATCTTGTGAATGATGGTGGGATTATGGATCTGTGGGTGCGTGAGGCGCGGCTTTTCAAATATGGCTCTGGCACGGGCACTAATTTCTCCAGCCTGCGTGGCGAGGGTGAGCCGCTGTCGGGCGGTGGGAAATCCTCGGGCCTTATGGGCTTCTTGAAAATCGGCGATCGGGCTGCGGGCGCGATCAAATCAGGCGGGACAACCCGTCGGGCAGCAAAGATGGTGATTGTCGATGCCGATCACCCTGATATCGAAGAGTTCATTAACTGGAAGGTTATTGAAGAGCAGAAAGTGGCGAGCATCGTCGCAGGCTCAAAGATGCACGAACGCTACCTGAATGCGATCTTCCAGGCGATTAAGTCGTGGGATGGAGACGGAGATGCGGCCTACGATCCCAAGGCGAACGCGTCGCTGGCATCCGCTGTGCGTGATGCGAAAAAGTCAGCGATCCCAGAGACTTATATCAAGCGTGTGTTGGACTACGCCAAGCAGGGCTATGACAGCATCGAATTCCCGACCTATGACACGGATTGGGATTCCGAAGCTTATTCCAGCGTGTCCGGCCAGAACTCCAACAACTCCATCCGGGTCACTGATGCCTTCCTGAAGGCGGTCGCGGAAGACGCGAACTGGAAGTTGATCAACCGCAAGAACGGTGAGGTCGCCAAGATCATTAAAGCCCGCGATCTGTGGGAGCAGGTTGGCCATGCCGCATGGGCCTGTGCTGACCCTGGCATCCAGTACCACGACACCGTCAATGCCTGGCATACCTGCCCGGAAAATGGTGAGATTCGCGGCTCAAACCCTTGTTCTGAATACATGTTCCTGGATGACACAGCGTGTAACCTCGCGTCGATGAACCTGCTGACTTTCTACAAGGACGGTCAGTTTCAGGTAGAGGATTACATCCATGCGACCCGCCTTTGGACCGTGACGCTCGAGATCAGCGTGATGATGGCGCAGTTCCCATCGAAGGAAATCGCGCAACGCTCCTACGATTTCCGCACGCTGGGTCTGGGTTACGCCAATATCGGTGGCCTTCTGATGAATATGGGGCTGGGCTATGACAGCGACGAAGGCCGCGCGCTTTGTGCCGCGCTGACGGCGATCCTTTCGGGTGTTTCTTACGCAACTTCGGCCGAGATGGCGGGTGAGTTGGGTGCGTTCCCCGGCTACGCCAAGAACGAAAAACACATGCTCCGCGTGATCAAGAACCATCGCCAGGCGGCCATGGGCAAGACAACGGGCTATGACAAGCTCGACGTCAAGCCGGTGGCTCTGGATCACGCCAACTGCCCGGATGCGCGTTTGGTTGAACTGGCCGTCTCGTCCTGGGATGAGGCGCTGACGTTGGGCAAAAAGCATGGCTATCGCAACGCGCAGGTCTCGGTCATTGCACCCACCGGCACAATTGGCCTGGTCATGGATTGTGACACCACCGGTATTGAGCCTGATTTTGCGCTCGTGAAGTTCAAGAAGCTCGCTGGCGGCGGCTATTTCAAAATTATCAACCAATCGGTGCCTGCCGCGCTGGATCAGTTGGGCTATGGCTCGGCCGAGATTGAAGAGATCATCGCTTATGCAGTGGGCCATGGCTCCATGGGGCAGGCGCCGGCTATCAACCACACCTCGCTAATCGGCCATGGCTTTGGTCAGGCGGAACTCGACAAGATCGAGGCGGCGCTGGCCTCTGCCTTCGATATCCGGTTCGTGTTTAACCAATGGACGCTGGGCGAGGAATTCTGCACCAAAACGCTCGGCATCCCTGCCGAGAAGCTGAACGACCCGACCTTCGATCTGCTGCGGCATCTGGGCTACTCGAAACAGGATATCGAAGCGGCCAACGACCATGTTTGCGGGACGATGACGCTTGAAGGCGCGCCTTTCCTGAAGGAAGAGCACTACAATGTCTTCGATTGCGCGAACCCTTGCGGCAAAAAAGGCAAGCGTTATCTGAGTGTTGAGAGCCATATTCACATGATGGCTGCGGCCCAATCATTCATCTCTGGCGCGATCTCAAAGACGATCAACATGCCGAATGATGCAACGATTGAGGATTGCCAGAAGGCCTACGAACTTAGCTGGTCGCTGGGCATCAAGGCGAATGCGCTTTATCGCGATGGTTCGAAACTGTCACAGCCTTTGGCAGCAGCCTTGGTCGAAGACGATGATGAGGCGATGGAAACACTGGAAACCGGCACACCACAGGAGAAAGCTGCGGTGCTGGCCGAAAAGGTCGTCGAGAAAATCATCGTTCAGGAAGTGCGCAACCGCGAGCGGGAAAAGATGCCGCAGCGGCGCAAGGGCTATACGCAAAAAGCCATTGTGGGTGGGCATAAGGTCTATCTGCGGACCGGCGAGTATGAAGACGGCTCCCTCGGTGAGATTTTCATCGACATGCATAAGGAAGGCGCCGGTTTCCGGGCGATGATGAACAACTTCGCCATCGCCGTCTCGGTCGGCCTGCAATACGGCGTGCCGCTGGAGGAATTCGTGGATGCCTTCACCTTCACCAAGTTCGAACCGGCGGGCATGGTGCAGGGCAATGACAGCATCAAGAATGCGACGTCGATCCTTGATTATATCTTCCGCGAATTGGCCGTATCCTACCTCGACCGGACCGATCTGGCCCATGTGAAACCGGAAGGCGCCACGTTCGACGATGTTGGCCGCGGTGAGCAGGAAGGCGTGTCGAATATCCAGGCACCGTCGGAGAATGCGGCGACCCGGTCGCTTGAAGTGCTCAAACAAATCTCGTCGACGGGTTATCTGCGCAAGCGGATGCCGCAAGATCTGGTTGTGCTGCAGGGTGGTCAGGCGGGTGCTACGGCTTTGGCCACAGGAACGGACCCTTCGGCGGCGCTGCAGACACTGGTTCCCGAGGTCAGCGAAAGCATTGTGGCAACGGGCACGGCGACAACGATGTCCGCGCGCGACAAGGCAAAGATGCAGGGCTATGAAGGCGATCCTTGCGGCGAGTGCGGCAACTACACGCTGGTGCGCAACGGGACCTGCATGAAGTGCAATACGTGTGGGGCCACGTCGGGATGTAGCTGAGGAATTGAGGGTTGGGATCGGTGTCCTACCACCGATCCCAGATTGTCTCACGCTTGAACAGTGCGGGCGTGGGACTAAGCAGTCGGCTCTTTCGAGTCGATCTGAAATGAAAGAGACATAGAAAGGATTGCTAATCAACGACGCGCTGCCAACCCACAGGAAATACATGGTTTATCCACGCACTGCCTGTGGAAAAGACGGAGGGCTAAATGCCTAGGAAGTCTAATTCGGAGGTGACAAGTGCTCGGGCTGCGTCTGCTGCAGCCAAAGTGCTGAGAAATCCGAAATCTACTAAAGCTGCCAAAACGGCAGCAGCGTCGGCGCTGACACAGCGTCCTAACAAACGGAAGTAATGTTCCATGGAGGCGGTACTGCCGCCTCCAAAACTAGAGTTCCGGGGGCGGGTGCGCTCGCCCCGGCGCAGGTCGGGCCGCAGGCAACAAACCGAGCGGTACATAATGAGTGAGCCTGATCAGCGAAACTATGGGGGACCTTCGGGTCTCCCTTTTTTCTTGCGGAGCTGGTGGATGGGCGGACTCCGCCATCGGCTTTGCCAATCGCTCTGTCCGCGGACGGTGAATGATGCGCATTCACCTGTGATCAGCGACACCATGGGCAGCCATCATGCTCCGATCTTTTCTTTCATGCGGATCGCTTGGGATGTCGCTGCCGGTGATCCACCAATTTATTGCTCGCTCTCCCTTTCCAAAGCCGACACAGCCTGCGCATGATCCGAACAACGCAAAGGCCCGTCATGACTGATTTTCTTCTTCTCGCATTCATCTTTCTGATCGCTGGCGTGATCGCCGTGCCAATAGCCTCGCGGATGGGATTTGGCTCGGTCCTTGGGTATCTGCTTGCAGGTATTGTCATTAGTCCCGTGCTGGCCGTTCTCGATGTCGACGTCATCTCCATCCAGCACTTCGCAGAATTCGGTGTCGTGATGATGCTGTTTCTTGTGGGCTTGGAGCTGGAGCCAAAACGGCTCTGGGCGATGCGCGGTCAGTTGATTGGATTGGGCGGCGGTCAGGTGGGTTTGACCGCGTTGCTGGTGATGGGTGCGGCCATAATGCTGGGGGAAAGCTGGACCGTCGGTCTGGCGATTGGCCTGATCATGTCAGTCAGTTCGACCGCCATTGTATTGCAAACATTGAATGAAAAAGGATTGATGAAAAGCGGCGGCGGCCAATCCAGCTTTTCGGTCCTGCTGGCGCAGGACATCGCGGTCATCCCAATGCTGGCCTTCATGCCGCTTCTAGTGATGCCGGAACTGGTTGATCTGTCCCACAGTGCGGCGGACGGCCATGGTGAAGATGACCACGCGCAGGCGATGAGCCTTGTTGACGGGCTGAACGGGTGGCAGACCGCGCTAGTGAATGTCGTGGCCATCGCGGCGGTGATCGGGGCAGGCAGCTATCTAACGCGGCCAGTCTTTCGCTTTATCGCCGCCGCGAATTTGCGTGAACTCTTCACGGCTACCGCCTTGATGATGGTGATCGGCATCGCGCTTTTGATGTCGCTTGTTGGCCTGTCACCGGCTTTGGGCACCTTTCTCGCCGGCGTCGTCCTGGCGAATAGCGAATATCGCCATGAGCTTGAATCGGACATTGATCCGTTCAAGGGCCTTCTTTTGGGCCTCTTCTTCATGACCGTTGGCGCCGCGATTGATTTTGAGCTGCTTGGCGACAATCTGCTACTGATCGTCGGGCTGACACTTGGATTGATGGCGATCAAGATCCTTGTCCTGATCGGCCTCAGTTTCGTGTTTGGTATTCGTGGCTCAGACCGCTGGCTTCTTGGGCTCAGCCTTGCGCAAGCAGGGGAGTTTGGCTTTGTCCTTCTGTCGTTTTCGGTCACCAATCTGATCCTGCCGCAGGATCTGGCGGATAAGCTGCTATTGGTGGTCGCGCTGTCCATGATGCTGACGCCACCTTTGTTCATCTTCTACGACCGCGTGATCGCGCCGCGCTACACGATTGCGGCGGATGAACCGGCGGATGAGATCGAAGAGCAGGGCGAGATCATCATTGCAGGTGCAGGCCGGGTCGGCGGCATCGTGCGGCGCATCCTCTCCGCGGCGGGCTACAGCCTGACTGTCATCGACTACAATGCCAAGCATCTTGAGAATATGCGCCGATTTGGCGCGCGGATTTACTATGGCGACGCGACGCGTCCTGATTTGCTGCATGCGGCAGGTTTGCAAGACGCGAAAATCCTCGTCATCGCGATTGATGACCGCGAAAAGATCACGGGGCTGGTGCGCTACGTGAAGGGCATTTTCCCCGATCTTCCCATCATCGCCCGTGCGGTGGACCGACACCACGTCTACGAGCTTTGGGCAGCGGGTTGCCGTGACATTATCCGTGATACCTATGACAGCTCTCTGCGCATGGGCCGTTCTGCGCTTGAGCAGATGGGGATCGCTCATGATAGGGCTGACCTGATGGTGGCGGCGTTCAACCGGATGGACCGGGCTTCAATGCTTTCCTTGGCGGATGCTTATGACCCGGAGGTCCCGGTAATGGAGAACGAAAACTACATTGCCCGGGTGCGTGAAATCATTGGCCCGCGCGAGGCAGAGTTGCACGACCAGATGATGGAAATTCTGGAAACCGGCAAGATGCCGGAGATGGATGAAGCCTCATCAGGATGAGGCGCGCGGGATGTCAAAGCCGGGTGCAGCCAGGGTGAAACCTTCAAACTGAAAGCCGGGCGAGACGGTGCAACTAACCAGCGTCCAATCGCCAGTGGTACGCGCGGCCTGCCAAAATCCTTCGGGAACAATGATTTGCGGTGCTTGGCCCGCATCAAGGTCCGCGCCAAGCGTATGATCTCGCGCCGGGCCTTGATCGGTCTCAGAGAGAGAAAGCACGATAGGCGCACCCGCATGGTAGAGCCAGATTTCCGTCGCATCGACCTTGTGCCAGTGGCTCTGTTCGCCGTCTTTCAGCAGGAAATAGATGCAGGTTCCGGTCGGACGCCCAGCATTTTCGGCGATCCAGGTTTGGCGGTAATACCCGCCTTCAGGATGCGGCAGCAGGTCGAGTTTTGCGATGATGTCGTCTGCTGTCATGTGTTTTTTGCTCTTTTGGTCAGCCGCGCATGCGCCGCCGAGATTTGACAATCGCATGATCCTTCAAAGCGGGTGTTCATAAAACACGATATGTTGGGTCAGATCGGGTGGTAGTTCATGGTAAGGGGCAGCGCGTGTGAATCCCATCCCCTCGTAGAGCGCCATCGCCTCTGGCAGGCGCCGCATTGTGTCGAGGACAAAGCGTCTGTATCCGGCCGCCTTCGCCCAATCCATGGCATCGCGGCAAAGCCGGCGCGCCACGCCTTTGCCGCGACCCTCTGGCGTGACGTAGACGCGCTTGATCTCGCAAGTGGCGGCGTCAATCCGGTGCGTCATGCCGCAGGCGACGATCTGGCTGCCCTCGGTTGCGACAAAGATCTCGCCATCGGGTGGAACGTGTTTGCCCGGCAGGTCGTCCATCAATTGCTGATAGACGGGCACGGCATAGTAATGATCGACCAGGCCAGGCAGGTCCGTGGTGCGGTCGATCAGAACGTCGCGATAGGCCCAGCAAAGTGCGCGCACAGCCGCCAAATCATCGTCGGAGCGGGCATGTCTGATGTGGAATACGGGCGCAGGCATTTTTGCAGAGTGGCGATTGGTCATGTCGTGCGCAAGTCGGTTTTGCCTTGCGACTTTTGATCCGATATATGCACAGCTTTGTATTGATCGCTTATCAAGAAAGAAACGGAATGTGGGCTCCGGCTTCTTTTGAATGCACGCCGGACGCCCTTGGGTCGGCAAAAATCTCAACCGCACGCTTGTAGGGCGTGAAACCACTACGGCGATAAAAGGTCAGCGCCTGCAGTGAATCGAGCGTACAGGTATGGACATGGAACCTGCTGATGGGGCGTGAGAAGGCGCGGGATTGCGCTAGCGACATCATCGGTTTGCCAAGACCCTTGCCGGTGGCCGCCTGCGTCAGGCCGAAGAAGGCCAATTCGCATGCGTCGGGTTCCCGGAAATCCAGTTCGAGCAGTCCAATCGTGCCGCCATCATTCTGAATAATCCAAGTCTCGACATCGGGATGGTTAAGAATGGATGCCAGCTCCGTTTCCGGTAGGGTCAATCGTGACGTCCAGAGCCAAGGCGCGCCGACGGCCCGGAAGATATCGAGATAAGCTGCAACAGAAAGCTTTTGGTGGTCGACCGCCGCGTCCGTTGGAAACGGATGCGGCGTTTGGGCCTGTGGTTCGGTCATCTCCAAATAGGTGACCACAGTTGCCAGATGATCATTGGCGACGTCGTGCAGGCCTGTAGAAAGCGTGCTCACTTGAGGATCGACCGTCCGGCGTAGATGGCGGTTTCGCCAAGCAATTCCTCAATCCGGATCAGCTGGTTGTATTTCGCCAACCGGTCAGAGCGGGAGAGGGAGCCGGTTTTGATCTGGCCGCAATTCGTGGCGACGGCGAGGTCGGCGATGGTGGCGTCCTCGGTTTCGCCGGAACGGTGCGACATGACATTGGTGTAGCGCGCGCGGTGGGCCATATCGACGGCCTGCAAGGTCTCGGTCAACGATCCGATCTGGTTGACCTTCACAAGCATGGAATTGGCGCAACCTTTGGCGATGCCATCGGCGAGGCGGGCAGGGTTGGTGACGAAAAGGTCGTCGCCGACCAGTTGGACCTTGTCGCCGATCAGGTCGGTCAGGGTTTTCCAGCCGTCCCAATCATCCTCGGACATGCCGTCTTCGATGCTGATGATCGGGTAGTCGGCGACGAGTTTGGCGAGGTATTCGGCGTTTTCTTGGGAGCTCAGCGAAATGCCTTCGCCGACCATCTCGTATTTGCCGTCTTTGTAATACTCTGTCGCAGCGCAATCGAGAGCGAGGTAGATGTCTTTGCCCGGCTTATAGCCCGCTTTTTCAATCGACGTCATGATGAAGTCGAGCGCGACGCGGGTGCTTTCGAGGTTGGGGGCAAAGCCGCCTTCGTCACCAATGCCGGTATTGTGTCCCGCAGCGCTCAGTTCTTTTTTCAGCGTATGGAACACTTCGGAGCCCATGCGCACGGCCTCGCGGATGTTCGCGGCCGACACAGGCATGATCATGAATTCCTGAATATCGATAGGATTATCAGCATGTTCGCCGCCATTGATGATGTTCATCATCGGGACGGGCAGGGTGCGGGCCGATGTGCCGCCGACATAGCGGAAGAGCGGTTGGGCGGTGAAATCGGCGGCGGCTTTGGCGACGGCGAGCGAGACCCCGAGGATGGCGTTGGCACCCAGGCGGCCCTTGTTCGGGGTGCCGTCGAGTTCGATCATCGCCTCGTCAATAGCGACCTGCTCGGTGGCATCAAAACCCACGAGCGCCTCGGCGATCTCGCCGTTGACGGCGGCGACGGCCTCCAAAACGCCTTTGCCGAGATAGCGGGATTTGTCGCCGTCACGCTTTTCGACGGCCTCATGCGCACCGGTGGACGCCCCCGATGGCACGGCAGCGCGGCCCATCGTGCCGTCTTCGAGGATCACGTCGACTTCCACCGTGGGGTTGCCCCGGCTGTCGAGAATTTCGCGGGCATGGATGTCGATAATGGTGCTCATGTCGGGCTCCTTTGGGAGGGGATGTTAGCGGTATCAGTGGCTCTATAACGCGGGATTTTCCGCAAGGGAAGCACGGTGGATTCTCGCCTCGCGCCAGAGGGTGTAGATGCCGGAGACGATGATGATCGTGGCGCCAAGCATGGTCGCCTTGTCGGGGCGCTCGGCAAAAAAGAAGAAACCGATGATGAGGGCGAACAGCATGCGGCTGTAGCGGAAGGACGAGATGATGCCAGCATTGCCGATGCGCGTGGCAGCGACGATAAACATATAGGCGAGGGTGCCGATGCCCACACCGCAGCCCAGCAGCAGCCATTCGCGGCCCTGCGGCCAGACCAATGCTTGGCCCTGGATCAGGGGCAAGAGAAATGCGGGCAGGGTCACAATCGCAAAGGCATGCATGCCGAACTGCACGCCAGAAAGGCCGACATTCAGACCACGCGTGATCACATCACGGGCGGTTAGGCCAAGCATGCCGCCCACGGCCAACAGGGTCGAGGGCACAAAGCCGTCCATACCGGGGCGGATGATCAAAAGGACGCCGCAAAAGCCGATTGTGATCGCGATCCAGCGCCGCCAGCCCATGGGTTGCCCAAGAAAAAGCGATGCTGCCATCGCGACGAGAAGCGGTGTAGCCTGAATGACCGCCGACGCGGTTGTCAGCGGAATCAAGGCAAGGGCAGAGACGAAAAAGCAAGAGCCGATGACTTCGCAACCACTGCGGGCAATCACACCGGGATGCAGGTAGTCGGCATGCCAAAGTGGCAGATGAGCAATCAGTGACCAAGTGACCAAAACAAGCAACCCGCCAAAGCACATCAGCGCGAGCACCTGACCTGCGGGGATTGTGCCTGAAAGCTGCTTGATCAGCGCGTCTTCGACCGCAAAGCATAACATGGCAAAGACCATGAATGCGGCCCCGCGCAGGTTATCCATCAGCTATCGCTTTTCTTGAGTGGCACGCCGTAGAGTTCCAACCGATGCCCCATTAGTTTGTACCCCAGTTTGGCGGCAATCTTTTCCTGCAAGGCTTCGATTTCTTCGTCGACGAATTCGATCACTTCACCGGAATGAACATCAATCAGATGGTCATGGTGATCGCGATCTGCCGCCTCATACCGGGCGCGGCCATCGCCGAATTCGTGCTTGTCGAGGATACCGGCCTCTTCGAACAGTTTCACCGTGCGGTACACAGTGGCTAGCGAAATCCTGGGATCGGCCGCCGCCGCACGCTGGTACAGTTCTTCCACGTCAGGATGATCCTCCGCCGCTTCGAGAACTGCAGCAATCGTGCGCCGCTGTTCTGTCAGTCGCAGGCCGTTTGCTTCGCAACGGGCAAGGATCGTGTTGGTCATAAATGGCCCCTCGTGAATGCGTCTTTCATAGCTGTCCGCGCATAGGGATGCCAGAGGGCTAGAGCACAAGTTCGCCCTGCATCACGCGCACGGCCTGACCGCTGATGGTGATGCGCGTGGGCGTGCTGTCGTCAGACCGGGCGTGGATCAATGATGGGCGCCCCATCGCCACGCCTTGGCGGATCGTCAGATCAAGCGGATGGCCCTGCGTTTCGGTCAGAAGCGCGGTCAATGTCGCGGCGGCGCTGCCTGTGGCGGGGTCTTCGGGGATGTTGTCGAGCGGCGCGAACATGCGCGCGTTCACCTGATCACCCTGACGTGTGTAGGCGAGGAGTGAAAAATCCATGCCTGCCGGATGCCGGGCGGCACCCTCTTTGATGATATCAATGGATGGCGCGCAGGCATCGAGGTGCTGGCCCTTTTGCAACTCAACAAAAACAAAAGGCAAGCCAATGCTGGCCTGCACTGGCGCATGGGTCGCCGTTTTGACCGATTCTGTGGGAAGGCCCAACGCGGCAGCAACAAGGGCAATATCGGGATGGGCCAGACGCTCAAGCGGCGCGGAGGTTGCGAACGCCACCTGTCCATCGTTGAACGTGCAGGGAATGGGGCCAACGCCAAGCTCCAGCACCATGTCGCCCATATGCCCCTCATCACGCAATGCGCGCGCCGTGCCGATTGTGGGGTGACCGGCAAAGGCAATCTCCATGGTCGGGGTAAATATCCGCACCTTTGCGGTGTGGGCCGGGTCTTTGGCGGGGTAGACGAAGGTCGTTTCGGAATAGTTGAACTCGCGGGCGATCTTTTGCAGCGATGCCTCTGGCAAGTTGGTCGCATCCGGGATCACTGCCAATGGGTTGCCGCCAAAGGGGTGATCGGTGAAGACGTCGTAGACGAAGTAGCGGGTCATCTGTGCCTGCTTTGATAGGGGCCTTTGGGCCAGGTCAACGATCGCGAAGATCAGGGCGATCCTGGCTGGGGTCAAGATCATCAGCCAGGCACTCCGGTTTAGTGACTTTCGCGGGCGATCACCCGTCGGTAGGCGCCTGCAAAGCTGCTATCGTCCGGGCAAGCGGAGCCATGTTCCGCCCAATGGGGTTATCTTGGCGCCCGTGCCGATCTTGAAGCGCGCGAGGCCGGGCGCTGTTTCGGTGTCGACATGCCCCAGATCAAGCCGGATATGTCCACGTGCGGCAAGCCAATCGGCGGCAGCGGTGAGAAGGCCATGGTGCGCATTCTGCGCGCGACCCTCAGCCCCGGTCCATCCCAGATGATAGGTTGCAACCGGTCCATGCCGCAAAAACAGCATCGCAGCGATGGGCGTTCTTTTGCGGGTTGCTGTGAAGACGATTGTGTCATGCGGGCGGCAATCGGCATAGGCTTTCAGAATGGCATGGGGGAGCGTGCGGAAGCCCTTGCGGCGCTGCTGAGCGAGGTCAGCCTCCAGCAGCCAGCCATGCCGATGTAGCGCGAAAGGCCGGATATCAGTGCGAAAGCTCGCGTCTTGTGCTCTCCGCCAGGCATTGCGCCATTTCGCTTTCATATGGGTAAGGCGGGTTTCGGTCGTTTCGGTCAGATCAAGTTCGGCCACAAAGGCGGGTGTTGTGATCATGCGAAAGCCCGCTTGTTTGTAGGTGGCGGGCTCTTGGGTGTCAGCGTTGATCAGGCGCAGACCCGATTGCTGAAGGTCCGCCCAGCGCGCCTCGCAGGGTACATCCTCGGCCCAGACGGGACCGCGAGATGCAAAGGTGACGCCGAAGCGGCGCAGATTGATGACCGGCGCGGCGTTTGACAACGCGGTGACCCGCACAGGCTGGCCCAGGCGACGCAATGCGGCGGCGAAATTGGGGTGTTGCTGCAAGGGCAGGGCAGGTTCTGGCGCCATGGGCGCATTAAGCGGATGGAAACCTAAGGCGTGGTTAAAGAGCGGCATGAAACTGACCAGACGCAAACCGCGCCGCATCTCGGGCATTGCGGCCCCGCCACCGCGACCGACGGCCTTGGGAGCCGCTGTCGTTGCCACCATCATCACCTTTCCAATTGGTGTCACATTGATCGTGATGGATCTTTTGCTGTTGTAGGTCTGGGGTGTTGTGTGTGCCGGGCCTGCGCTAGGCTTTGCCCATGCAAACACTGATCGCACTCTTGAGGGCCGTGAACGTCGGAGGCACAGGTAAGCTGCCGATGGCGGAGTTGCGCACCATGGCAGAGGCGGCGGGGCTTGCTGATGTGCGCACCTATATCCAGTCCGGCAACCTTGTTTGCCGGTCGTCCGAGGCGCCAGAAACAGTCAAATCGAGTTTGGAGGCTCACTTGGCCGCCCATGCAGGCAAGCCGGTCGACGTCTTTGTGCGTACCGCAGAGGAACTCAGCCAGATTATTGACGCGAATCCCTTTGCAGATGCAGATCCAAAGCGATTGGGGATGCTGTTTCTGGATGTGCCTGCAGAGCCTGCCATGGTCGCGGATTTGAAAGGACAAAAGGATGAACGCGTCGTCTGCGGCGTGCGCGAAATCTACATCCACTACCCAAGCGGCATGGGTACCTCAAAGCTGCAATTGCCCCATGCGCCGGTTGCCACGATGCGCAATCTCAATACGGTCAGGCGCCTCGCTGAGATGGCAGCGGGCGACGCCTGAAGTCTAGCAGTCGGGATAATCGGGTGCGTGCCTAACCCAATTGCACCAAAGCATGACGCTTCTTGCCAGCACTCAGCTTGACGGGTTCGGCCAAGGCCGCGGCATCCATGAAAAGACCGGCATCCTTCAACGGCGCGTCGTTCAACCGGGCGCCGTTCTCTGCGATGAGGCGTTTCGCCTCTTTGCCGCTGCCGGCCAGACCGGAACGCACGAGAAGCTGCACGACCGAAATCCCGTCGCCCAATTCCTCGGCGCTAAGCGTGAGGGTCGGCAGGTCACCACCAACGCCGCCTTTCTCGAAGACTTCTCGCGCTGTGGATTCTGCCGCCTCAGCGGCTTCCGCACCATGCAGCAAGCCAGTCACAGCATTGGCGAGGATGATCTTGGCTTCGTTGATCTCGGACCCTTCCAGTGCGCCGAGGCGGTCACATTCCTCAACCGGCAATTCGGTGAAGAGTTTCAGGAACTTCCCGGTGTCGGCGTCCGTTGTGTTCCGCCAGAACTGCCAGAACTCGTAAGGCGACAGCATGTCGCCATTCAGCCAGACCGCACCGCCTTGCGACTTGCCCATCTTGCGCCCGTCGCTTGTGGTCAGCAAGGGTGTCGTCAGCCCGTAAATCTCCTTCTCAGCCACGCGGCGCGTAAGGTCGATCCCGTTGACGATATTGCCCCACTGATCCGACCCGCCCATCTGCAAGAGGCAGCCATAGCGGCGGTTCAGCTCAAGAAAGTCGTAGGCCTGCAGGATCATGTAGTTGAATTCGAGAAACGATAGCGACTGCTCCCGGTCGATCCGCGATTTTACGCTTTCAAACGAAAGCATCCGGTTGACCGAAAAATGCCGCCCGATATCGCGCAGGAAGGACAGGTAATTCAGATCATCGAGCCATTCGGCATTGTTGAGCATGATCGCATCGGTGGGCCCATCACCATAGCGCAGGTAACGGGCAAAGACCGTTTGCATTCCGTCGATATTTGCCTGGATCGCCGCATCGTCCAGCAGGGGCCGTTCCTCGGATCGGAATGAGGGGTCGCCGACCTTGGTCGTCCCACCGCCCATCAGCGTGATCGGCTTATGCCCGGTCTTTTGCAGCCAGCGCAGGACCATGATGTTCATCAGATGGCCCACATGCAGCGATTTCGCTGTGGCGTCATAACCAATATAGGCAGGCACCACCCCCGCACTCAGTGCCTCATCAAGGCCCTGATAATCCGTGCAATCGGCGAGAAAGCCGCGCTCCATCATCACCGCGATGAAATCGGATTTGGGGTGGTAGGTCATCTGCTTGTTCCCGTGTTTGGCGTGGGGCAGTCTATAGAGAGGTCGTTTGGCAAGGGAAAGCATATGTTGAGGGACGCTGTCGTTACGGCATTGGGCACGATGTCGGGCACATCGCTTGACGGCGTTGACGCTGCAGTCCTGGTGACGGATGGCGTTAAGATTTTGGATTTTGGCCCAAGCGATTATCGGGCTTACGCTGATGATGAGCGCGACGTGTTGCGCCAGCATTTGGGCTTGTGGGCCGACGATGATGTGAGCGTCGCTGCCGCCGTGGTTGAAAAGGCTCATCTGTCGCTAATGCGCGAATTTGCGGGTGTGGAATTGGCAGGCTTCCACGGCCAGACGCTGGCCCACGATCCGGGCGGGCGCGGTACGCATCAATGTGGCGACGGTGCGCGACTGGCAAATGCGCTTGGCGTGCCCGTCGTGTGGGACTTTCGCAGCGCGGATATGCGCGCAGGCGGGCAGGGCGCGCCGCTCGCGCCGTTTTATCACTTTGCCCTGACCAAATGGATCAATGCCACAGCGCCGTTGGCTTTTTTGAACCTGGGTGGTGTCGGCAATCTGACCTGGATCGATCCCCGGTTTGCCGACCCCGCCGATCCCGGTGCGCTTCTGGCCTTTGACACGGGACCCGCCAATGCGCCCATGAACGACATCATGTCGGCGCGCCGAAACCAGCCTTTTGATCAGGGTGGAGCGCTGGCAGCCGCGGGTACTGCCAGTGATGCGATCGTCCAGGACTTCCTCGCTCATCCCTACTTTGCCAAAGCGCCGCCAAAATCACTGGACCGGGACGATTTTGCGCCGCTCACCAAAGCGGTCGCCGCGCTTTCGGATGCCGATGCGATGGCGACGCTCATGCAGGCCGTCGTTGCAAGCGTAGCGGTCGGATTGGCTCGCTGTCCTTCGCTGCCACAGCAGCTTTTGGTGACCGGGGGTGGACGGAAGAACCAGACGCTGATGCAGGCGCTCAAGACCACTCTGGAATGTGGTGTCGAACCTGTTGAAAAGGCCGGTCTGGATGGCGATATGATCGAGGCGCAGGCATTTGCCTATCTTGCCGTCCGCAGCGCCAAAGGTCTGCCCATTTCGGCGCCAGGGACGACCGGAACAGCTGCCCCCACGACCGGCGGGCGGCTGTCACAGCCAGCATAGCGCGCCAAGGTTTCGCCACAATTTACCGCGTATTTCCGCCGATTGCGACACAATACCGCCGAAACACTGTAATTGTGTCAAAAATAAGCGGTATTTGGCCCAACTTCTTTGAAGGCTTCCGCTCAAAGCCGCCGGTTGCGATCACAGCCGCGTGAGGGGCATTGTGGTTGTGTTTTTCGATGTCACTTGTACAGCACGACAACCCGAATAACGGAGATAAAAATGAAACCGACATTCAAAGCCGTTCGTGCGAGCATGCTGGCCGCTCCCCTGGCCATTGTTGCAGGTATGGCATCTGCTGGCGGGCTTTCAGAGCCTGTAGCAACCCCCGCTCCGGTGCCCGTCGCACCTGTGCCGGTCGCACCAGTAGGAACAGATTGGACTGGTTTTTACGCTGGTGCTCAGTTGGGTTTTGGTGAGTTGGAAGCAGAGCTTGGCGGCACTGACGCGCTAGACGGTGATGAATCCGGTCTGCTTTTTGGTGCACATGCCGGTTATTTGTATGATTTTGGTAATATCGTCCTGGGCGGTGAACTCGACATTGATGGTTCGAATATCGAGCCCGAGCTTGCCATTGCAGATGACACATTCGAACTCGACACCGTGACACGTGCCAAGCTGTTGCTGGGTTATGATGCAGGGCGGTTCCTTCCCTATCTGACCGGCGGTGTCGCACAAGCAAGAACCAGTTCTAGTACAGATGCAGTTGACGGTGATGACGACGGCACATTTGCCGGTCTGGGTGTGAAATATCTGCTTAGCGACACTTTCATGATTGGTGGCGAGGTGCTGCAGCACCAGTTCGACGACTATGTCACCGATGATCTGGACGTCGAAGCGCTTACAGGCACATTGCGCGCCTCGTTCCGCTTCTAATCGGCGAGACAAGCAGTCCGGACGGTCTGTCCCTTCCCCAAACCCCGCCGTCCGGGGTGTTTAGAAAGGGCCCGCAGCGCAAACTGCGGGCCCTTATTGTTACTTTAGAAGTGGGTCGACGACGTTGCTGCCGATACCGGCGCTGAGCGGGCTGAACTGACCGTCTTCAAACATCGCTTTTGCCGCGTCATGCATGACGCGATGGGTGATCCGCGCCAGAGATGAGCCGAGGGAGACGCGGGCAACGCCGATATCCGCAAAGTCAGCCAGCGTATGGGCGCAAAACCTACCAGCAACCAAGGCGTTGACCGGGGCCCCCACGGCGGCACAAATCCGCGCCTGATCGTCAAGGCTAGGCGGTAACGGGGCGTAAAGGCAATCTGCCCCGGCAGCCTCAAACGCCTGCAAACGCTTGATCGCTTCGTCGGTGTCGTATTGCCCCGTCAGGATGCCGTCCGCCCGCGCGGTCAGCACAAAATCATGCGTCAACTCCTTTGCCGCAACTGCGGCAGCGCGGATCCGTTCAACCGCCAGGTCAAAGTCGTAGGCGGCGTTGCCCGGCAGAACCGTGTCTTCGATGCAAATGCCGGCAAGCCCGACTTCGGCTGAGAGTCGCACGGTTTCAGCGCAGGTCGCCGGATCATCACCAAAGCCGTTCTCAAAATCGCCCTGCACCGGCAAATGGGTGACCGAAACGATATCTTCTGCATGGGCCAGCGCCTCATCCCGCGTGATCTGCCCGCCGTCGGGGCGCCCCATCGTGAACGCATGCGCCGCTGACGATGTGGCGAGCGCCTTTGCTCCCATATTCTGCATCATCTTGGCTGATCCTTTGTCCCATACATTGACCAGAACAAGGGGCGCGCCCTTCACATGTAATGCGCGGAACGTTTCTGCAGGATGTGTCATCTCTGGGCCTTTCTTGCGTGAAGATGTTCGATTTCAAGAAGCTTCTGTTTACGCCACAACCCGCCGCCATAGCCGGTCAACGCGCCGTTGGAGCCGATCACCCGGTGACAGGGGATCATGATCGCAATCTGGTTGGCACCATTTGCGCGCGCGACGGCGCGCACGGCTTGCGGCGAACCGATGGCTTTGGCGAGCGCGGCATAGCCGCGCGTCTCGCCCGGTTTGATCGTTTGAAGGGCACGCCAGACGTTCTTGGTGAAGGGCGTGCCGTGCAGCGCGAGCGCGGTTTTGAAAATGCCGGACGTTCCGGTGAAATAGGCATCAAGCTCGGCTCTGACCTGCGTGGTGATCGCGGTTTCGCCGATGCCGATCTGCCCCTTGGCCATCTTCCTCAGCCGCCGCAATTCAGCGGGCAGCGCCTTGCGGTCGGCAAATTCCAGAAGATGCAACGCGTTGTGATCGCAGACCGCAATCATTGCACCCAGCGGTGTTGCGATATGCGCGGCCTGTAAGAGGGCATCGCGTTGGAACTCTGCAGGTGCTTGCCCGAGCAGCTTGGCAAAAGCCGCACGAAAGCCCGAGGGGCTGTCGAACCCCGCCTCCAGCTGCGCGTCGATCACCTTGCTGTTGCCCAAGGCGGTGAAGCCATGGGCCAGCCGCCTTTGCCGGGCCATGTCGAGAAAAGTGACGCCAAAATGCCGCTTGAAACTGCGCCGCACGGTCGAGGGATCAAGGCCCATCGCCGCGATATCACGCTCCTGCCATCTGCGTGTGGGCGCGGCCTCCAATGCCGCCAGGAGTTTTGTGATGCCGGGGTCAGCCTCGGCCGCGGGGCCAAGCGGGTGGCAGCGGCGACAGGGGCGAAAGCCTGCCTCCAAGCATTCTGCGGTTGATCCGAAGAAGGTGCAGTTTTCGCGGTTTGGTTTGCGGGCAGGGCAGGTGAGCCTGCAGAAGATACCCGTCGTGCGGACCGCCACAAAGGCTTGCCCTTCATAGGCCGGGTTACGCGCGATCAGCGCATCGTAAAGCACATCGTCAGAGGGCAGATCAAAAAGCATGGCCCTGCATAAACCGATTCTCAGGGGCGCTGCCGCCGGATTTCGGGCAGCTATTTCGGCACATGGTTCTGCGCGAAGGCCACCAGTTGCTGGAGTGCGGCCACATAATCGGCATCGTCCACGGTCATCGCGACCCGGATATGCCCGGCGGCAGCGCTGCCAAAGCTCTCACCCGGCATAACCGCAATATGGTGTGCGTCGAGCAGACCATTGGCGAAGTCCTCGCCGCTGAGCCCTGTCGCCCGGATATCGAGCATTGCGTACATCGCGCCTTGGATCGGCAAAGGGCGGACGACGTTTTGGCCCTTAAGTACGTCAAGCGTTAAGGCGCGCCGGCGGAGAAATGGGGCCGCGACAGCCTCTTCAACCTGTTGACCCTGCCCAAGGGCAAACTCGGCTGCATCCTGAATGTAACCGGCCACGCCATAGGTCGTATGCGTGGCAAGGTTGATCAGATGTGTGATGGCCGCCTCTGGCCCGCAAATCCAGCCCACACGGCTGCCGGTCATGGCGTGGCTTTTCGACATGGAGCCCACGACCAGCGTGCGTTCAGCCATGCCCGGCAAGGTGCGTGGGCTGATATGAGCGCCGTCCCAAACCTGCGTGTCATAAACCTCGTCCGAGATCAGCCAAAGGTCATGCTCTTTGCAGGCGCGTGCGATGGCGTTGAGTGTCTCGGCGCTGTAGACCGCACCAGTGGGGTTGTTGGGCGTGTTGATCAACAGGGATTTTGCGCCTGCCGCTTGTGCCGCAATCGCCTCATAGGTTGGTTGAAAGGCCGTATCAGGTGATGTGACAATGGCTCGCGCTTCTGCGCCGACAGCGCGGATTGTGCCCGGATAGGTGGCATAATAGGGATCGATGAAGAGCGCGGTATCCCCTTGATTACACACCGCATTATGGGCCGCAAACAGGCCCGCCTGACCGCCCGGGGTGATCAGGATATTGGCCGCTTTTGTCGCCACGCCCGTCCGCTCGGTAATCCGTGCGGCCACCGCCTCGCGCAGTGAGAGGATGCCCGGCACCTCGGCATAGCCGGTATGGCCGGCAACGGCTGCCGCATGCATCGCGCCAAGGATGTCGGGATGGGTGCGGATATCATGCTCACCAATCGTGAGTTCAGTGACCTTGATGCCCTCGCGGATCATCCGGCGCGCGCGATAAAACACACCCCACCCATCAGAGCCGCCACCAGTGATATTCGTGATACGTGTCGAGAGTTCCATGCGCCGCAGGGGAACGGCGATGACACCGGAAAGTCAAGCAGGCAAACGCGTCAGATTGCGTGGCCCCTTTCCATCCTTGCCTTTGATGTCAGCGGGGTTATAAAGCGCGCAGGATTTCAGGCTCAGACAGCCGCAGCCGATGCAGCCGTCAAGCTTGTCGCGCAATTCTTCGAGAGCGGCGATTCGGGCGTCGATATCTTTGCGGAATTGGGTGCTGATCCGGGTCCAGTCGGCCTTGGTCGGCGCTTTGTGATCTGGCAGCGCATGCAGGTGTTCGGCGATTTCCGAGAGTGGAAATCCAAGCGCTTGCGCAGCCATCACAAAAGACAGTCGCCGAATGTCAGAACGGCCATAACGGCGGTGCCCGCCCTTGTTGCGCAGAGGTTTGACGATGCCGTGCGTTTCGTAAAACCGGATTGCCGACACCGCCAAACCGGTGCGGTCAGCAAGGTCTCCGATAGCCAAACCCTGGGGCATGAAAAAGTCCTTGATCTCAAGTTAACTTGAGAAATTACACCAGATTTGTACTCAAATAGAAAGAGGAGAAAGCGATGCGACAGAAGCCAACAGAACGCTACTGTGCAGATGCCCAAGCGCTGACAGCGTTGAAACGCGACGGTATGGGATGGGGCCATGATCTGGAATGCGGATGCTTTGAGGCACCGGCCACACCGCGCCGGCCATCAGTGATCGTGCGGGTGAACGAATGGTTACGGAAAGGGTTTTAAGACCATGGCACAACTGGAACATATCAACATCACGGTCTCGGATCCCAAAAAGACAGCCGCGATGCTGTCCGCGCTTTTCGGTTGGAAAACAAGGTGGGAGGGAACGGTGATGGACGGTGCGGGCTACACCGTGCATGTGGGCAACGATGACAGCTACCTTGCGGTCTATTCCGGCGCAAAGCCGGACCAGATCATGCCCAAAGCCGATGCCAGCTATATGACGCGGGGCGCGATAAACCATGTTGGCGTTGTCGTTGATGATCTTGATGTCGTGGAAGAGAAGGTGATCGCCATGGGGTTTGAGCCCACATCCCATGCCGACTACGAACCGGGCCGTCGGTTCTATTTTCTTGATCATGACGGTGTGGAATTTGAAATCGTCAGTTATGCTTGACCCTCACGCGGCGTGAGGCGGCATCAGGGGCGTATGAAAACCCGAATCAAGGAATACGGGGTCGGTGAACTGGCCCGATTGTCCGGCGTCACGGTGCGCACGCTGCACCATTACGACGCGACCGGCCTGTTGCGCCCCGCCCATGTCGCGGCCAACGGCTACCGCATTTATGGCCGCGATGAATTGCTGCGTTTGCAGGAAATCCTGTTCTACCGCGCCTTTGGCATGTCTCTGGCCGAGATTGCGGATGTGCTGGACAGCGAGTCGGAGGCGTTGGTGCGTCTGCGCGCCCATCGCGCAAAGCTGGCAGCGCAGGCAGCCAAGACGGCGGACCTGCTGGCCACCCTTGATCGGACGATTGCAACGCTGATGAGGGAGGCTGACATGCAAGATCAAGACCTTTACGCGCCGTTTGATGCGGCAACCCAGACCGGTCACGAGGATTGGTTGATCGACACCTATGGCCCTGACATGGCCGTGAAAATCGCCGTGTCGAAGGAGGCTGTGGCTGCGATGCCCAACGGTATCGCAGGACTGATGGACCGGTTGCGCGAGAGTGAAGCGGAGTTGGTTGGGGCTTTCAAAAAAGGTGTGGTTGCGGGTGACAGGAAGCTCGTGCCGATGCTGGACAAGCATCGTGCCTTGATGGCGGATTTCTGGGGTGACGCCTGCGACCCTAACGCCTATGCTGGGCTCGCAGATATGTATCTGGCACATTCTGATTTTGTCGCGCGGTATGAACGACTTGCGCCACGCTTTTCACAATGGTTGCCTGCGGCAATGAAAGCTTATGCAGCCGAAATCTCGGCCTGAGCCTTTTTCGTCAGCCCCTTGAAAACGATGTCGTAAGACGACTGGATGCGGTGGCGCATCTCGTCCTCTGCGGCGTCGAAACTGACAAGCACCCAGCTTTTGTGAAAATAGGGTGCTTTGGTGGCCGCACCGGCATCAATCAGCATCTGCGCTGTGTCCACGCTGTCGGTCTTGGCGGCAAAACCATCGATCCGCTCGCCAAAACAGACGAACATCTTGCCGCCTACCTTCCAACTGTCGAGTTCGGTCGTGGGGTCTGATGCGACGGCACCGGTAAGCGCGGCGCAGATATGGTCAACAAGGCTTCGGGTCATGCGGGCAGTTTAGGCCGAATGCGCCGGTCTGCAAGGGCGTCCAACAATTAACCAAACACCACGAAAGCAGCGGATTTTTCGACATGCCGCCGCTACACTTCACTTGTGGATGTGAGAGTGGGATCAACACGGCATGGCGTTTATTGACGTGATCAAGAGTGGGCGGTGCACCGACCGCTCAATTGGACGCAGGCAAGAGGATCGTGCGCTGCGAGGTGCCGCATGGGACAATGCACGCGAGCGGCGGCGGCCCGTGTCGCGGACAGATGCGGCCGCCCAATCGGTGATTATGGCCGGTCTTGCCGCGCCCGGCATGCCTGACCCTTTGCCAAATGCGGCAGCAGCCAAGCTTTATGAAGCGGCAAAGCCTCGCAAGTCAGAGGCTGAGCTGGAGCGGGAGGCGTTCCTGCGCGAGGCGGAGCTGGCCCATCAGGCCGCGCAACGGGCCTGGGTGTTTGAGCGGCGCACTGGCCATAAACCCCGCTCTGCGGATGTCGAAGACGCGGAGTTTGTCGATATCTGACCGCGTGTCTGATCAAAGCCTGCGCTGAATTTGCTGGACCGCTTCGATGCGGCCTGCTATGCCCGCTGCATGAAGAGCATCTGCATCATTCCCTGCTGCATTATCTGCTGACATCACTGTCGCGGGCTCTTCTTTCACGTTTTACATCTGACCTGAACTTGCTAAGCCCGCGGCGCACTACGTTTGCGAGGCGTTATGACAACCATTCGGCTACACAATACCAAAACCCGCAGGCGCGAGGATTTCGTGCCAATCGATCCTGCCAATGTGCGGATGTATCTCTGCGGGCCGACGGTTTATGACCGTGCGCATCTGGGTAATGCGCGGCCTTCGCTGGTCTTTGATGTGCTCTTTCGCCTGATGCGTGAGGTTTATGGGGCGGATCACGTTACTTACGTACGGAATTTTACGGATGTGGACGACAAGATCAACGCGCGTGCGGCGGAAAGCGGGCGCGCGATTGGTGACATCACCGCCGAGACCATCGGTTGGTATTATGAGGATATGGACGCGCTGGGTGTACTGCGCCCAACGCATGAGCCGCGCGCGACCGGCTACATCGCGCAGATGATCACGATGATCACGGACCTTATTGCGAAGGACAACGCTTATGAAGCGGAGGGCCACGTGCTCTTTGCGGTCGACAGCTATGCGGACTACGGTGCTCTGTCGGGCCGGTCCACGGATGACATGATCGCCGGTGCGCGCGTTGAGGTCGCTCCCTACAAGCGCAATCCAATGGATTTTGTGCTGTGGAAGCCGTCGGGTGATGGTCAGCCCGGCTGGGACAGCCCTTGGGGTTATGGCCGCCCTGGCTGGCACATTGAATGCTCGGCCATGGCGCATGATCTTTTGGGCGAGAGCTTTGACATTCATGGCGGCGGCAACGATCTGCAATTTCCGCATCATGAAAACGAGATCGCGCAATCCTGCTGCGCCCATCCCCAGGGCGAGTTCGCGCGGTACTGGATCCATAACGAGATGCTGCAGGTTGAGGGCAAGAAGATGTCCAAGAGCTTGGGCAATTTCTTCACGATCCGTGATCTGTTGGATGAGGGCGTGCCGGGCGAGGTGATCCGCCTTGTGATGCTGGGGACGAATTACGGCAAGACCATGGACTGGACCGAAAGCCGCCGGGCAGAGGCCGAGGGGACCTTGCGCAAATGGTATGGCATTCTGCATGGGCATGGCTTTGGGCCAAAGCTGATTGATGCACTAAAGGCGGATGGCAAATGGCAGTCGGATGCAGAGTTCATCGGCGTGCTGGCCAATGATCTGAACACGCCGGGTGCGATTGCGCGGCTGCATGTTCTGTCGAAGGGCAAGACGCCCGCCGCGCTGGCAGGCTTTGCCCATGGGTTGGAGATGCTGGGGCTTGTGTCGGATTGGGCTGACATCCCGCTTTTTGAGGGTGGTGAGGCTGGCCCTGACATAGCACCTGCCATTGCTGCGCGTGTCGATGCGCTGCTTGCAGATCGGGCCAAGGCGCGGGCCGCCAAGGATTGGGGGCGAGCAGATGAAGTGCGCGATATTCTGACTACCGCTGGCGTGCAGGTCACGGATGTGGGTGGTCAGGCAACCTGGGCGCCCGGTCCGGATTTTGATGCCGCCAAGCTGGGAGACCTCTGATGGGCATGAATTTTCTAGAAAATTCATCAGGTGCCCAATTTTCTAGAAAATTGGGTCGGCGGCCGTCATGAGCAAGGAACGCCTCTACCTTTTTGACACCACCCTCCGCGACGGTGCCCAGACGCAGGGCGTGCAGTTTTCCGCGGATGAGAAGCACCAGATTGCCGCTGTGCTGGATGATCTGGGACTGGACTACATCGAAGGTGGCTGGCCCGGTGCCAATCCGACCGATACGACCTTTTTTGCCGCGCCTCCGAAAACAAGGGCGACCTTTACCGCTTTTGGCATGACCAAACGCGCGGGGCGCTCGGCCGAGAATGACGATGTGTTGGCCGCGGTAATGAATGCGGGCACATCGGCTGTCTGTCTAGTTGGCAAGGCGCATGATTTTCATGTGACTGATGCGTTAGGCATCACCTTGGAAGAGAACGTCGAAAACCTCTCGGCAAGTTTTGCCCATATCAAGGCGCAGGGCCGCGAGGGACTCTTTGACGCCGAGCATTTCTTTGATGGCTACAAGGCCAACCCGGATTATGCGCTGCAATGCATCCATGCTACCTATGATACAGGGGCCCGGTGGATCGTGCTTTGCGACACAAATGGTGGCACGCTGCCCCATGAGATTGCCGAGATTGTCACCGCCGTGATCGCGAGCGGCATTCCCGGCGAGAATGTCGCGATCCATACGCATAATGATACTGAGAACGCCGTTGCAGGCAGCCTCGCGGCTGTCTTGGCGGGCGCACGTCAAATCCAGGGCACGCTTAACGGTCTGGGCGAGCGCTGCGGCAATGCGAACCTGACTACACTGATCCCTACGCTGCTATTGAAAGAACCCTTTGCCAGCCGGTTCGAGACGGGCGTGTCGCGCGACGCTTTGAAGGGCCTGCGCAAGGCCTCACGAATGCTCGACGACATCCTTAACCGCGTGCCCGCGAAACAGGCGCCTTATGTCGGCGCGTCGGCCTTTGCGCATAAATCCGGCCTGCACGCCTCTGCCATCGCCAAGAACCCGGCGACCTATGAACATGTCGACCCAGCAACGGTGGGCAACAGCCGCATCGTGCCGATGTCGAACCAGGCCGGGCAGTCGAACCTGCGTGCGCGGCTCGCCGAGGCTGGTATGTCCGTGGAGCAGGGCCATCCTGCGCTGCCGCGCATTGTCGCGCGGATCAAGGAGCGGGAGGCGCAAGGCTATTCCTACGACACCGCGCAGGCGAGCTTTGAACTGCTTGCACGCGAGGAATTGGGGATCCTGCCGGAGTTCTTTGAAGTCAAACGTTACCGGGTCACGGTCGAGCGGCGCAAAAACAAGCGCAACCAGATGGTTTCACTGTCCGAGGCGGTTGTCGTGACCAAAGTGAATGGGAAAAAGGTGCTGAATGTCAGCGAAAGTCTGGGCGAGGATGGATCGGATCAAGGGCCTGTGAACGCACTCAGCCGTGCATTGGCCAAGGATCTGGGCCCTTACCAGGCCATTATCGACGATATGCGCCTCGTCGATTTCAAGGTCCGCATCACCAATGGCGGCACCGAGGCCGTCACGCGTGTCATTATCGATAGCGAAGACGGGCAGGGGCGCCGCTGGTCGACGGTAGGCGTCAGCGCGAATATAGTGGATGCCTCGTTTGGTGCGCTGGTCGATGCCATCAATTGGAAACTGATCCGGGACAGGGCCGAGGCGTGAGCCTGCACGCCTGCGCACAGCTTGTCGAAAAGGCCGATCCAGAGCGGTTTAGTGCAACGATGGCCGCCCCGGTATCAGCCCGGGAAATCCTGTTTCCGCTCTATGCTTTCAATGTCGAAGTCAGCCGCGCCCCCTGGGTAACTGAAGAACCCATGATTGCCGAAATGCGCCTGCAATGGTGGCGTGATGCGTTGGAGGAAATTGCGAATGCGGGAGCCGTCCGCAAGCATGAAGTCGTCGACGCTCTAGCCAGTGTCCTCGACGCCGAAGCTGCACGTTGCCTCGATTTGTTGGTGCAGGCGCGCCGCTGGGATATCTACAAGGACGCATTTGAAGGGCCCGAACATCTGGATGAATACCTTGATGCCACTTCTGGTCATCTCATGTGGACGGCGGCGCGCCTGCTTGGGCCCGCCGAGGAAAAACCGGTGCGCAAGTTTGCCTATGCGGTCGGCGTGGCAAATCTGTTTCGCGCCGCGCCGGAACTGGAGGCGCGTAGCCGAAAACCGCTGGTCGATGGGACGACAAATGGTGTCTACGCGCTGGCAAAGAAGGGGATCGCGGGCTTGAGTTATGCGCGCGGGGCGCGGCGTGCCGTGTCGCATAAGGCGTCAGCGGCGCTGTTGTCGGGCTACAGGGCCGGGCCGGTTTTGCGGCAGGTTTATCGCGACCCCGCAGGGGTCGCCCGCGGTTTGCCAGAGACCAATCCACTGAGGGATCGCCTGCGGCTCGCTCGCGTGGCGCTCCAGGGCTGGTGGGTTTAGCTCCCCGTTTGGTCCGCGGCGTGTTCAGTGATCGCGCGTTTCAGCGCTTTGGCCGAACGGGACGACAATCGGTTCAATGCCTCCGTCGGATCAACGCCGTGTCGATCCAGAAACACCGCCAATGCATATGCTCGGGATTCTTGCGTCATGTAGCCTGACCATCCGATCTGCGCTGGCCCATCAAGAGCAAACAGACCCAAACCATGTGTGATGCAGTGCAGATCTGTCGATAGCTCATGAACCGGCTCACCGCCTGGCATTGTGTCGATATGATGCGCGACGCGGGCATGCATCAGTTCATGAGTCATCGTGTTGATAAAGGCGATCGGCGTGGCCATGAGATCAGAATCGTAAGTGATCAGCGGCGCGGTATCGTCATGCAAATAGGTCCCGCCGATACTAGCAAGGTCGTGATAGTTATGCCGGTGTTCTGCGGCGAGATTGGCGATGGGCTGAACCTCGATCTGTTCTAGTGGCAGAAGCCTGGCGATGTCATTGGCGATTTGCTGGGCGACCTCTGGGGTTTGCCCAGATTTGGCGGTGAAGAACTGAGCCGTGGGTGTGACAAGCTGCCGTGTGCTGCGCCACTCGACACCGAAAGTTGAATCTGCCCAATCGAAACTGTCGATAATCCAATCTTTCAGATCATCACTGATACTGGCCGTCTTTTGCCAGAACATGCGCTAAACCGCCATTTTTGGCTGCCGGACCAACCAGATCAGCGATCCACCGGCCAGCACTAGGAAAGGCACCATCGCGAGGTTGACGGCGTTCCAGCCCTCCACAGCGGTCCCGCCCGAGCAATTCATCAACCCGCCAGAGGCGAGCGATGCGACGGTCACCATGCCGAAGACCACCATGTCGTTCATGCCTTGCACGACGCCCCGTTCCTCGGGCCTGTGTGCCCCGGCCAGCATTGTCGTCGCTCCGATAAACCCGAAATTCCAACCGAGGCCAAGGAGGATAAGTGCGATGTAGAAGTTCGCTAACGTCACGCCGGACAGTGCCACAACCCCGGCAAAGGCCAGAATGGCCAGACCGGTTGCCACGATCTTTTCTACACCAAAACGGGCAATCAAATGGCCGGTGAAGAAGGACGGGGCAAACATCGCCAGCACGTGTGCCGAGACGATGTCATTGGCGTTGTTCGTGGTGAACCCGCAACCCACTACAGCAAGCGGTGTTGAGGTCATCACAAGGTTCATCAGCGCATAAGAGACCATGCCGCAAATCATTGCGACGATGATCCGTGGTTCGCGCAGCAGGTCACGTCGCGACCGACCCG
This sequence comes from Cognatiyoonia sp. IB215182, assembly GCF_033963905.1. Classification (NCBI taxonomy): domain Bacteria; kingdom Pseudomonadati; phylum Pseudomonadota; class Alphaproteobacteria; order Rhodobacterales; family Paracoccaceae; genus Cognatiyoonia; species Cognatiyoonia sp. IB215182. Next base: position 193,094 of record NZ_JAXBMB010000006.1, read on the forward strand.
CGACCTCGACCTTTTCGGGCTGTGCCTTGCTGCCTTTTGGCAGGTCCAGAAAGAAAAAGAGCAGCATGCCCACAAGGTTCAAGACGGCAATCGCCACATAAGTGCCGAGGAAGGGCACGATGAAGGCGTCCTGCACCAGCTTGTTGAGTTGTGGGCCGACGATGGCCGACAACAGGCCCCCGGCCATGACGTAAGAGATCGCTTTGGGCCGGAATGCCTCAGATGCCGTATCGGTAGCAGCGAAACGGTAAAATCCCTGCGCGGACATATAGATGCCGGTCAGATATGATCCCGCCAGCAGCATGAAGAATGAACTTGTGTAAAGCCCGTAGGCTGCCACAAGTGCCCCGGCCGCCCCGGCAAAGGCACCCAGGAAAAACCCGAACCGCCGCCCGTTGCGCTGCATCAGCGGGCTGATCCACGGTGCCGTTGTCATCGACCCGAAGACGATGAATGAAATCGGGAGTGTCGCCAGACAGGGATTGGTGGCCAGTTGGCTCCCCGCGAGGCCACCAATGACAAAGATCATGGGCAATTGCGCGCCAAGGATCGCTTGCGCAAGAACGAGGACGGCCACATTGCGCTTGGCGCGGGTGTCATTGATGTCGGTAGCGGTCATGGCGTATCGGTACGCCGACCCTTCACCGGGTGCAATGGGTGATCAGCACGTGTCGATGATATGGGCGAATGAGCCGCAGACATTCCCTTTGATTAAGCCCATCGGTAGCAGTTGCGTACCTTCGGCATCCTCCGCTGTGAATAGCGGCGCACCTTCGGCCCGCAACGTCGTCGCATAGTGAAACTCATGCCCTTTCCATGCGCCCGCAAACGGCCCCACTGTCGCGTTCAAAGTCCGGTAACCCAAATGGAGTTTGCGGGCGGCAAAAGACGTCTCCAGCGGCAGAAGTCCGGCCATTTGGTGCAGGGTGCCGTCGGCATCTGTCAGCGTTTCACCCAACACCATGTAGCCACCGCATTCGCCGTAAATCTGCGCATCCGTACTGCGAAGGGCATCGAGGAAGGTCGCATTTGCGGACAGTTGACCGGCATGCAGCTCTGGATAGCCTCCGGGCAGATAGATCAGATCGGCGGGGGCGGGTGCCTCATTGGCCAGTGGTGAAAAGAAGCTGATCTCGGCCCCTGCGGCGCGCCAATCCGAGAGGATATGGGGATAGATAAAGGCAAAGGCTGCATCCTGTGCGACAGCGATCCTTTGTGCGGGCGGGGTGATGCGAGATATTGCTTCTGCATGCTGAACCGTCTGATCCAACACCATAAGCGTTTGAAGATCGATATGGGTGCTGACCAGATCTGCAACGCGATCAAGATAAGCCTCAAGGTCCGGTCTTTCCTGCGCTTGCACCAAACCCAGATGCCGCGATGGATGTGCAAGCTCTGAGATGCGGGGCAGCGCCCCAAAAACAGGAATATCCTCCAGGGCGTTTCGCAACATCCGCTCATGCCGTGGGGAGCCGACATTGTTTAAAATGACCCCCGCAATTCTCACTTTTGGGTCGTGATGAACAAACCCATTGACCAAAGGGGCAACCGATCCCGCCATCTTGCCCGCATCGACAACGAGCACCACTGGCAGACCAAGAATGCGGGCGAGGTCGGCCGTTGCACCTTTGCCGTCAGGCGGGGCTCCGTCAAACAACCCCATCGCCCCTTCGACAATCAAGGGCGCAGAGTCGGCAGCCAGCGCCTTGATCCGCGATGGCGACATCGCCCAGGCGTCAAGATTGACGCAAGGCGCGCCGCAGGCCCTTTCGTGAAAGCGCGGATCGATGTAGTCAGGCCCAGATTTGGCGGCGCGAACGGCCCCGTCGCGGCTAAGCGCGCGCAGAAGGCCAAGGGTGATGGTGGTCTTGCCACTGCCCGACGCCGGTGCCGCGATGATGAAGCTCATGGTGTTACAATGAGGTCAGATGCCTCGTCCACACGTCTCTCGGAAGCGGCGGCGATCACTAGGCTGATTCAGCAGGGCGCCCGCGGCCCAATGGATCAAGGTTGCGCGGCAATTCCCCCGACGCCATGCTTTGCCAGTCGAGGACCTGCCGCATCAGGACGGCTTGACCGACGCAGATGACGGCTGGCGGTTCCAAACCAGCTTGTGCGATGTCATCGACAATTGTTCCAAGGGTGGTTTCAAGGACGTCTTGCGCATCCGTTGTCGCAGTCGTTACCACCGCTACGGGTTCCGTCGCCGGTCGTCCGGCCGCGAGCAGTTTGCCCGCGATCTGAGCGATATGCTTCATGCCCATGTAGATCACGATGACCTGACTGCCCTTCGAGATACTGTTCCAATCCAATGATCCGGGCGTGTTCCCCGACTGGTCATGGCCTGTCACGAAGGTGACAGATTGGTTCACATCGCGATGCGTGACCGGAACACCCGCATAGGCCAGACCGCCAATGCCAGCAGTAATGCCGGGGATGATCCGGATAGGCACGTCATGCTGCACAAGCGTCTGCGCCTCTTCCCCGCCACGCCCGAACACGAAGGGGTCACCGCCTTTCAGCCGCAAAACCCGTTTGCCTGCGCGGGCAAGTTCCACGAGATGAAGCGAGATGTCGCGCTGTTTGGCCGAAGGTTTCCCGCCGCGTTTGCCCGCGTAGATGTGCTGGGCCTGTGGCGCCCAGTCGAGGATCTGCTCCTGCACCAGCGCGTCATAGATCACCACATCTGCCTGACGCAAAGCGTTCAGTGCATGCAGCGTCAGCAGGCCCGGATCACCGGGCCCGGCACCGCAGAGCCAGACCCATCCCGGTTCCAAAACCGGCCAGTCATGCGCAGGAAGATTGGCGTGTGTCATCCTGTCTTTATGCCGCTCTCCATCACACTTGGAAAGATGCCAAACGACGGACAATTGCCGATTGGCGGCATCTGCGGCACTGCCTATAGTCGCGCTGATGAGAGGCAAACCAACAGGCGAACTCCGTCGCGGCTGGACCACAGGTGCTTGCGCGACCGCCGCGACCAAGGCGGCGCTGATGCGTCTGTGGGGCGGTGCATTTCCTGACGACGTGACAATTACGCTGCCAAAAGGGGAGACCCCTATCTTTCCGCTGGCGCTGACCGATGCCGGGCCGGGCTGGGCGCAGGTTGGTATCACAAAAGATGCGGGCGATGACCCAGATGTGACGCATGGCGCGCTGATCGTCGTGCGCGTTGCGGAATCTTCTGGTGGCATTGTCTTCGAAGCGGGTGAGGGCGTTGGCACCGTGACCAAACCCGGCCTGCCGCTTGCGGTCGGCGATGCCGCGATTAACCCCGTGCCGCGGCAGATGATCAGTGATGTCGTGCATGAACTGGCGCAACAGCATGATTGCGCACCTGATATCATCGTTGAGATTTCGGTCCCCGGCGGGCAGGAGCTGGCGCTCAAAACCTGGAACCCGCGACTGGGGATTGTGGGGGGGCTCTCAATCCTCGGTACAACCGGTGTGGTGCGGCCCTTTAGCTGTGCGGCCTGGATCGCCTCGATCCATCGCGGCGTTGACGTGGCGCGCGCCGATGGTCTGACCCATGTGGCTGGATGCACAGGTGCGACATCCGAAAAGACGGTGCAAGCGCTCTACGACCTGCCGGATCACGCGATGCTGGATATGGGCGACTTTGCGGGCGGGATGCTGAAGTACCTTGTCAAAAACCCCATTCAGCGGGTGACGGTGGGCGGTGGCATCGGCAAGATGACCAAACTGGCGCAAGGCGCGATGGACCTGCATTCCGCCCGGTCTCAGGTCGATTTCGCAGGGCTTGCCGCGATGATGGACGACCCACGGCTGGCTGACGCGAATACGGCACTTGAGGCGTTGAATATGGCTGGGCCCGCTTTGGCTCAGAGGGTCGCCGAAAAAGCTTTGGCGCAGCTACAGCGATTTGCCGAGCAGATCACTTTTGATGTCGTGGTGATTGATCGATCTGGCGCGATCATCGGACAGGCCGGGCCATGACGATCTTGCTGTTGGCAGGTACGGGGGATGCGCGCCGCTTGGCCGAGAGGCTCGCGGGACGGGACGTAATCGCATCCATTGCAGGGGCCACCCGCGAACCCGCGCCCTTGCCTGTACAGACGAGGACGGGCGGATTTGGCGGGGCAGATGCGTTTCGCGCCTATCTGGCCAAGGCCGGGATCAGTGCGGTTGTTGACGCCACGCATCCTTACGCGCACCGGATCACACGGCGCACCGCCGCGATCTGCAAATCCTTGGATATGCCATACATGCAGCTTCTCCGGCCCGGATGGACGCCGGAGCCGGGCGATAACTGGACTGAAATCGCAGCGGAAGAGGATGCGGCTGCACATATCCCGCTTGGCGCGACCGTGTTCCTTGGCACCGGGCGCCAATCGCTGGAACGCTTTGCGAACCTTGCGGGCCGGTTTGTGATCTGCCGCCAGATTGATCCGCCTGAAGGGCCGTTCCCACTTCAGGATGGAATGTTCCTTATCGGGCGACCGCCTTTTTCGGTCGAGGACGAAATCGCGCTTTTCAAGGCGCGCAATGTTGACTGGCTTGTCGTCAAGAATGCAGGCGGCGCGGCCAGCAGAACCAAGCTGACCGCAGCAAACCACCTGCAAATCCCCGTCTTAATGCTGACCCGTCCGCCACAAGGCGACTGGCCTTGCGTTGCCACAATTGATGAGGCGATGGCATGGGTAGACGCGTTATGAAAGAACGTGTGATCAGGACCGATGCGTGCGTGCAAGAAGGGGCCACATGGTTGTGCTCCAGACATCCGGCCTTTGCACGGGCGATGCAGGATTTGCCCGCATTGCCATTGCGCCTGAAACCCGATGGGTTCCCCCAACTCCTGAGCGCGATTGTCGGCCAGCAGGTTAGCGTTGCGTCTGCTAATGCGATCTGGGCGCGCCTCTCAGACGCGGGCATGACCGATGCGGAACGGGTGCGGGTCACCTCGCAGGAGGCGCTACGTGAGTTGGGGCTGAGCCGGCAAAAGGCGCGTTATGCTGTCGCGTTGGCGGAGGCCCAGATCGACTATGTTGGTCTTCACGTAATGCCGGCAGATGATGTGATCAAGACCCTGACCGCAGTATCCGGAATCGGCACATGGACCGCCGAGATTTACGCGATGTTTTCGCTTGGCCGCGCAGACGTCTTTGCACCGGGCGATCTGGCGCTGCAAGAGGCTGCCAAGCAGATTTTTGCCTTGTCCGAAAGACCCAAGGAGAAAGATCTGCGCAGCATGTCCGAAGACTGGCGCCCCTGGCGGTCGGTTGCGGCCCGGATCATGTGGGCCTACTACAGCCATCAGAAACAACGGGAAGGTATCCGATGACGCGTGCGCTCGAGGCTCAACGACGAAACCCCCTGTCAGGGGAAACACGGTCATGCGTTGTCTTTTTGCATGGCTATGGCGCCAATGCGGCCGACCTGATGGGGCTGGCTGATCCTTTGGCGGAGCATATGCCCGACACGCTTTTCATTGCGCCCGATGCGCCCGAGGCCTGTGCGGGAGCACCCATGGGGTATCAATGGTTCCCGATCCCATGGATTGACGGATCCAGCGAAGAGGAAAGCCGCGCAGGGCTGGAACGTGCGGCGGCTGATCTGGACGCGTTTCTGGATGGCTTGATGGTGGATGAGGACCTGTTGCCCGAACAGGTCATGGTTCTGGGTTTCTCCCAAGGCACGATGATGGCGCTGCATGTTGTGCCCCGGCGCGAGGACCCGATTGCGGGCATCGTTGCGTTTTCAGGACGGCTTCTTGACCCTGAATTGCTGGCCGATGAGGTGGTCAGCCGTCCTCCGGTTCTGTTGATTCACGGCGATCAGGACGATGTCGTGCCCCCACAATCGCTGCCGCAAGCGGCCGAAGCCTTGCAAGGCGCCGATTGGAGCGAGGTCTACGCGCATATCATGAAAGGGACCGGTCACGGCATTGCCCCGGACGGCCTTCAGGTTGCATTGGCTTTCATGCGAGACCGCCTGGGGTTGTCGTAAACATCGCCGCTTCTGACACTTCAGGCTTGCAACTAGAGCCCCACTTTGCGATGACGTAGCAGTGGCCCACATTATTCACGGCTGCATTAACTTTTATTTCAAATGTCGAAGAGACATTAACCATTTCGTTAGGATTTTCCGATGATAACGCATTCAGTCGTATGCCGTTTTTTGAGTGAGTTTGTTTGATGGTCCCGTTGCAAAGCGTCCCCCCACTTGCCCCGAAAGTGTCGAAAGAACGGGTCTTGCACCTGGTTTTGATTCTTGGCTTAGCCACAACGCTCAGCCTGATCGCCCAGTTGCTTAGTCCTGATCCTGTCATTGTGAAACTGGTTGTCGTGATTGTCGTGGCCGTCTTGCTGGCGACGATTCCGGTGTCCATCATGCTCAGGCTGCGCGAAAACAAGCGCCGCATGCACCAGATGGCGCAGGTTGATGGGATCACCGGCGTTACAAATCAGCAGACATTTCTGCAGCGCTTTACTCGGGCCCTGCCGCAAAGCGGCGTGCTTCTTATGCTGGACCTCGACCAGTTCAAGAAGGTCAATGATATGGGCGATGCGCATGCAACACAGCTTTGCCTGATGGCTTTGGCGCAACGCTGCCGCGAAGTCACACGCGCAACCGATATTGTTGGTCGCCTCGACGGGGCCGTTTTTGGCATCTACCTGCCGGGTGCCCCGATTGAACGTGGCCGCCAGATCGCCGACGAATTGACCAAGGGGATTCAGGTTGTCACTCCGCGTGGTGTTCTGCATGCGACAGTGTCGGTCGGGATCGTTGTTGCCGATGGCTGGACGCCCCTGGAAAGACTGATGAAAAGCGTCGAACAAGCGCTTGATTTGGCCAAATTGCGCGGTCCGGCCCAGGTGATGTTGCGCCAAGTCGTCGCGGCATAGGAAACTGCGCAGAATTCACTCTTTTTTGACGCATATTGTGGGGGTTGTCACAAATCTGACGCGATATATAGTCAGACCTGCAGGCAGAAGCGGGGACGCCGCGATCGGTTAAGTTTCCGCACTGAGCAGTGTAGGAAAGACGCTATGGCGCAAGCAGATTTTAGGACTGATTTTGTCAGGGAGCCTGGCGCGCTCAAGCACTATCCGGCGCTTGTGCTCAACGCTGATTATCGTCCGCTGTCTTACTACCCACTGTCGCTTTGGCCCTGGCAGGAAGCGGTCAAAGCCGCGTGGCTCGACCGCGTCGATATCGTGAGCGAATACGATGAAGTTGTGCGCAGTCCGTCGACCGAAATTCGCATCCCCTCAGTGGTTGTGCTGAAGGACTATGTGCGGCCCCAGAAGAAGGTCGCCTTCACCCGGTTCAACCTGTTTTTGCGCGATGAGTTCTCGTGCCAGTATTGCGGCGCCAAAGGTGATCTGACCTTTGATCATGTGGTGCCACGGGCCAGTGGGGGCGTGACAAGCTGGGAAAATGTCGTTGCGGCGTGTTCGCCCTGTAACCTGCGGAAAGGCTCGCGCTCGCTCAAGCAGTCGGGGATGAGCCTGTCAAAACCGCCCCGCCAACCGGTGCCAGAGCAATTGCACAATGTGGGCCGTAAGTTTCCGCCCAATCACCTGCATGAAAGCTGGGTCGATTTCCTCTACTGGGATGCAGAGTTGGAGGCCTAACCGCCACAACCGCTAGACTTGGGCAACTCACCGCGGTAGGAAAGCGGCGTTAGCGCTAACGCAGCTCTTCAGAACGGATAAGCCCATGGTCTCTCGCGTCATTCCCGTCGAAACATTTGACCTTGTGATCTTTGGCGGCACGGGCGACTTGGCCCGCCGCAAAATCCTCCCCGGACTATTTCGGCGTTTCCGCGCGGGGCAAATGCCCGATCAGGCGCGGATCATAGGTGCCGCAAGGTCCGACCTCGACACAGAAGGGTACAGGTGGCTGATCGCTGATGCGATTGCGGAGTTTGGCGGCGAGGAAAAAAGCGATAACAGTGCGTTAGCCGCCTTTCTTGATCGACTGGATTATGTGGCGATTGATGCAAAAGGTGAGGGGGGCTGGAAGGCCTTGGCGAAACTTGTGCGGCAGGATGTCGTCCAAGCCTTCTATTTTTCGGTCGCGCCGTCGCTCTTCGGTGACCTGGCAGAGCGGCTACATCTACACAAGATCGCGCATCCGCAATCCCGCATAGTGGTGGAAAAACCATTTGGGCGTGATCTGGAAAGTGCGCGTGCCCTCAATACGACGTTGGCGGCGCATTTCGATGAAAGCCAGATTTACCGCATTGACCATTATCTGGGCAAAGAGACGGTTCAAAACCTGATGGCCGTTCGGTTCGGCAACGTGCTTTTTGAACCGCTTTGGAACAATCACTACGTCGATCACATCCAGATCACGGTGGCCGAAACGGTTGGTGTCGGTGGGCGCGGTGCCTATTACGACAAATCAGGCGCGATGCGTGATATGGTGCAGAACCATCTGATGCAGCTTTTGTGCCTGATTGCGATGGAGCCGCCCAGTCAGTTTGAAGCAGATGCGGTGCGGGACGAAAAACTCAAGGTGATCCGTGCCTTGCAACCGATTGACCATCATCACATCGTGCGGGGGCAATATGATGCCGGGCCTCAGGGGCCCAGCTATCGGGACGATGTTGAGAATGGACGGAGTTTCACCGAAAGCTTTGTGGCTATGCGCTGTCACATCGCCAACTGGCGATGGGCCGGGGTTCCGTTTTATCTGCGCACCGGCAAGCGCATGCGGTCGCGGTCGTCCGAAATTGCTGTGGTTTTCAAGGATCTTGGCCACACGATCTTTGAGGGTGATGAGGGACGCCATCGCAATGTCCTTTCGATCCGGTTACAACCAAATGAAGGCATGGACTTGCAGGTCACTATCAAAGAGCCGGGGCCGGGCGGTATGCGGCTGGTTGATGTGCCACTTGATATGACCTTTGCCGAAGCGCTGGGGGACGGTGCTGAAGACGTCACTGATGCTTATGAGCGGCTGATTATGGACGTGATCCGGGGCAATCAGACCCTGTTCATGCGTGGGGACGAGGTTGAGGCGGCATGGGCCTGGACCGACCCGATTATTGAAGGATGGGAGGCACGCAATGATGTCCCCAAACTCTATGATGCAGGCACTGCCGGTCCCGAAGATGCAATGATGCTTCTGCATCGTGATGAGCGGAAATGGCGTGAGATCAAAGGCAGCTGACAGGCTGACTTTGCGCACAATCAAGACGTGCACATTTCGTGTCGAGCGCCTACACATGACATGCCGAATGCGCAGCGCGGCCCCCGAAAGGACTCAACGATGAATGTGATCGAATATCCCGATGCCGAGATGATGATGATGGATCTCGCCGATACGCTCGCGGGTGAACTCAAGAACTGTCTTCTGGTGCATGAACATGCGTCGTTCGCCGTGCCAGGCGGCACCACACCGGGCCCGATCTTTGACAGCCTGTGCGCGGTTGATCTGGACTGGGCGCGGGTCCATGTGATGCTGACCGATGAACGCTGGGTGCCCGAGACGTCTGAGCGGTCAAACACACGGCTCTTGCGCCAAAGGCTGCTGATTGAGCGGGCGGCTGCCGCCACTTATGTCCCGCTTTATGCCGAAGCTGATACGCCCGAGGAGAAGCTGCCGGAACTCGCAGAAGCGCTGACGCCAGAGCTTCCCATCTCTGTCATGCTGCTGGGGATGGGGGCGGATATGCATACGGCCTCGATCTTTCCCGGTGCCGATCAGCTTGATCTGGCACTCAACGGCGATGAAAGGCTGGTGGCCATGCGTGCGCCGGGAGCGCCGGAGCCGCGGATTACGCTTTCCGCGAAGGTCATCAACGCTGCGATGTCGCGTCATCTGGTTATCGTCGGTGCAGAGAAGCGCGCGGCGCTTGAGAAAGCGCGCAGCCTGCCGCCTGAAGAGGCACCCGTTGCCGCGATCCTGAGCGGAACCAAGGTTCATTGGGCGGAGCGCTAGGGCATGTGGGACGATCTGATCGCGCATCATGCGCAGGTGGCTGACCGCCGGTTCGAGACGCTGGTGGATACAGAGCGCGCCGAGGCATTTTCCGCGCAAGCGGGTGACATGGTGCTCGACTACGCCAAGACGAATATCGATTTCGAAGGGCGCCGTCTGCTTTTTGCGTTGCTGGATGAGGCGGGTTTGGCCGCAAAACGCGACGCGATGTTCTCCGGTTCCCCGATCAATGAAACCGAAGGGCGCGCCGTTCTTCACACGGCCTTGCGCAATCTCGATGGAGGCCCTGTCCATGTAGACGGCGTCGATGTGATGCCAGAGGTGCGTGCAACGCTGGACCGGATGGCGGATTTCGCAAGGCAGGTCCGCGATGGCGATTTCAAAGGGCAGGGCGGCAAGATCACGGATGTGGTCAATATCGGGATCGGCGGCTCTGATCTGGGGCCGGCAATGGCCGTCAAGGCGCTGGCGCCTTACCATGACGGCCCGCGCTGCCATTTCGTCAGCAATGTGGACCCTGCCGACATCGCGGGCGTGTTACGCAGCTGCGACCCTGCGACAACGCTAGTCATCGTGGCATCAAAGACGTTCACGACAATTGAGACGATGACGAATGCGCGCACCGCGCGGGCCTGGATGCAAGAGCGTGTGAGCGATAGCGGCGCACAATTCGCGGCCCTTTCGACGGCGGCGGACAAGACGGCGGATTTCGGGATCGACCCCTCTCGTGTCTTTGGTTTTGCCGATTGGGTTGGCGGGCGCTATTCGATGTGGGGGCCGATTGGGCTGTCACTGATGATCGCGATTGGTCCTGATGCGTTCCGGGCCTTTCTGCGAGGCGGTCAGGCGATGGACCAGCACTTTCAGGCCGCGGAGTGGCCTGAAAACCTGCCTGCTTTGCTCGCCGTTGTGGGGATTTGGCACAATCAAATCTGCGGCTATGCCACGCGCGCGGTTTTGCCATATGATAATCTTCTCAGCCGCTTACCGGCCTATCTTCAACAGCTTGAGATGGAGAGCAACGGCAAGGGCGTCAGCATGGACGGGGCCGATCTGACGGTGCCAAGTGGGCCGGTCGTCTGGGGCGAGCCGGGCACAAACGGCCAGCACGCCTTTTACCAATTGATCCATCAAGGCACCCGCGTGATCCCGTGTGAATTCCTGGTTGCCGCACGAGGCCATGAGGATGGCCTGCATCATCAGCACCAATTGCTTGTCGCCAATTGTCTGGCACAATCAGAGGCGCTGATGCGCGGGCGGGATCTCGATACGGCCCGCAAAAAGGTGGCGACGAAATTCGATGGCGATGAACTGGAACGTCAGGCCCGCCACCGCGTCTTCCCCGGCAACCGCCCGTCGGTCACGATCGCTTATCCGCAACTCACCCCCTTTGTTCTGGGGCAGATCATCGCGCTCTACGAGCATCGCGTGTTTGTCGAAGGCGTGGTTTTGGGCATCAATTCCTACGACCAATGGGGTGTGGAATTGGGCAAAGAGCTGGCGACGGCCCTGCAACCGGTTGTGGAAGGGACGCAACAGGTGGATGGAAAAGACGGCTCTACCGCAGCGCTTGTCCGATTTTTGCAGCGCAACGGCGTTTGATCGTTATGACGGGTTGAACACAACACCGGTAAGGTAAAGATCATGATTGCAACAGTGGCGACTTATGCGATGGCCGTGGTGATCATCACGGCGATGGTGATTGAGGCGCGCACCGGGAAGATCCCCAACTGGTTAACGATCATCCCCGTGGTATTATTTGCAATTCTGGTCTTTGTGGCGCCGCCCGAGTACCTGTGGTGGCAATTGGCCTTTGCAGCGGCCATCTTTGCCTTTGGCCTGTTCCTGTTCAGTTCGCGTGGCTTTGGCGCTGGTGCGGTCAAGCTGATGGGGGGCGTTGCGCTCTTCATGCCGCTCACGAACGGCTTTATCATCGCGATTGCCTTTATAGTAATCATGCTGGTTTGCACGTTTGTGGTGGTGCAAAGTCGCAGGATTTTCGGGTCGGAAGACAGCGCCTGGCATGTCATGGCCAATCCGGTTGTTCCGATGAGCCTGCCCATCGGCCTGACCGCACTTTTTGCGTTTCTTGTATCTTAGCGCGTTATGCAAAAATCCGGCTGCGTCTAACGTTGCCTGACATCAGCGACTAGACGCGTTTGTCGCGTCAGTTTTTTTCGCATCGCGTATCAGATGCAATCGAGCGGTCCGATGCCCGTGGCGCGCAAGAAATCATGCGTCGCGGCAGCTTGCACGAAAGAGAGGTTGTTGATGCCCTATTACCTGAAGCTTGAGCCGCTCAGCCCGCTGAAGTCCGATGTGATAACGCTTGAGCGACTGAACACCATGATGACGCTGAAAATCGGCGGGTCGGGTAACCTTAGGCAGGGTGAGTTCTGGCGTTCTTCAGTCAACGACCAGGAATACAAAGGCTTCCAAGTTCCGGCTCGTTTGCAAATAGGCGATTTGGATCATGCTACCGGCAGAAAGACTTCATACCACCTTATCCGCATCGGCGACGAGATTGATCTGCGCGGTTACGATGACGCGGCCACATCGGTGGACATGACGAAAGAAAAGCCGACATTGGAACAGCTGAAGGCCCGATTTCCGCCCATCACCGACCCGGAAGAGATCGCACATGCAGAACGGCTTTTTCTGTCGATCTACAAACGGTCGATCGCCCACAGCCCCAGTTTGGTGTCGAAAGAAGAGAAGCTGAAGGCCATCAAGCCATCCGGGGTTTCACCTGAAGAAGTGGAGCGCTTCGCAATACTGATTGGCGGCGATGATCCGGAGACCTTGGTTTTCGCCGCAAAGCTCGCGGCTGCGGCCTATCACCCATGGGGTTTCCTACAAAAGACAGAAAGGATCGAAGGAATGTCGCTCAACGAGTGCAGGTCCTTTTCCTGGCATAGCGTTTTGATGCACGAACATCTGGCAGACACCAACCGTATTGCAATTGTCGATTGGAAGTTCGGGGCAGACGAGATCGGCGGCGTGATTGCGCGTGTATCGGGTCACCCATTTGCCTTTCCCGGCGACACGCCAAGTGAGGAGATGGGGTATGATCTGCTGGTCAGGGCGCAGACACTGCTGATGCGTGAGGGACGTGCTTTGGTGATGCTCGGGGACGAGGGCGACAGCATTGCGTTTACAATCGTACCAAAGCGTTCTCTGCGCGAGGTGCTGCGACTGGGAACAGAGCTGGGATTGCGGCCAATCGGTCCTGAAAAGAAAGGGCTCTTTCAGCGTATTTTCAGCTAAGGCGTCCCACTGGTTTGTGCTTTATGGAATGGCTGCCTGGAGCGGGTAACGGGAATCGAACCCGTAACTGAAGCTTGGGAAGCTTTCGTGATACCTTTTCACCATACCCGCAGCAGGCACTCAGATACGCTTGAGTCTGCTTTTGGTCAATCGCTTCCTTGCGCATCAATCACCCGCGGATCGATTCAAAGTTCCGTCGCGCGGCACGCATGTTGAATAGAGCCGAACCAAAACGCTGATAGGTGATGACATCCATCCAGTCGCTGGCCTGATAAGCATCTGGATCGAAGGGTAAATCGACAACAATGCAGAAGATGAGATCGAAGTCTTCAAAACCAGGCAGGGTGCTCCAATGCGCGGCTTCCGTACGGCAGGTGCGATCCCCACCTCGCGGCAGCGCTTCGTTCACCTGGGGTTGAATGATGCCGATCATTGCGGCTGGCCGATCAGGCAATGCAGAGTCCAACTTGCAAAGCATTGATTGCTTGAGCGCGATGCCATCTTCTGTCGTATTGTTGTTGGCGCGAGGATTAATGCAGCTTTCCGTGACAACGCCTGAGGTCTTCGGAAACTCGGCATTATAGCGGCCGTAAAGCGCAGTGTAAGGTCCTTGCCCGAATGATGGCGTCGCGGTGAACTTGTCTCGTCGAAATGCAAAATTGTAAGGAGTAAAGCTTGCGGGCTCATCGATGTCGTCAAATGTCATGACTGCGCCAAAAACCGTCAACTGGCCAAATCGCAAATCTGCATCAAACCGACGATATGCGAGTACGATATCTTGGCCTGACCGGGCATCCGCCATCGCACCCATGCCTGCAGCGACCCTTTCCAGCACTGTCATGTCTCTGCCTTGCTCAGAATCCCGCGCCAGAAACGATGCGTAATAGGCCAGAACCCCGAACATCATGGCAACGACGGCGAGTTGGAAGAGCAGACGCATATCAGGATAGCAACATCTCGTATGCCTAGCCGCTACGCCTTCGACGACGTCCTTGCCGCTCTCCCCCGCTGGTGTTGTGGGTGATTTCGGGGATTTCGACGATGCTACGCAGAATTGGAAAGGGATCAACGGCATTTGGCATCGCGGAGGCGTTCACGAAATGCTCCTGAAAGCGTGGTTCAATTGCGGTTTCGATCTTGTGGATCTTGTGGACCACGTCCTCAATTTCCTGGCGCGCCTCGGTGTTGAGCAGTGCGATCCGCGCTCCTGTGCCGGCGGCGTTCCCAGCGCTGGTGACCTTTTCCAGTGGGGCGTCGGGGATCATGCCGAGCACCATGGCGTGTTTGGGGCTGATATGCGCTCCAAACGCACCGGCGAGCACGACGCGGTCGACATTGTCGACGCCAAATTTGTCCATCAAGAGCCGCGCGCCCGAATAAAGCGCAGCCTTGGCCATTTGGACTTGGCGGATATCGGTATTGGTCACCGTGATCTTCGGGCCGCCATCACCCGTGCCATCATGAAGCAGGTAGGAATTGGTGCGCCCATCTTCAAAGCAATTCGGCGATCCGGTTTGTTCCGCCGAGCCGATCAGCCCCGGCCCATCGACAATCCCCGTCATGCGCATCTCGGCAATCACTTCGATGATGCCCGACCCGCAGATACCGGTGACGCCGGTGCCCGCGATGGCGGCGGCAAAGCCCTCTTCATCCGACCACAGATCGCAACCGATGACCTGAAAGCGTGGGGTCTTGGTGACGGGGTCAATGGCGACATGCTCAATTGCGCCCGGAGCGGCGCGCTGGCCGCTGCTGATCTGTGCGCCCTCAAAGGCGGGACCGGTGGGCGAAGAACACGCGAGCACCTTGTCGCGATTTCCCAGAATGATCTCAGCATTCGTGCCCACATCGACGATCAGCACAAGATCGTCCGACTTGTCAGGCGCCTCCGAGAGAGCCACGGCTGCCGCGTCCGCACCCACATGGCCTGCAATGCAGGGCAGGATGTAGGCGCGCGCTGCCGGATGCAGGTTCAGGTCAAGCTCTTGCGTGCGCAGAGAAATCGCTTCGGATGTGGCCAGCGCGAAAGGCGCCTGGCCCAGCTCATAGGCGTCGATGCCCAAAAACAGGTGATGCATGACCGGGTTGCAGACAAAGACCGCGTCAACGATCAGATTGCGATCAATCTCGGCCTCTGATGCGATCTGGACGAAAAGCGCGTTCATGCCTTCGCGGACGGCCCGCGTCATCTCATCTGAGCCTGTTGGGTTCATCATGCCATAGCTGACCCGGCTCATCAGATCCTCACCAAAGCGGATCTGTGGGTTCATGATGCCGGAGGAGGCGACCACATCGCCCGAACGCAGATCGCACAGATGAGCGGCAATGGTGGTTGAGCCGAGGTCGATCGCAAGGCCGTAGATCGTGCCGTCATAGAAACCGGGCCAGATGTCGATGATGCGGGGTGAGAAGACGGCGTCGCCCAGATGCACCGCAACGGTGACCTTCCACTCGCCCTTGCGCAGGGCCGGTTGCAGCTTTTTCAGAACAGTCAGGTCTGCCTCAAGATCCGGCAGGTCCCAATCACGCCGCAACGCGGTGACAAGCCGTTCCAGATCGCCTGAAGGGTCATGCATGTCGGGTTCGGCCACTTCGACATAGTAAAGCCGCGTGGACGGGTTCATCGTGATATCCCGCGCCTCTGCCCGCTTGCGCACGACCTGCTTGTGGACCTGACTTTCGGGAGGTACATCGATCACAATGTCGGACTGGATCGTCGCCTGACAACCCAGACGCCGCCCCGCTTTCAGGCCGCGTTTCTGGTCATAGCGTTCTTCAACGCTGTTCCATTCAGACAGGGCGTCGTCAGCGACGGTGACCCCATGTTTGGAAAACTCTCCGTAAGAAGGCGTGATCTGACATTTTGAGCAGATGCCGCGCCCGCCGCACACGCTATCAAGATCGACGCCCAATTGTCGCGCGGCCGTCAAAACCGGCGTCCCAACAGGAAAATGCCCCCGCTTGCCGGAGGGCGTGAAGATAACCAAAGGATCGTTGCTCATGCGCGCGCCTGTCGTGTTTTCCTGCAAGATAAGTGTGGTGCAGACGAAGGGAAGGCTCGATACCGTCATAATGATTATGTGCAGCGACGGGCGTGGCGCGTGTCGAAGCGCTGTGGCTGATACTGTGAATGCGGGCCGCGAAGGAGGAAAGGCATGATGGAGCGAACAGGCGGTTGCCTTTGCGGGCGCATCCGGTTTGTCGCGACAGGCGAACCGTTACGGGTCGGCATCTGTCATTGCATGGATTGCCGCAAGCATCACGGCGCGGTTTTTCATGCCTCTGCGATCTATGCCCCTGATGCCGTTCAGATTTCCGGTGACGCGCGCGAATATGAAGGCCGCGCCTTCTGCGCACATTGTGGTTCATCAGTGTTTTCGCGCAGTCCTGGCAAGATCGAGTTGCATCTGGGGGCCTTCGATCAGCCAAACGCATTTGCGCCGACTTACGAGCTTTGGATCACACGCCGGGAAGACTGGCTGCCCCCGTTTCCGGGCTTGGCTGGCTTTGTGGGCGATCGGGAGGAAGACTAGCGCAGCCCACTCAATGGGTGTTTCGCCGGAGTGATCCACAAAATGTGCCACTAGGGGGTTTTGCTGGCGGCGGTTCCGTGCAATAGGGACGTGCCAACGATACTCGCATGGGGGACCCAAAGATGCAGATTCGTGAGGCGCTTACCTTTGATGATGTTTTGCTGGTCCCCGGCGCGTCGAATGTGCTGCCGTCGACGGCGGATACGCGCACGAAAGTCACCAAAACAATCTCAATGAATATCCCGCTGCTCTCAAGCGCAATGGATACGGTGACCGAGGGCCGGATGGCGATTGCAATGGCGCAGGCTGGCGGCATTGGCGTGGTGCACAAGAACCTGAGTGTCGAAGAACAGGCCAAGGAAATCCGCCGCGTGAAGCGCTTTGTGTCCGGTACGGTCTACAATCCGGTGACTTTGCGCCCGGACCAGACGCTGGCTGATGCGAAGGCGCTGATGGAGCGTTATCGGATTACCGGTTTTCCCGTCGTCGGCGCCGACGGCAAGGTTGTTGGGATCGTGACGAACCGCGACATGCGCTTTGCCCAGGACGATGACACCCCGGTCAGCGTCATGATGACGTCCGAGGATCTCGCAATGCTGACGGAGCCTGCTGATCTCGACGAGGCACGCTCGCTGATGCAGGCGCGCCGCATCGAAAAGCTTCTGATCACGGACGGGCAGGGCAAACTGACCGGGCTTTTGACGCTCAAAGACAGTGAACAGGCCGTGCTGAACCCGATGGCATGTAAGGACGCGTTGGGGCGTTTGCGCGTAGCGGCAGCCTCTGGTGTTGGCGATGCCGGGTTTGAACGGGCCGAGGCGCTGGTGGATGCGGGCGTCGATATGATCGTAATCGACACAGCGCACGGCCATTCCGAAGGCGTCGCGAAGGCAGTTGAGCGGGCCAAGATGCTTTCAAACGAAGTGCAAATCGTTGCCGGCAACATCGCTACGGGCACAGCCGCCAAAGCGCTGATTGATGCGGGTGCTGATGCGGTGAAGGTTGGTATCGGTCCCGGTTCCATTTGCACAACGCGCATGGTCGCGGGCGTGGGTGTGCCGCAACTGACCGCCATCATGGATTGCGCCGAAGGGGCGGGGGACGTGCCGGTCATCGCCGATGGCGGCATCAAGTTTTCGGGCGATTTTGCCAAGGCGATTGCAGCGGGCGCCTCTTGCGCCATGGTGGGCTCGATGATCGCGGGGACGGATGAAAGCCCGGGCGAAGTGATCCTGTATCAAGGACGGTCGTTCAAATCCTATCGCGGGATGGGCAGTCTTGGCGCCATGGCCAGCGGATCAGCGGACAGGTATTTCCAGAAAGAAGCGGCGAGCGACAAGCTGGTACCTGAGGGGATCGAGGGCCAGGTGCCCTACAAGGGCTCGGCACATGCGGTGGTGCATCAGCTTGTGGGCGGCTTGCGCGCCGCGATGGGCTATACCGGCAACGCGACGATTGAAGAAATGCGCAAGAATTGCACTTTCGTGAAAATCACCGGCGCGGGGCTGAAGGAAAGCCATGTGCATGACGTGCAGATCACGCGCGAGAGCCCGAATTACCGCGTCGGCTAACCCATGACCCCCGGCGCCCGTGTTGCTGCGGCGATCACGATTATCGACAATATCAAAACGGGCATCCCGGCCGAACAAGCCTTGATCAAATGGGCGCGGGCAAGCCGCTTTGCAGGGTCGAAGGATCGGGCGGCCATTCGCGATTATGTCTTTGACGTTCTGCGCGCCCGCCGCTCGCTTGGTGACGGCGACGGGCGCGCGGTGATTATGCGGCTTTTGCGCCGGGACGCGGCAGATTTGGCCGCATATTTTCACGGTGAAGGTCATGCGCCTCCGCCACCCACTGATGCGGAAAGGGCGGACTTGGCGTTGCCACTTGCGCTTTCGGAACCGGCGGCGCACGACATGCCTGATTGGCTTTGGCCCCTCTGGCTTGAAAGCTTGGGTGCAGATGCGCGCCCAGCGGCCCTAGCGCTGCAACATCGCGCACCCACATTTCTGCGGGTTAATCGCCGTAACGGAACATCGGAGGCTGCGATCACAGAGCTTGCTGCCGCCGACATCGTGGCGGAACCACATGAAACAGTGCGGGGATGCCTGCGCGTGACCGAAAATGCGCCCCGCATCAAGACATCAGCGGCCTTTCAGAAAGGTCTTGTGGAATTGCAGGATGCCGCGTCGCAGTTCGCAGTGCAAGAGGTGCCGTTTG
This sequence comes from Cognatiyoonia sp. IB215182, assembly GCF_033963905.1. NCBI lineage: Bacteria > Pseudomonadati > Pseudomonadota > Alphaproteobacteria > Rhodobacterales > Paracoccaceae > Cognatiyoonia > Cognatiyoonia sp. IB215182. The sequence continues at coordinate 212,026 of NZ_JAXBMB010000006.1, forward strand.
GGGGGAGAGGGCGCATTCTGGATTATTGCGCAGGAGGTGGTGGCAAGGCCTTGGCATTTGCCGATCTGCATCCTGAGGCAGATGTGTTTGCACATGATGTGTCACCTGCGCGTATGGCAGATCTGCCAGCGCGCGCTTCCCGCGCGAAGGTGAATATCACACGCCTGTCCACGCACGACTTAACAGGGCAGGCCCCGTTTGACTTGGTGTTTTGCGATGCGCCTTGTAGCGGCAGTGGTACCTGGCGGCGCACGCCGGACGCGAAATGGCGCTTGACCAAAGACCGGCTTGCCGCGCTGCAAGAAACCCAGGCCAAGGTGTTGGCGAAGGCCGCCCCCCTTGTCGCGTTTGGCGGTTTCCTGGTCTATGCGACCTGTTCCGTGCTTCGTGAGGAAAATGAGGCAACGATTGCTGGGTTTTTACGGGCGAACCCCGCTTGGGAAATCTGCGATCAACATCGGCTTCTGCCCGGTGGCGCTGGTGATGGTTTCTTTCTCTGCGTTTTGGTGCAAAAATAGAACAACCCAAGATTGATGCGGTCCCTGTGGATAGATCATGCTTAAGCATTGGTTAATCCTTCACCGGTAGATGCTTGGGGGATTGTTTAACGAGGATTGAACGTGCCGAAAGACCAGACGCTCAGTGTGACTGACGAACCGGCGGAGGGTCGTTTTTTATCGCCACATGCCATGGTTCTGGCGGTTGCGGCCTTGTTTGTCATTCTGTCATTCTTCATGAACGTTGCGGTGTTTCGGCTGGCGCTTTTGTTCGGCGGCATCACCCTCGTCTTTCTGACAATCGCGCTTTGGTTGCGCGGCTGGATTGGCCGGGTCTGGGGGCAGCGGCTTGATACAACCATCCGCCAGCTCATGAAACACGACGCGGATAATGTTTTCCTGACGGATGCGGGTGGGCGGATTTCTTATGCCAATCAGGTTGCGACAGCACGCTTTGGGGAATGTGTTGGCGCGTCGCTGGGTCATGTTTTTGCCGAGATGCTGGCCAATCCCGATCCGGTGCTCCGCCGCCTCTCTGCTCGTGTACGAGAAGGCGGTGCGAGCAAGGAAGATATCGTCACAAGACAGGGGCATTTTCGGTTGAGCGCATCGGCAATCGGCGAAGAGCGCTTGCTTTGGCGACTTGATGATCTGCGTGAATTGAACGGCGTCGCAATTCAGGCACCCGACCTGACGCCCTTACCCGCCATACACGCCGAACCAAGCGGCACTATAACGCGCCTGAATCCTGCTGCGCGCGCCCTGCTAGGGCGGCGACCAAAGACGTTAAGCGAGATTTTTGACGATGGTTCTGTCCGATCAGGACAGACATACGCCGTTGAGACTGCGGAAGGTCGCAAACAGGTTCTGATTGCCGAGCTGGACGGACAGGATGGCGCGCGTGATATCTATATGCTGCCAAGCGCGCAAAACAACGACGCGCCACGACAGATAGAGGCTGGTTGGGACGCGATCGAGGATTTGCCCGTGCCACTTCTGAAAATCGCGTCGGACGGGTTGGTGCTCGCGTCAAATCGGGAGGCGCGCCAGTTGCTGCACCTGGAGTCGACGCAAGACAGGCGCATGGGCGACATGCTCGACGGTTTGGGGCGCCCGATCAATGATTGGCTGCGCGAGGCCTCTGAAGGGCGCGGCGGCCAGGCTTCACAATTCCTGCGCGGGCGGGGTGACAATCAGGATACATTTGTTCAGGTCACGCTGAACCTGGCAGGTGGGACCAGAGACCCTCACCTGATCGCCGTTCTGAACGATGTGACCGAACTCAAGACGCTTGAGGCGCAGTTTGTTCAAAGCCAGAAGATGCAGGCGATTGGCCAATTGGCTGGCGGCGTCGCGCATGACTTTAACAATCTGCTCACAGCGATTTCGGGCCATTGTGATCTTTTGCTTCTCAGGCATGACGACGGCGACCAGAACTACGGAGATTTGATCCAGATCCATCAGAACGCCAACCGGGCAGCAAGCCTTGTTGGACAGCTTCTCGCGTTTTCACGTAAGCAAAATCTGCAGCCAGAGGTGATTGATCTGCGCGACACGCTGTCTGACCTGACCCATCTCTTGAATCGTCTTGTGGGGGAAAAAGTGACCTTGTCGCTTTATCACGACCCGGCGCTCGCACAGATCAAGGCCGATAAGCGGCAGCTTGAACAGGTGTTCATGAACCTTGTTGTGAATGCACGCGATGCGATGGATGGGGCGGGCGATATTAAGGTCGTGACCGAAAACCTGACGCTGAAGACGCAGATGATCAAGGACCGCGCCGAGGTGCCGCCGGGCGAATATGTCGTCGTCAAGGTCATCGACGAAGGGCACGGCATAAGTCCTGAAAAGCTGCAAAAGATCTTTGAGCCGTTTTGGACGACCAAACGACCTGGCGAGGGAACGGGCCTGGGTTTGTCGACGGCTTACGGCATCGTCAAGCAAACGGGTGGCTTCATCTTTGCTGAAAGTGAGCTGGGCAAGGGTACGCAGTTTTCGCTGCTTTTCCCGAGCCATCGCGCACCCGTGGCGGAAATGGCTCCTGTCGTCGCCCCCGATGCGAAGATCATGAACATCAATGGCGACGGTGTTGTCCTCTTGGTCGAGGATGAAGCGCCTGTGCGTGCCTTTGCCTCGCGTGCCTTGCGGTTGCGGGGATACACAGTGCTTGAAGCCGATTGCGCGGAGGCAGCACTGGAATTGCTGAACGACGAAGCGCTGAAGGTCGATATCTTTGTGACCGATGTGATCATGCCGGGCATGGATGGTCCGACCTGGGTTCGTCAGGCGTTGAAAGACCGCCCTGATACCCGGGTCGTATTTGTTTCGGGCTATGCTGAGGACGCGTTTGGCGACGACCAAACCCAGATCCCCAATTCGGTGTTCCTGCCCAAGCCATTTTCACTGAATGCACTGACCCAGACAGTCCACGGGCAATTGCACTAGCAGTTTGTTCATAGACTTGTTGCCAGAGCGATCCCATCGCGCGGACGATAGGCCTAAAAGCGCGTCACGCCAAATCCAGGCAAAACGCAATGGCTACATGTCAGCTTTGCAAGGCCATCAGATGTGCGGCGCAACCGATGAGTGCGGCGTAGTCGTCCTCCACAACATGCACGGCGAAGTTGCCCATGAAACCTGCGAAACGCCCCTTGTCGCGAAAGGCTTCGGCAAAGCCGAACTGACTCAGATGCGGTGCGAAGGCCCGTGCAACGCCACCCACAAGATAGACCCCGCCAAATGGCAGTTGGATCAATGAGAGGTTCCCACAAACCGTGCCCAATATCCGGGTAAACAAGCGGGCGGCGGCGACCGCGCGTGGATCACTGCCATCGGCACAGGCGGCCATGATGTCTTTTGCCGCCGCTTCACGGGGAGAGCCTTCTTCTTGCCCCAAGAACGCATAAGCACGTTCCAATCCGCGGCCCGATAATACGTCTTCAACTGCAGGGAAGCCGTGCGCGGTTGATACAAATTGGCAAAGGCGTAGCTCCATCTCGTTACGGATAGGCAGATTGGCGTGTCCACTTTCGGAAGGCGGGACAACGCGGCCCTGTTCGAGATCAAAGACCGGTGCGGCGTTGAAGCCGGTGCCAATACCCACCATAAGCCGTGCGGCTTTCGGCTGCCCTGTAGGACCGGGTAGGATCGTGCGGATATTCGCCGGATCAATGTAACCCATTGCGTGTCCCTGCGCCTGCAGGTCATTCAAAATCGCCGTGGTCTCGGCCCTTGTGGCGCGGGCGAGCGTGTCTTTGTCGATGGTCCAGTCGAGATTGGTCAGTGTGGCGCGACCATCGCGCACAGGCCCCGCAACGGCGACACAGGCTGCTTTGGGGTCAACCCCGCCTTCGTCAGCGATGTATTGGCGCAGTACGGATTCGAGGCCTGGATAATCGGCGTTGCGATAGCGCCGAATTGTGCCATCAACGATTTGTCGCTCGTCTGCCAGTGCAACGCGCGTATTGGTGCCACCGATATCGGCAACAAGCGAATAAAGGTTGTCGGGATGGGACATGGTCTTCCTAACGCGCGATGGCGGATTTGAGCGCGTGATAAGATGCTTTCGGGGTGCGCTTCAAGGTCTCGAAATCCACATGGATCAGACCAAAGCGTTTTTCATAACCAAAGGCCCATTCGTAATTGTCCAGAAGTGACCAATAGAAGAAGCCTCGGACATTGACGCCATCGGTGATCGCATGACGCGTTGCCGCCAGATGATCATCAATGAAGCGGATGCGTGTCTGGTCGTCGACCACGCCGTCTTTGACATGATCGTTCCATGCCATGCCATTCTCGGTCACGTAGATAGGGAGTTCGCCGACATAGTCGTGTGCAAGCCGGGACAGAAAACTGCGAAGGCCATCGGGATAAATCTCCCACCCCATCTGAGTTTTATCGCCAGGTCCATCTTCGGAGACGGCGTGTGGCCAGACGGCGCCCTGGTCGGCACTGACCATGTGACGGGTGTAGTAGTTCACGCCCAGAGAATCGATGGGCTGGCTGATGAGTTCCATGTCGTCTTGCCAGTTCTCCGGCATATGCGGCGCGAAACCTTCCAGAGCCTCGGTCGGGTAACTGCCTTTGGTGATTGCCTCAATGAACCAGCGGTTAAAGATGGCATCTGTGGTCGCAGCCGCCTGGGTTGCGTCGGGGTCCGCATCATTTGGCTCTGTGTGATCGAAATTCAGGACGATACCACAATTGGACATGCCTTTGTCGCGCAGTCGGGCGAGTGCAGTGCCGTGTGCCAAAAGAATATGGTGCATCGCCCGAGATGCTGCACGAATATCGCGCAGTCCAGGCGCGTGATGGCCCAGAAAATGCGAAAGATACGCAACACACCAGGGTTCGTTGATTGTCGCTATGGAAGCGACACGGTCTCCGATCCGGTCGGTGATCACATCGGTGAAATCACCGAAATAGGCGCAAGTGTCGCGATTGGCCCAACCGCCCTTGTCGGCCAATGCGGAAGGAAGCTCCCAATGATAGAGCGTCTGAAAGGGCTGCAAGCCGCGTTCGAGCATCGCGTCCACCAGCCCGTCGTAGAAGTCGAGACCCTCGGGGTTCACATTGCGTCCGTCCGGCATGACCCGCGCCCATGACGTGGAAAACCGGTAGGCGTCCATGCCAGCGTCCCGCGTCAGATCTAGATCTTCGGCAAAGCGGTGGTAGTGATCACAGGCAAGCGCACCGTTTTCCGCGCGCACGACATTGCCGGGACCTGCGGCGAATGTGTCCCAATGCGTTGAGCCCGCGCCGCCAAATTGATGACCCTCTATCTGATAAGCGGCGGTCGCCGCCCCGAACAGAAATCCGGTCGGGAAATCATTGCGTTGGAAGTTCATGTTGATCCTTAGCTGAGGGCAGGGCCCGTAGATTGACCGACCATCAATTCGGCTTCGAGAAGCTGGTGCTGCGTGGCCTTGTGCGGCTTGGCAATCTGATCCAGCAGCATCGCGGCCAGGCGACGACCCGCTTCGCGGACCGAAGACCGGGTTGCGGTGAATATTGGAACATCGTCGCCGTTCTGCAGATAGGACAATGCGTCGTCGTGGGTGACGACAGACACGTTGCGGCCCATACGCAATCCACGCTCTTCAATGGCACGCCGCACACCAAGCGCACTGATCAATGACGAACATAGGATCGCAGTGGGCGGGTTCTCACCATCAAGCATCGCACCGGCGGAGCGGTAGCCGAATACTTCTGTCATTTCGCCAGAACGCATCAGCGCAGGATCGACGGGCAGTTCACGTTCGACAAGCGCATGCTCATACCCGTCGCGGCGCCTATGCGCGAAATCCATCATTTCCAGACCGTTGATCAGGGCAATACGGCGATGACCCAGATCGTAGAGAAAACTCGTGGCACGGGCAAAGGCGCTGCGATTGTTCACGTCAAGCCAAGTGTAAGGCAGCTCAATGCCTGACGCCCGCCCATGCACCGCAAAGGGTAGCCCCAGATCGTGCAAAAGCGCGATCCGCGCGTCATCCATCCGCGGCCCATGCACGATCACCCCGTCAACCGCGCGGCGCGATTTCAGACCGCGATAGACCTGTTCTTCGTCCTCGTCAGCGACGATGGACAGGATCATTTCATAGCCATGCCGCGAATAGGTCTCGCCGGCGCCGGCGATAAAATCGCCGAAAACGGGGTTCACCATCTCGTGCTTGTTCGAGACCGGGATCACATGACCGATCGCCAGTGCTTGACCGGTCGCCAATCCTTTGGCGCGATTGCTTGGGCGGTAGTTGAACGCTCTCGCGGCTTCCTCCACGCGGGCACGTGTCGCCGGGCTCACCTCGGGGTAGCCGTTCAGCGCACGGCTGACGGTCGTTTGGCTAAGCCCCAGATTTTGCGAGAGTTCTTTGAGGTTCATTTGTCGTAAAGTCGTTCAAAGCGCTTTCATTTTTCACCGCTTGGTAGGGGCCAAATCCGCTGCAATTTGGCCTCGTAATCGTTTCAGTAAACGCCAGATTTGAAAAATCCAAGCCTTTTTTCCCGAGCACTGGCGTGTTGACAGGCGCGACAAGTTGCTCAACTGTGTTGCCATCCAAAGCGCTTTGAGCATGATTCCTAAGCGCCGGATGGGGAAACCGCACGCGAAGCGTGCACACATCAAGTCACGCATCGTAAGAAGGTGCGATTGGGAGGACGATCAATGAAAACGAAACTGTATGCCAGCGTGGCAGCGGTTGCTCTGACTGCGAGCGCCGTTCAGGCGGATGGCCATTTGGTCTATGCACCGGGTGAGGGCGACTTTAGCTGGGACAGCTACAATGAATGGGCCGCAAACGCACCCGACCTCAGCGGTGAGTCCGTTACCGTCTTCGGCCCATGGTTGTCGCCCGAGGATGATTTCTTTCGCTCAGCCATCGCTTACTTTGCCGACGCAACCGGTGCGAATATCACCTACACAGGCTCTGACGGGTTTGAGCAGCAGATCGTGATTGATGCCGAAGCCGGTTCCGCACCCAACGTGGCGGTGTTCCCCCAGCCGGGTCTGGCTTCAACGATGGCAGCGCAAGGTTTGTTGACGCCCTTGGGTGACGACATGGCATCCTGGGTCGCCGATAACTACGCCGCCGGTCAGTCCTGGGTTGATCTGGGCACTTATGCTGATGCGAGCGGCAATGATCAGTTCTATGGTTTCTTCTACAACGTGAACGTCAAATCGCTGGTCTGGTACAGCCCGGAGAACTTTGAAGACGCCGATTACGAAGTGCCGGAGAGCATGGAAGACCTGATCGCGCTGTCCGAACAGATCATCGCAGATGGTGAAACACCTTGGTGCATCGGTCTGGGGTCCGGCCCGGCCACAGGTTGGCCTGCGACTGACTGGGTCGAAGACATCATGCTGCGCACACAGACGCCCGAAACCTATGATCAGTGGGTGACCAACGAGATCCCGTTCAACGATCCAAAGGTGATTGAGGCGGTTGAGACATTCGGCATGTTTGCCAAGAATGACGACATGGTTGCAGGTGGTTCTGCCGCCGTGGGCTCCACCGATTTCCGCGACAGCCCCACCGGTCTCTTCTCGTCGCCCCCACAATGCTACATGCACCGTCAGGCCTCTTTCGCCACGGCGTTCTTCCCTGACGATGTTGTGCCCGGCGAAGATGCAGACTTCTTCTACTTCCCATCCTTCGCTGAAAAAGACCTGGGCAACCCAGTTCTGGGTGGTGGCACGCTGATGGCCGTGACAAACGCGTCTGATGCAACGATGGAATTCATGCGGTTCCTGCAATTGCCATTGGCCCACGAGGTGATGATGGCGCAAACGGGCTTCCTGACACCACATTCCGGCGTGAACCTTGACGCTTACAAGGATGAAATCCTGCGCGGGCAGGGGGAAATCCTGCTGAACGCAACGACTTTCCGCTTTGACGCGTCCGACCTGATGCCGGGTGCCGTTGGTGCGGGCACGTTCTGGACGGGTATGGTTGACTATGTCGGCGGCGCGGATGCCGAGACTGTGACGACTGCGATCCAGAATAGCTGGGACGCGCTGAAGTAAGCGGGGCCGCACAAGCGAAAACGCTTGATTTGACAATGGCACGGACGGACAATCGTCCGTGCCAATAAGCGGTCTTAACCGCAATTCATCGCCACGGGGAGGAGACCATGCATCCTGCATTGCTTGGATTGGTCACAATTATCATTGGTGTGGGCGGCTGTGTCGGTTACTTTTACGGCGCCAACCTGTTTCTGGACAAAGTGCTGTTTCCGGCCAAAGGGCCGAATGCGGGGCGGAACATCAACCGCGCCAATATGATCCGACCGTGGATCTTCCTGTTTCCCGCGATTTTCGCGCTTGGCCTTTATCTGGCCTATCCGGTTTTCGCGACATTGCGCCTGAGCTTTTTGGAGCGCCTGCCCGGCAATGAATATGCTTTTGTCGGGCTCGAGAACTATACCGCCATGTTTGCCGAGCCCAAATTTGTTGAGGCGATGTGGAACAATGTTTTGTGGTTGATTGTGGTGCCTGCTGCCGCGACGGGTTTCGGGCTACTGGCTGCGCAGCTGACCGACCGGCTGAGCTGGGGGAACATCGCCAAATCCATCGTTTTTATGCCGATGGCGATCTCGTTTGTCGGTGCGGCGGTGATCTTCAAACTGGTCTATGAAGCCCGGCCCGAGGATGTGGCGCAGATCGGCATTTTGAACCACCTTTACCTGACCTTCGGCGGGGCGGAACCGCAGCAATGGCTTCAGATCCCGTTCTGGAACAATTTCTTCCTGATGATCGTGCTGATTTGGATCCAGACCGGCTTTGCCATGGTGATCCTGTCCGCCGCCTTGCGGGGCATCCCGGAAGAGACGGTTGAGGCTGCGATCATTGACGGCGCCAACCCCTTCCAGATCTTCTTCAAGATCAAGATCCCGCAGATCATGTCGACCATCGTTGTGGTTTGGACCACGATCACGATTGCCACACTCAAGGTCTTCGACATCGTCTTCGCGATGACCAACGGCCAATGGGAGACGCAGGTGCTGGCCAACTACATGTACGACAAATTGTTCCGCGCGAATGACTGGGGCATGGGGTCGGCTGCGGCCATGATCATTATGCTGATGGTGACGCCGATCCTGGTGTGGAACGTCTACAACGCCCGGAAGGAGATGCGCTGATGGATGCGATGGCTGGACAAAAGCCCATTGTGGTATGGGCGCTGAATATCTCGGTCGTGTTGCTGGTCCTGTTGTGGCTGTTCCCGACGCTGGGCCTCTTTGTGTCGTCCTTCCGGACGGGTGATCAGATCACCGCGTCGGGCTGGTGGTCGGCGATGTTCCCAGCGGAACAAACGCTGCAAATCCGGGCCGCTGACCCCGACGACAACCGGGTTGATCTGGGCAACGGTGTCTTTGCGGTCGAAGGCAACATCTTTGGCGAGGAAGCATTCGCTGGTGAAATCAGCGGCTGGTCCACGTCGAGCCGCCGTTTGGGCGAAAACGCACCGGGTGACACGTTCGACATGGGAGACGGTGAAAGCTTCACGCTGAACGCCGATGGCACCTATGTCTGGCAGGGCAATGATGATCAGATCAGCGGGCGGGCGCAGCGGGTCTTTATCGACGCGACCACGCCGCCTGATTTCACGCTCGACAACTACAATTTCGTGCTGTTTGACGAGGATAACTCCGAAGGGATGGCCAAGGCGTTCTTCAACACGCTGACCGTGGTGATCCCGGCGACAATCATCCCGATCCTGATCGCGGCCTTTGCGGCTTATGCGCTGGCATGGATGGATTTCCCCGGGCGGGCATTGCTGATTGCAGCGGTAGTTGGATTGCTCGTTGTGCCGCTGCAACTCGCGCTCATCCCGCTTCTGTCGCTGCATAATGCCATTGGCATCGGGAAAGGGTATCTGGGCGTCTGGCTGGCGCATACGGGCTTTGGCCTGCCGCTCGCCATCTATCTCTTACGCAACTACATGGTGGGCTTGCCGCGCGACATTATCGAGAACGCCAAGGTGGACGGGGCGACGGATTTCCAGATCTTCACCAAGATCATTCTGCCGCTTTCGTTCCCGGCTTTGGCCTCCTTCGCGATCTTCCAGTTCCTCTGGACTTGGAACGACCTCTTGGTGGCGCTCGTGTTCCTGATCGACGCGTCGGGTCAGACGACAGTCATGACCAAGCAGATCGTGGAACTTTTGGGCACGCGCGGCGGCGATTGGGAGATCTTGGCGACATCCGCTTTCGTGTCGATCGCGGTGCCGCTCTTGGTCTTCTTTGCAATGCAAAAGTATCTGGTGCGTGGCCTCTTGGCCGGTTCGGTGAAGTAAGTGACAACCGCCCCGGGCTTGGCCCGGGGCCTCAACCAAGCGCCCCCCAAGAAAAGTTCGGGACGGGGTTACAGGAACAATGGTCATGAACTCCAATCTTGCCACGACTGCAGAGACGGCCATCGACAAGGATTGGTGGCGCGGGGCGGTGATCTATCAGATCTATCCGCGCAGCTTCCAGGACAGCAATGGTGACGGGGTGGGCGATCTGCTCGGCATCGTGCAGCGGCTGCCTTACATCGCCTCGCTTGGGGTCGATGCGATCTGGATATCGCCCTTTTTCATGTCGCCGATGAAGGATTTCGGCTACGACGTCAGCGATTACTGCGATGTCGATCCAATGTTCGGCTCGCTTGCTGATTTCGATGCGGTGGTCGAAACGGCCCACCGGCTGGGCATTCGGGTGATGATCGATCTGGTGCTGAGCCATACCAGCGACCAGCATCTGTGGTTCGCCGAAAGCCGCGCGAACCGCACCAACGACAAAGCCAATTGGTATGTCTGGGCGGACCCAAAGCCCGATGGCACGCCGCCCAACAACTGGCTGTCAATCTTTGGCGGCTCAGCTTGGCAATGGGACGCGCGGCGCGAGCAATACTATCTGCACAATTTCCTTGTCTCGCAGCCGGACCTGAATTTCCACGAGCCTGCCGTGCAGGATGCGCTTTTGGATGTAGCGCGCTTCTGGCTGAACCGGGGTTGCGACGGGTTCCGCCTTGATACGATCAATTTCTACATGCATGACGCCGCGTTGCGCGATAATCCGGCCTTGCCGCCAGAGCGCCGGAACGCGACCATCGCGCCGTCGGTGAACCCCTACAATCACCAGGAGCACCTCTACGACAAGAACCACCCCGAAAATACGAAGTTCCTTGCTCGGCTGCGGGCTGTGATGGAACCTTACGGTGCCGCCGCTGTGGGTGAGGTAGGGGATGCCCAATTGGGGCTGGAGATCATGGGCGAATACACGGCCGGCGATGATCTGGTACAGATGTGCTATGCATTCGAGTTTCTGGCCAAGGATCAACCCACCGCCGCCCGGATCGTGCACGTGATGAACCGGGTTGATGAGGTCGCCGCCGAAGGCTGGGCCTGTTGGGCGTTTTCCAACCATGACGTGATCCGCCATGCAAGCCGCTGGGATCTGCCGCCCGCTGCCCAACGCATGTTTGCCACATTGATCATGTGCCTGCGCGGCTCGGTCTGCATTTATCAGGGCGAGGAACTCGGCCTGCCAGAGGCCGATGTCGCCTTTGAAGACTTGCAGGACCCATACGGCATCGAATTCTGGCCTGAATTCAAGGGCCGTGACGGCTGTCGCACCCCAATGGTGTGGGAGCCGAGCAACCAGAATGGCGGGTTTTCAGCGGCCAAACCCTGGCTGCCTGTCGCCTCCGAACACCTGCATTTGTCGGTCGCGGCGCAAGAGGATGAGCCGGGCGCGCTTTTGCACCATTATCGCAAGGCCATCGCCTTTCGCCACACACATCCGGCGGTCAGCATCGGTGCCCATGATGGCGTGAAGGCCAAAGGCGATGTCGTCTACTTCACGCGGACCGAAGGCAATCAGACGATTTTCTGCGCCTTCAATGTCAGTGAAACACCATCGGATTTCGATCTGCCCGCAGGGAGTTGGACGCCCATTGGCGCCGAACTGGGCAGCGCACATACATCTGCAGACGGGAGACTGCATCTTGGGCCGTGGCAGGTTTGCCTCGCGCTCAGGTCATGAATATCAGGGGAGTGAGACATGGCTGATCTGAAACTAACGGACGTCGCCAAGACCTATGGCGGCACGGTTGATGTCCTGAAAAACATCAATCTGGACATCAAACAGGGTGAGCTGATTGTCTTTGTCGGGCCGTCCGGTTGCGGGAAATCGACATTGCTCCGAATGATTGCAGGGCTGGAGAAGATCACCGGCGGGACGTTGGAGATCGATGGGGATTTGGTCAACGACGTGCCCCCGGCACAGCGCGGCATCGCGATGGTGTTCCAGTCTTATGCGCTTTATCCGCATATGACTGTCCGTGACAACATGTCCTTCGCGCTGAAACTCGCCAAGAAATCCCAGGCAGAGATTGATGAAGCTGTCAGCAAGGCCGCTAGGATTTTGCAATTGGATCAGTATCTTGACCGCCTGCCCAAGGCGCTCTCGGGCGGGCAGCGACAGCGTGTGGCCATTGGCCGGTCCATCGTGCGGGATCCCAAGGTTTACCTTTTCGACGAACCGCTCTCAAACCTCGATGCGGCCTTGCGTGTTGCGACCCGGATCGAGATCGCGCAGCTGAAAGAGTCGATGCCTGAAAGCACGATGATCTACGTGACGCACGATCAGGTCGAGGCGATGACTTTGGCGAGCCGTATCGTGGTGCTTGCGAATAAAGGCATCGCACAGGTGGGCACCCCGCTGGAGCTTTATGAGCGGCCGGAGAATGAATTCGTCGCACAGTTCATCGGCTCCCCGGCGATGAACCTTTTGGGCGGTGAAATTGTCGAGACAGGTGAACAGACGACGGTGAAGCTGGAAGGCGGCGCCGTGGCGCATTCCGCCGTGCCGACGCAAGCCTCCGATAAGGGACTGAAGGTCAATATCGGGGTCCGGCCCGAGGATATGATCCTGACAGAAAGTGACGACTATCTGTTCTCGGACAAGGTCAGCATCGTGGAAGCATTGGGTGAAGTGACGCAGATCTACTTTGAACCGCCCAGCAGCGATCACGACACCGACACGGTGATTGCAAAGCTGGCAGGGATCCATCGGGATATCCGGGGCAAGACCCTGAAATTCACCGCAGACCCCGCCAAGGTGCAGATCTTCCACAACGGGCATTCACTGTACTATCGCTGAAGCCCGATGCAGGTTCCTGAAAACACGCTCAAAACCGCTCTGAAGAGCGGCAGGGTACAGCATGGTCTCTGGCTCACCTCCGGCTCTGCTGTCCTGGCCGAGATTGCGGGGCAGGCGGGTTTTGACTGGTGCCTGATTGACGGCGAACACGGTCCAAACACCCTGACCGAGATGCTGCCGCAATTGCAGGCACTGGCACTGACCGGGACACCGGCGGTTGTCCGGATCGCCAATGCGGATGTCTGGATGGTCAAGCAGGTGCTCGATTTGGGGTGCCAGACAGTGCTTGTCCCAATGGTCGATGATGCGGCCAAAGCGGAAGAGATGGCGCGGGCAATGCGATATCCGCCGGACGGCATCCGTGGCATGGGGGCCGTCCTGGCGCGAGCATCCGGGTTCGGGTCGATTACCGATTATCCGCATGCGGCGAATGCGCAGATGTGCTTGCTGGTACAGGCAGAAAGCGCGCAGGCGGTCGAGAATATCGATGCGATTGCGGCGGTCGACGGTGTTGACGGGGTGTTTGTTGGTCCCGCTGACCTGTCCGCCGATATGGGATATCCCGGTCAGCCCGATCATCCAGAGGTCGAAAAGGCGATTGATCACCTGATTGCGCGTACTAATGCGGCAGGCAAAATCGCTGGTATCATCACCTTTGATGAGAGCCGCTTTGCGGAATATGCCCGGAAAGGCGTGACATTCTTAGGTGTTGGTGGCGATCTGGCGCTTCTGAACGGCGCTTTGCGCGGTTTGGCCGGACGGGTTTCATAGCAGATTCCTTGATAAGGAATTTGGGCAGATATTTCCAAAAAGTCTGGTTACGCGCGCCGCCTGCGCCCGCGCCGTTCGCGTCCTTCGCCTTCCTTGGCAGGCGCACGGTTGAACTTGATCCATTCGCTGCCGCCTTCATCGTTATTCGTCAGATAGTTGGCTGCGCGAATGGCCTCCATCTCGCTGCCCGCGCGCGCTTTGGTCGAGCCCATGCCGAACAGCGTCACGAATGTCTCGTCGTCCATCTCATCAGGAAGGATCACACCCGCAGCGGCGATTTCGGCTTTCTTCTCGGCTATCTTCTTGGGGCCTATCGGTAAGGCGATTGGGTTCATGATCGCGCTTGTCATCCCCGCAGTCATCGCCATGGGAAGGAAAGCATTGTTGATCCCGTGACGGTTCGGCAGGCCAAAGCTGATATTCGACGCGCCGCATGTTGTGTTCACGCCTAACTCCTCCCGTAGGCGCCGGACGAGGGTAAAGACCTGCTGACCTGCAGTGTCCATCGCGCCGATTGGCATCACCAGTGGATCGACCACAATGTCATGCGCCGGGATGCCGAAATCCGCTGCGCGCTCCACGATCTTCTTCGCTACGGCAAAGCGTACGTCGGGGTCTTCGCTGATGCCGGTATCGTCGTTCGAGATTGCAACCACCGGCACGTTGTATTTCTTCACCAGCGGCAGAACCAGTTCAAGCCGCTCTTCCTCACCCGTCACGGAGTTGAGCAGCGGTCGCCCTTCGGCAGCTTCAAGCCCGTTTTCCAGTGCGCCGGGGACCGAACTGTCGATGCAGAGCGGGATATCGGTGACGGCTTGCACCCGTTCAACCATTTCCTTCATCAAGGGCGGCTCAACAAAGTTGTTGTCCGCATAGCGCGGGTCTTCGGCCATCTTGTTCGAAAAGACCGCACCGGAATTGATATCAAGCACATTGGCGCCGGCCGCAACTTGCGCCAAAGCATCGGCCTCAACCCGGCTAAAATCACCCTGTTCAAGCTCGGCGGCAAGGATCTTGCGGCCTGTGGGGTTGATCCGTTCGCCGATCACGCAAAATGGTTCATCGAATCCGATGATCGCGGTCTTGGTTTTGGATTCGACAATGGTGCGTGTCATATAGGGGGCTTTCAGGTTTGCGAGGCTGGAACGGCGGAAGCACCGCCATTGGCGATGGCCCAATTGGCGTTGGTCTTGATCCCGCCGAGCGGGAAGAAGTGCACATTAGTGATGTTGAAGTCGGGTTGTGCGGCTTTGTGCGCGGCGAGCGCCGTGATTACGTCGTTCGGCTCATAAGGTAGCAGTAGTTTTGAAACATCCATCGCCCGCCTCTGCAGTACCTTCAGCGACGGGCCAACGCCGCAGGCAATGGCAAATTTGATCAGCGTTTGCAGCTTTGCGGGCCCAGCAATGCCGATATGGACCGGGATTGTGATACCCGCCGTGCGCAGCGCATCGGCCCAGGCGATCAGCGGCTCTGGATCAAAGGCAAATTGCGTCACGATGGCCATGTCGGCATCGGTGCTGTCGGCAAAGGCCTGTTTCCAGCGCAATGCGGCCATCACATTCGTGTCGCTGCCGTCTCTATCGATGTCCTTGTTGCCTTCCGGGTGGCCTGCGACGTGCAAACGTTTGAACCCGGACTGATCGAAAAGTCCGGTTTCCAGAAGCTGCATGGAGCTGTCGAAATCACCATGCGGCTTGGCCACACCACCGGCCAAAAGCAGTGCCTGCTCAACGCCAGCCTCACCCTGATATTGTGCAATCCACTCGGCTAGGGTCGCCTTGTCCTTGATGATGCGTGCGGGAAAATGCGGCATCACCTGATAGCCGTCGGCCGCAAGCCGTTTGGCAGTGGCGACCATATCCGCAATCGGCGTGCCCTCGATATGCGCGATGTAGACGCGGGTGCCTTCGGGCAGGAGATCGCGAAAGTTGTCCACTTTCTCGGCCGTGCGCGGCATCACCTCAATGGAGTAATCCTGCAAGAACGCCTCGACTTCCGGGTTGACCGTTGTGTCGGCGTCCTTGGCTTTGCGGAATGAGAGTAGTGACATAAAGGCCTCCGTCAGGCGGGCAGGGAATGGGGTGGGCGGCTTCAAGCCCAGCCATCATTTGCAATCAGGGTCTTGATCCGGTCCGGGTCATACTCGCTATCAAGTCGGATCACTGTCGTCTCAGCCGCCTCGGTTTCCGTACCGTCAACTGCGATGGCGTCCGCCTTGCGAAACCCGGCCATGTAATCATCGGACTCAGCGGCGCCGGATTTCATTGCCGCCCGGTCGATTGCCTGTTCAAACCGTTCAGGCAGGGGGCGTTTCGTGCCGCGACGGCCGCGCCCGACGATCACCTGCGCCGGGATGTCGCGCCAATATACGATTGTGACTTCGGGCATCTGATTCCCCTCGCGCTTTGTAGCGTCCGTTCTAACACTGATATGTGCCGCATTATGCCGGTTTTCGACATCGCAGATGCGATCCGCGACGGGCCGTTGCTATCCGATCTTACAGGCCAGCGGCTATAGGCTGCGGGCCGCAAAATCTTCATGTCATATATGTGGGGATTTCAAATCCGCTTGCACAAGGCTTGTGCGTCGGCGCTTGGCAGCCTAGCTTAGGGTTAACTTGAAATGGAGGGCGTAAAGATGGCGCCCAAGCGTCCCAAAGGTGCGGGCGCGTTTCCCAAAGCGGTTGAGACCCTCGCGCCAACCTCGCCCGATCCGGCGCAGCTTTATGCGGCACTGGATCTGGGCACAAACAGCTGTCGGATGTTGATTGCCCAACCGAAGGGCAGTCAATTTCATGTCGTGGACAGCTTCTCAAAATCCGTACAACTTGGCCATGGCCTTGAAAGTACCGGTAAATTGTCGCGTGCGTCTATGAACCGGACAATCTCGGCGATGCGAATTTGCCGAGAAAAGCTGAAGCGTCACAAGGTGAAACGCATGCGTCTCGTCGCCACCGAAGCTTGTCGGCGCGCACTGAACGGCGATAACTTCGTCGCGCAGGTTCGCCGCGAGACGGGGCTGGAGCTCGAGATCATCAAGCCTGAGGAAGAGGCGCGGCTTGCCGTGATTTCCTGCGCCCCTCTGGTGAGCGTCAATACCGAGCAATTGTTGGTCGTGGATATCGGCGGTGGTTCGACCGAACTTGTCTGGATTGATCTGACCAATGTCCCGAAACGCGAGCGTCCGCGCGCGATCATGCGGCTGCATGCGGGGTTCAAGTCAGACCCGGGGCCGTTTGCCGCCGCCAAGGTGGTGGACTGGATTTCGGTGCCCTTGGGCGTGGCCACCTTGCGCGATCAGTTTTCAGATGTGGAAGATGATGCGGCGCGCTTTGCTCTGATGAGCTGGTTTTTTGAAGAGAACCTTGAGGAATTCTCGCCGTATGCCGCCGAACAGGCACGCGAAGGCTTTCAGATCATTGGCACCAGCGGGACGGTGACAACTGTTGCTGCCAGCTTCCTCGGACTCAAACGCTACGACCGGACCAAGGTGGACGGTCTGCGGATGACGTCTGATCAGATTGACACCGTCATTCGCGACTATCTGGCGCTGGGTCCTGCGGGCCGCCGAAATGACCCAAGGATTGGCAAGGACCGACAGGCGCTGATCATGTCAGGTTCGGCGATTCTGCAAGCACTCATGCGGCTTTGGCCCACGGATCGTCTTTCGGTGGCGGATCGTGGGCTGCGGGAAGGGCTGCTTTACGCCCAGATGTCTGCCGATGGCGTGCTGGAAGACACGCCGTTCTAGGGGGCGAGGATGGCGCGAAAGTCGAAAAACACTTCTGGTCGCGGTCAGCGCGATCTGACCGTAAAGGTCCGTACCGCGCGGGGGCGCAAGCTGAGCTCGACCAAGTGGCTGCAGCGGCAGTTGAACGACCCTTATGTGAAGCGCGCCAAAGCTGATGGGTACCGGGGCAGGGCGGCTTACAAGATCCTGGAGCTTGATGACAAATACCGGTTTCTGGTTCCCGGTGCGCGGGTTGTTGATCTGGGTTGCGCGCCGGGCGGCTGGTGTCAGGTCGCTGTCAAACGTGTAAACGCCTTGGGCGACCGCACGAGCAAGGCGCAGGGTTTCGTCCTTGGCATTGACCTGCAAGAGGTGGAGCCCATTCCGGGTGCTGAGCTCTATCAGCTTGATTTCATGGAAGATGATGCCGACGCGAAAGTGCGCGACTGGATCGGCGGGACCGCAGATGTGGTGATGTCCGACATGGCAGCGGCGTCTTCGGGACACAAACAAACCGACCACCTGCGCATTATCGCACTTTGCGAGGCGGCTGCTTACTTCGCCTTTGATGTTTTGACCGAAGGCGGCACCTTTGTTGCCAAAGTCCTGGCTGGTGGCGCGGAAGGGGAGTTGCAGAAACTGCTGAAACAGCGGTTCGCTAAAGTCGCCAATGTGAAACCACCGGCGTCTCGTTCAGATAGTTCAGAGAAGTTTGTCGTGGCGACTGGTTTCAAGGGCCAGTCGGAATAGGCGCACAGCAAATACCGTTCAGGCCAGACTTTCAAAGATTGCGTCCAGGACCTCAAGGTGCGCATTCGGGTCATCACCGTCTGAGATTGCGAGAGCCGCGCGATCAAACAATGCCGACAATTGCACGGTCAATGCCTGAACGGGTAATGTCTTCATCTGACCTGCTTGCATCGCGCCCTCCAAACCAAGACGCAGTGCGTCCGCAGACGTGTCACGGTCAATCCGGTCAAGTTCGGCCCGGCCCAGCACGGCAGGGCCGTCGAGCAGCATGATCCGCACGCGCCCGCGATCCTCCATCGCCTTCAAAAAGCCCCGGCTGCCTTGCCGCAAGGCATCGACGGCATCCGTTGGATCCGCCTTTGCGAAAGACGTGATTTCTTCGGCTACCTTCTGGTATTCCTCGGTCACGATAGCGCGAAACAGGTCGAGCTTGTCGCTGAAATGGTGGTAAAGCGCGCCTCGTGTCACGCCCGCCGCCTTGACGACCTCTGGCGTTGAGGTTTCTGCGTAGCCTTTCTCAGAAAACAGATGCCTTGCGGCCTTTAGAAGTGCGGATCGTGTTGCGTCCGTCCTGGCCTTGTTTGATCGCGTTTGATTTTCTTGTTGCATACATGCAGCCTGTATGTTTATGAATTAGATACATGCAGAATGTATGTAGCCAGAAGGGAGAAGCAAGATGAAATCGACTCAGTACTACCCCGTGATCCAGACAGACGATGTGGCAGCCACCAAGGCCTTCTATGTCGACCACTTCCGCTTCAATGTGAGCTTTGATGCCGATTGGTACTGCCACTTGCAGTCAAGCGAGGATCCGAAGGTGAACATCGCTATTCTGAAGGGCGACCATGAAACCATCCCGGAAGAGGGACGTGGCACGGTCAATGGCCTGATCCTGAACTTCGAGGTTGAAGATGTTGATGCCGAGTTTACGCGCCTGAAAGATGCCGGGTTACCAATGCTGAAAACACTTGCTGATGAAGCTTTTGGTCAGCGCCACTTCATTACGCGGGATCCAAACGGTGTCTTGATTGACGTGATCAAACCCATCCCACCTGTCGGTACATTTGCGGATCAGTATACGCCGGAAGCGCTTGCCGTTCTGTAAAAACACTCTGGCGAGGTCCGTTTTCTGCAATCCGGGGCTCGCCTTTCGCACATCAAAGTGGATGCAGGGAAGCTACGGCAAGTGCTGCACCATTCTCCAGCTAGACCAACGCGATCTTTGTGCCCCAATCGGAACATCGATTGATCAAAGCCTCTGATGGCACACGATCAGTCACAAAATGGTCCATCTGTGCAAGCGATGCGATCTTGACGGGGGCTTTGCGTGTGAACTTGGTGGTGTCGGCGACCAGCACCGTCGCGCGGGCTGCTTTGATGACTTGTTGACTGACGCGCACCTCTTCGGGATCAAAATCCAGAAGGTCGCCGCCCAAATCAATAGCTGATGCGCCGATAACCGCGAAATCCACCTTGAAACGATCGATTGCAAGCGCTGCCAGATCACCAACCAGGCCACCGTCTGACCGCCGCAAGCTACCGCCGGCTACGACCACATCGCAGGTTGGGTTGCCCGCAAGGATATTGGCGACATTCAGGTTGTTTGTTACCACCATCAGGTTGCGATGGGCGTGGAGCGCCTGCGCCACTGCCTCTGTTGTTGTCCCGATGTTGAGAAACAATGAGGCGTTATCAGGGATCAGTTGTGCTGCACGGCGGGCGATGCGAGTCTTGGCTTCACGGTTTGAGTTCCGCCTGTCGCCATAGCCGATATTGCGCACGCCCGAGGGCAAGACCGCGCCGCCATGGACGCGCTCTAAAACACCCGTTGCGCAAAGCTTGCGCAGGTCCCGCCGGACCGTTTGCACGGCCACACCAAGCTCTTCCGCGAGCATGGTGGCCAGTACCTTGCCCTCTGCCTGAGCAAGTTCGCGGATCTGCTGATGACGCTCTGGCATGTCCATGTGTTCGTTTTAAGATCAATACGAACCAGCAGTAAAGAAAATTGAAGCAAAATAAATGTACTGGCGCACTCGTTTTAGGTTCGCTTGTTCATGTCCGAACATGCTGAGCCAAAAGGCTTGCAGTGACTCAGCTATCGCATATGACGCCGATAAACCTGAGGGGATATCCATGAAGACGGATTTTGATGTTTTTGTCATTGGCGGTGGCATCAATGGCTGCGGGATCGCGCGGGATGCGGCGGGCAGGGGGCTGAAGGTCGGGCTGGCTGAGATGAATGATCTGGCGTGGGCCACCTCTTCTGCCTCCACAAAACTCTTTCATGGCGGCTTGCGCTATCTTGAGTTTTTCGAGTTTGGCCTCGTGCGCAAAGCGCTCATCGAACGCGAGGTGCTGTTGCGCAACATGCCCCACATCTCATGGCCGATGCGGTTTGTGCTGCCCTATCACCCCGACATGCGGTTTGAGAGTGACACGCCCACCTCAAAGCTTCTGACCAAGGTGATGCCTTGGATGAAAGGCCGCAGGCCGGCCTGGTTGATCCGTTTGGGTCTGTTTCTTTACGATAATCTGGGCGGGCGGCAGATCTTGCCGGGGACCTGGACGGTTGATCTGACGACAAAACCGGTGGGCAAGCCGCTGAAGAACAAGTTCCGCCGCGCCTATGAGTATTCTGACTGCTGGATCGAGGACTCGCGACTTGTCGTCCTCAACGCCCGCGATGCAGAGGAACGGGGTGCCAAGATCATGACCCGCACCAAGGTGGTCAGTGCAACACGCGCCGGTGATCATTGGGAGATCGTGACAGAGGCAGCCGATGAACAGACGACCTATACGGCCCGTGCGCTGGTTAATGCGGGCGGCCCGTGGGTGGAAAACGTGGTGCGTGAGGTTGCCCGACTCAACACCTCTGAAAGCGTGCGTCTGGTGCGGGGCAGTCACATCGTGACCAAGAAGCTTTTCGATCACGACAAAAGCTACTTCTTTCAGGGCGAGGACGGGCGGATCATCTTTGCCATTCCGTATGAGACGGATTTCACGCTCATCGGGACGACTGATGCCGAGCATGAGGACTTGCAGGAAAAACCCATCGCGACCGAGGAAGAGCAGGATTATCTTTGCGCCTTCGCCTCGCAATATTTCGACAAACCGGTCACCCGCGATGATGTGGTCTGGACCTATTCCGGCGTGCGCCCGCTTTATGACGATGGCGCGAAATCAGCGACGGCGGCGACACGCGACTACGTGCTGTCGCTTGATGACAACGGGGCGCCGCTGCTGAACATCTTTGGCGGCAAGATCACGACCTACCGCAAGCTCGCGGAAAACGCGCTGAAGAAGCTGACACCTCTGATTGGGGGCGACGCGCCGTGGACGGATCGCGCGCCGCTGCCGGGTGGCGATTTTCCTGTCAGCCAGCGCGACCGTCTGGTCCGCGATCTGCAAGCGGCTTACCCCTTTCTGACTGAGGCTTGGGCGCTGCGCTTGATCAAGGGTTACGGCACAGACGCTCTCAACATTCTCGGCACAGCCAAGTCCGCCGCTGATCTGGGCACGGATTTCGGCGCAACGCTGACGGAAGCTGAGGTGACATGGCTGATGAAGAAAGAATATGCACGAACTGCAGAAGACATCGTCTGGCGGCGCTCCAAACTTGGCCTGCGTCTTACCACCGATCAGATCGCGGCCCTTGACGCGCATATGGGGGCTTGAAACAAAAGCAAAAAAACGGGGGGAGACATGACGCATATTCTGGCCATCGATCAGGGCACCACATCCAGCCGCGCAATCATCTTTGATGAAAAGATGCAGGTGAGGGCCATCGCGCAGGAGGAGTTCACCCAGCATTTTCCGCAATCGGGCTGGGTGGAGCATGACCCGTCTGATATCTGGTCCTCGGTCGCAGCCACGTGCCGGGGGGCGTTGGAAAAGGCCGGGATCACCGCCGCAGATGTGGCCGCGATCGGCATCACCAATCAGCGCGAAACCACGCTGGTCTGGGACAGGAACACAGGCGAGCCGATCCACAACGCTATTGTCTGGCAAGACCGGCGCACGGCACCTTTCTGCGAGGAATTGCGCAAGGAAGGGTTTGAGGCGACGATCACCAAGAAAACCGGACTGCTGGCCGACCCGTATTTTTCAGGCACCAAGGTCAACTACATCCTGAACACCGTCGATGGCGCCCGCGCGCGGGCAGAGGCCGGCGATCTGCTCTTCGGCACCGTCGATTGCTATCTGATCTGGAAGTTGACCGGGGGCAATGTGCATGCAACCGATGCCACCAACGCCGCCCGCACGATGCTTTATGACATCCGCAAGGGGCAGTGGAGCAGCACGATCTGCGAGCGTTTTGGCATCCCAATGTCCATGCTGCCCGAGGTACTTGACTGCGCCGCCGATTTTGGCACCACACGCGCCGATCTCTTCGGTGAGGAAATCCCAATTCTGGGTGTTGCGGGCGATCAGCAGGCGGCCACCATCGGTCAAGCGTGTTTTCAGCCGGGCATGTTGAAATCGACCTATGGCACGGGGTGTTTTGCGCTGCTTAATACGGGCGACACGCTAGTCGAGAGCCAGAAACGCCTGCTTGGCACCATCGCCTATCAGTTCGACGGCAAGCCGACCTACGCGCTGGAAGGGTCGATCTTTATCGCCGGTGCCGTGGTCCAGTGGCTGCGTGACGGTCTGAAAATCATCCGAGAGGCCAGCGAAACGCAGCCCTTGGCCGAGAAAGCGGATCAGGGGCAGGAACTCTACATGGTGCCCGCCTTCACCGGCCTCGGCGCACCTTATTGGGACGCACAGGCGCGTGGCGCCATCTACGGTCTGACCCGCAATTCCGGCCCGGCCGAATTCGCCCGCGCGGCCCTCGAAAGCGTCGGTTTCCAGACCCGCGACCTGCTGGAGGCGATGAAAAGCGACTGGCAAAGCTCTGATACCGATGGCGTTTTGCGGGTTGACGGGGGAATGAGCGCCTCTGACTGGTCGATGCAATTCCTCTCCGACATTATCGGCGCACCGGTGGACCGGCCCAAGGTGCTGGAGACGACCGCACTGGGGGCGGCGTGGCTGGCGGGGATGAAGGCGGGGGTCTATCCCGATCAGGAAGGATTCGCCGCGAACTGGGCGCTGGACCGGCGGTTTGAGCCGCAGATGGATGAGACGACGCGCAAGCAGCGCTATACAGGGTGGCAGGACGCGGTGCAACGGACGCTGACTTGACAGAAGGAAGTTCCCTGTGCGCAGAAAGCTAGCTTCCACTTCCGCCTCAATTCGCCCTTCTTCAGGGACTCAATACCCATAAGTGTCTATCGATGCACAGTTTTACATTCGATACCAACTGCCTAATCGATCTTGACGAAAAGCGACCTGCGTCCCAATTCGTATGGGAACTAATAGACGCTCATAGACAAGGCATAGTTTCGGTAGCATTTGTTTCCGTCAGTGCATCAGAGCGTCAAAAGGGTGACTACTACTTGCCGAGTTATCAAGATTTTGTAGATAGACTCGAAACGCTAGGGGTTCAGGACATCCCCCAGATTATGGGCATGTTCTACTGGGGTCTCAGTTATTGGGGCCAATGCATTTACGGTGACAAACTTGGTATAGCGCGAGAGCTGGCCCTTCATAAAGCTCTGTTTCCTAAAATCCCCTTCTACTTCGCTGAATACGCCAAAAAGACTGGATTGAGTGAAGGAGATACACAGAAGAAAGAAGCCAAAAAATGGCGGAATGCTTGGTGTGATCGGCAAATGGTTTGGGCTCATGATTACCACAAGCGTGACGTGTTTGTTTCAAGCGATGGAAACTTTAAGTCGCTCGCGAAGTATCAGGAATTTCGAAACGTCATCGTTAGCACACCCGAGGAGGCCACACAGCTGCTTTAAAGTGCAGTAAATGGCTCCCGAGATTCTAAACACGCGTATTCACTGCCGCCCCAACTCCCAAACCTCAAATTCTGCTGCGCGTTTGTCGCGCAGTTTTGCTTCGACGGCTGGTGACAAATCCAAATCCATCTTCGGTGACACGTTCTTCTGTTTCAGCGTAATCGTCACATCCAATCGATCCTCCAGATAGCCGATCACCTTGTCCCATTGCTCGTACTGGAACAGGTGCTGCGCGCCGATCTCGCCGTCATTGATCCGCAGGAACTTGTTTTGCGATCCGACATTAGCAAACGGGGCGGGGGAGCCCTTGCAGTATTCAAGGCAGAACTCATCAAAGCTAACATCGCGCGTGGAGTTCTCGTGGCCGATCAGGTCGGGGCGCGTGCGGTAGCGATA
This sequence comes from Cognatiyoonia sp. IB215182, assembly GCF_033963905.1. Lineage (NCBI taxonomy): Bacteria > Pseudomonadati > Pseudomonadota > Alphaproteobacteria > Rhodobacterales > Paracoccaceae > Cognatiyoonia > Cognatiyoonia sp. IB215182. Next base: position 236,669 of record NZ_JAXBMB010000006.1, read on the forward strand.
CCAGCTGCCGAGCCAGTCAATCGGGTTGCGGACGACCGCCATCAGCTCCGGTTTCTGTCCGCCCGCCTGCACGAAAAACGGTTTCAGGAATCGTTTATAGCGATAGCAGGGCGCGTGTTTGAGGTGTGGCGGATCGCGCAGAACCATGGAGGCGCGGGGGGCCAAAGCGCCCTCAAGCGCCGTTGAGCCCGTTTTCGGCACGGCCAAAAGGACAAGATTTTCCTTCCAGAAAACAAGCATTTATGGCGTGTCCTTCGTCTTTGTCTGTCCAGCATGGCGTCGATAAACCAATCTTTAACCAGTTTTGCCCGAAGGTGAATGTGGAAAATTTGTGTTGCAATGTTCTTGTTTTGATCTCATTAAGGTTTGAGAACACAATGAGAACAAAGCAGTGATTGCCGCCCGACGGGCTGCATGAAATAAGGACAGGAAAGATGGCAACGGCAGAACTCCTCAAAATGGATAACAAGAAGACTGCGGATAAGGAGAAGGCGCTGGAATCGGCGCTGGCGCAGATTGAGCGGCAATTCGGCAAAGGCTCGATCATGAAGCTGGGGCAGAACAACCCCAATGCCGACATTGAGGCGACATCGACCGGCTCGCTGGGTCTGGATATCGCGCTTGGGATTGGCGGGCTGCCCAAAGGCCGGATTATCGAGATTTACGGGCCGGAATCCTCCGGTAAGACGACGCTGACGCTGCACGCGATTGCCGAAGAGCAGAAAAAGGGCGGTGTTTGCGCCTTTGTCGATGCCGAACACGCGCTGGACCCGGCCTATGCAAAGAAGCTGGGTGTGAATCTGGATGAGTTGCTGATTTCTCAGCCTGATACGGGTGAGCAGGCGCTTGAGATTGTGGATACGCTGGTGCGGTCCGGTGCTGTGAACATGGTGATCGTCGACTCGGTTGCGGCGCTGACCCCGAAATCCGAGCTTGAAGGTGATATGGGCGACAGCAGTGTCGGTGTGCATGCCCGCCTGATGAGCCAGGCGATGCGCAAGCTGACCGGCTCCATTAACCGTTCGGGCTGTATGGTGATTTTCATCAACCAAATCCGGATGAAGATCGGCGTCATGTTTGGCTCGCCAGAGACAACGACGGGCGGGAATGCATTGAAATTCTATGCCTCCGTCCGCCTTGATATCCGTCGTATTGGCGCGCTGAAGGATCGCGACGAGGTTGTGGGGAACGCAACCCGTGTGAAAGTGGTCAAGAACAAGGTGGCGCCGCCCTTCAAGCAGGTCGAATTCGACATCATGTATGGCGAAGGCATCTCGAAGATGGGTGAATTGCTGGACCTTGGCGTGAAGGCCGGGGTGGTCGAAAAGTCCGGTGCTTGGTTCTCCTATGGAGATGAGCGGATCGGGCAGGGGCGCGAGAATTCGAAGCTGTTCCTGAAGGAAAACCCCTCCGTCGCGCTGGAGATTGAGGACAAGATCCGCGCGGCCCACGGGCTCGATTTTGATCTGCCCGAAGGCAGCCATGATGACGGCGATGACGATCTGGTCGAAGTCTGAAAAGACCTCTTAGGCGGCCGCAGAAACGCCCACATCACCACATGGCAAGAGAATGAATGGGAAAGGGTGTCGCAATCGCGGCACCCTTTTTTGTCAGGCGCTGTGGACAGCACCCTGACCCGGGGCTATTTCTCGCATCCAGTAAAAAACAACGCATCGAAAGCCTGCCATGACCAGCCTTGCTGACATCCGATCGACCTTTCTGTCCTACTTTGAAGAGCAGGGTCATGCGGTTGTGGCCTCCAGCCCGCTGGTGCCGCGCAACGACCCAACGCTGATGTTCGCCAATTCAGGGATGGTGCAATTCAAGAACCTGTTCACCGGGGTTGAGACGCGCGACTACAAGCGTGCCACGACGAGCCAAAAATGCGTGCGCGCCGGTGGCAAGCACAATGACCTCGACAATGTGGGTTACACGGCTCGGCATCACACGTTTTTCGAAATGCTGGGGAATTTCAGCTTTGGGGATTACTTCAAGGCGGATGCGATTCCCTTCGCCTGGGAACTCCTGACTAAAGACTTCGACATTGATGCCTCGCGTCTGCTGACGACGGTTTATCATACCGACGACGAAGCCTTTGATCTGTGGAGGAAAATCGGCCTACCCGAAGACCGGATCATTCGCATTGCGACGGATGACAATTTCTGGCGCATGGGACCAACGGGGCCTTGCGGACCGTGCACCGAGATTTTCTATGATCACGGCGATCATATCTGGGGCGGTCCTCCGGGATCAGCCGAGGAAGACGGTGACCGGTTCATCGAAATCTGGAACCTCGTGTTCATGCAGGACGAGCAGTTCGAAGATGGCTCGATGACGCCACTCCCGATGCAGTCGATTGATACGGGCATGGGACTGGAGCGGATTGGCGCGCTTTTGCAAGGCAAACACGACAATTACGACACCGACCTGATGCGCGCCCTGATTGAGGCATCGGCGGATGTGACATCCACTGATCCTGATGGGGAGGGCAACACCCATCATCGGGTGATTGCTGACCATCTGCGCTCCACCTCTTTCCTGATCGCTGAGGGCGTGCTGCCTTCGAACGAGGGGCGCGGCTACGTCCTGCGACGGATTATGCGGCGTGCGATGCGGCATGCGCATCTTTTGGGCAGCAAGGACCCGGTGATGCATCGGCTCGTCCCTGCGCTCGTGCAGAAGATGGGTGCGGCTTACCCAGAGCTTGGGCAGGGGCAGAAGCTGATCGAAGAGACGCTTTTGAACGAAGAGCTGCGGTTCAAGCAGACGCTCGACCGGGGTTTGAAACTGCTTGAAGATGAACTGTCCGGCCTGCCTGAAGATGCGGCTTTGCCGGGTGAAGCGGCGTTCAAACTTTATGACACCTATGGTTTCCCTCTCGACCTGACGCAGGATGCGTTGCGCGAGAAGGGGCGCGCAGTGGATACCGATGGTTTTGACGCAGCGATGGCCACGCAGAAGGCCAAGGCGCGCGCCGCATGGTCCGGCACGGGCGAGGCTGCGGATAGTGCTATCTGGTTTGATGTCGCGGATACCAGCGGCAGCACGGATTTTCTGGGCTATGACACGTTAGAGGCTGAGGGTCAGATCGTCGCTTTGGTCGTGGATGGTGCGTTGACGGACGAGGCTGCGGCTGACGTGCAGATTGTTCTGAACCAGACGCCGTTTTATGCCGAGGCGGGCGGTCAGGTCGGCGATGCAGGTATCCTGACGACCGAAACCGGGACCGCTGAGATCACGGACACCAAGAAGATCGCCGATGTCTACGTGCATTTCGCCAAGGTCACACAAGGGACGCTCAGCAAAGGACAGGGGGCTGCTTTGCGGGTCGATCCGCAGCGGCGCAGTCAGATTCAGGCGAACCATTCTGCGACGCACCTGTTGAACGAAGCGTTGCGCGAAACCCTCGGCGATCATGTGGTGCAGCGCGGGTCGCTGAATGCGCCGGACCGGCTGCGGTTTGATTTCAGCCATAACAAGGCGGTTTCGCTGGAAGAGCTTGAACAGATCGAGCGCGACGTGAATGCGGTCATCCGTCAGAATGGCACCGTCGAGACGCGGATCATGACGCCGGATGATGCGCGCGCGATGGGCGCACAGGCGCTTTTTGGCGAAAAGTATGGTGATGAGGTGCGTGTCGTCTCAATGGGACACAAGGCCGGCTCCGGCAAGGGCACGGATGGTCATACATATTCGCTTGAGCTTTGCGGTGGCACCCATGTCAAACAACTGGGTGAAATTGGCACCTTTGTGACCCTAGGTGATAGCGCTTCCAGTGCGGGGGTACGCCGGATCGAGGCGCTGACCGGGCAGGCGGCGCTCGATTATCTGCGCCAACAAGATCACCGGTTGGCACAAGCGGCTCTGGCGCTCAAGGCGCCTGCCGCAGAAGTCGCTGACCGGGTGAAGGCGCTTCTCGACGAACGGAAGTCACTCGCCAATGAGGTTGCGCAGCTACGTCGCGAGATGGCGATGGGCGGCGGCGCGAAGACAGCTGCACCGTCTGAGGTCATCAATGGCGTCGCTTTCCAGGCGCAGGTCCTCAGCGGCGTGACCGGCAAGGACCTGCCATCGCTCATTGACGAGATCAAGGCGCAGATGGGCAGCGGGGCTGTGATGCTGATCGCCGATACGGGCGGCAAGGCGGCAGTGGCGGTCGGCGTGACGGACGATATGACGGGCCGGGTATCGGCGGTTGATATTCTGCGCGCGGCGACCCCGGAACTAGGCGGAGAGGGCGGTGGTGGCCGTCCGGATATGGCGCAGGGTGGCGGAGCGTCCGCGGAAAATGCCGAAGGCGCTTTCGCCGCGGCGAAGAGAGTATTGGAGGAATTGTCATGAGCGCTCTCTGGATTGCCCATGTGAAGGTCACGGACGAAGCGGCCTATGGCGAATATGCCAAACGGGCGACCGGCGCGATTGCCGATCATGGCGGCGTCTTTCTGGCGCGCGGCGGGGCCTATGAGCAGTTGGAAGGGCCCGACCGGCCCCGCAACGTCGTCGCGCGTTTTCCCAGCCTGCAGGCGGCGCATGATTGCTACTATTCGGATGCCTATCAGGAGGCGCTGAGTTTTGCCAAAGGCGCCAGCCAGCGCGAGTTGAGCATCGTCGAAGAACTTGCGTGAAAGGCCAACTGGCCGAGATGATGGCGCGGCACGCGGTGCCGGGGCGGCTCGAATGGATTGGTGTGCGGGCCGAGCGTCATGCGCCCGTCGACATCGTTGAGACGGTAGAACTGATCGAAACGGGCCTCGTTGGCGATCACGCGCGTGCAGGCAAACGGGCCGTGACCCTGATCCAGGCTGAACATCTACCGGTCATCGCTGCGTTGTCCGGACATGCGCATATCGCACCTGAACAGTTACGACGCAATCTGGTCGTGTCCGGGCTGAACCTTCTTGCGATCCGCAAAGGACCTCTGCGGATCGGCGAAGCGATCATTGATCTACAAGGCCCATGCCCGCCCTGTTCGCGGATGGAAACGGAACTGGGACCGGGCGGCTATAATGCCATGCGCGGACATGGCGGTTGGTATGCATCGGTGATCAGGCCAGGACGGATCAGCAGCGGCGCTGTCGTTAAGCCCGTGTAGCCAGACTTTCGCAGAAAGTCTGTTGCCAAAGTTTCAATGAAACTTTGCCTAGCTCGCCCTCGCTTGCCGCTTGCGTTCATGCGGGTCCAGATGACGTTTGCGCAAGCGCACGGCGTTCGGCGTGACCTCGACCAGTTCGTCATTGTCAATATAGGCAATCGCCTGTTCCAGTGACATGACCGTTGGCGGGGTGAGCCGCACCGCCTCATCACTGCCGGATGCGCGGATATTGGTGAGCTTTTTGCCTTTCAGCGGGTTCACTTCAAGATCGTTTTCGCGGCTATGTTCACCGATGATCATACCGGTATAGACGGCCTCTTGTGCGCCGATGAACATCTTGCCACGCTCTTCGAGGTTCCAAAGTGCAAAGGCCACGGAAGTGCCGTTTTCCATCGAAATCAGCACACCTTGCCGGCGCCCCTCAATCTTCCCCTTGTAAGGTGTCATTCCGTGGAAGAGCCGGTTCAGCACGCCGGAGCCGCGCGTATCCGTCAGAAACTCGCCATGATAGCCGATCAACCCGCGTGATGGTACATGCGCGATGATGCGTGTTTTGCCCGCACCGGCAGGCTTCATTTCAACCAGATCGCCCTTGCGCGGACCGGTCAGTTTTTCGACGACGACGCCAGTATATTCGTCGTCCACATCAATGGTGACCTCTTCGACGGGTTCCATCCGCTCGCCGCCTTCTTCGGTGAAAATCACCTGCGGGCGCGAGATTGAGAGCTCAAACCCTTCCCGGCGCATGTTTTCGATCAGCACACCCATCTGCAATTCGCCACGGCCCGACACTTCAAAGGCGTCGCCACCGGGCGTGTCTGCGATCTTGATTGCGACATTGACCTCAGCCTCTTTCAACAGGCGTTCCCGGATAACGCGGGATTGCACCTTTTTGCCGTCACGACCGGCCAGCGGGCTGTCATTGATGCCAAATGTGACTGTGATTGTCGGCGGGTCGATCGGTTGGGCAGGGATCGGTGTGTCGATACTGACATCACACAACGTGTCCGCAACCGTCGCCTTCGTCATGCCAGCGATAGTGACGATGTCGCCCGCCTCGGCCAGATCGATGGGTTGCTGTGCCAGTCCACGGAAAGCGAGCACCTTCGAGACGCGGAATTGTTCGATCTTGTCGCCCTCGCGCGACAGGGCCTTGACCGTATCGCCAGCCTTCAGCGTGCCTGCCTCAACCCGGCCCGTCAGAATGCGCCCGATGAAGGGATCTGCAGAGAGAGTCGTCGCGAGCATCTGGAACGGTTCATCCTTGCGCGCGATTTGGGCAGGCGTCGGCACATGATCGACGATCAGATCAAAGAGCGCATCGAGGTTCTCGCGCGGACCATCAAGCTCCGCATCACACCAGCCTGATCGGCCAGAGGCATACATCGCCGGGAAATCCAGTTGCTCATCCGTCGCATCCAACGCGGCGAAGAGGTCAAAGACCGCGTCAATGGCCTTGTCTGGCTCACCATCCGGCTTGTCGACCTTGTTGACGACAACGATGGGGCGCAGACCCAAAGCGAGCGCCTTTGACGTCACGAATTTCGTCTGCGGCATCGGACCTTCGGCGGCATCGACAAGCAGGACAACGCCATCCACCATCGACAGAATCCGCTCCACTTCGCCGCCGAAATCGGCGTGGCCGGGCGTGTCGACGATATTGATCCGCGTTCCCTTCCACTCGACAGATGTGCATTTGGCCAGGATCGTGATGCCGCGTTCACGTTCAATATCGTTGCTGTCCATCGCGCGTTCGGTAACGGCCTCATTGTCGCGGAAAACGCCGGACTGTTTGAGGAGTTCATCAACCAGCGTCGTCTTGCCGTGGTCAACATGCGCGATGATCGCGATATTGCGGATATCCATTGCCTGCAGCCTTTTGGGTAAGTTGCGGCGCGGATAGCGTGCAATTGCAGCAAAGGCCAGCCCCTAAAGCGGGTCAGTGAATATGAGTATTCACCCGCCATCACGGACAAGCAAGAAATCACCAGTTAAGCGTCTCCTATTATCGTCATGTCAACATTTGGCCCTAAAGCTGCAATACCCAGGCCGACGACGATGAAGATATAGGAAGTTTAGATGAAAACCTTCTTGTTAAGGTCCGCCTTTGTTCTGACAGGTTTGCTCGCGCTTGCGGCCTGCGGAGGCGGAGGTGGCAGTTCCTCCGATGATGGCGGAGGCGGCGGCACGACGCCCGGCACGAATGGTTTGGACTTCGGTGCAAACGGGCAAGATCTGTCCGATGCCGAAGGTACAGCCGTGACCATGCGCTCTGCGAGTTTCCAGGCTGGAAGTGGCCCCAGCATTGAAGATGCGACAATCACTTTGGACGCTGGCTTCTTTAATGGTGGCACGGCCAATATTGACGGTCGTATTGAGATTTTTGGGCAAAGCGTCGACATCACAAACGGGGCAGGGACGCTGCCGACGGGTGAAAACGTGGTGGTCATTTTTGAACCCGGTCGCGCCGGCACATATGCCGCTGCTCTGGAAGTCCAGGTGTCAGCAGGTACAGGGACGATTAATGGCGAGCAGGCCTATGTTTTTGGGTTTGAGACAAACCCCTCTCAAATAGCTGCTCGGACAAGCGGCCGTGCAACCTATAGTGGCGATTTCCAGGCCTTCGGGTCAATTGATGGATCATCGAATACCCAAACCGAATATGAAGGGCAGATCACGATCGTGGTCGACTTTACTGGTTCAGGAAATGCTGACGTGGACCTGGACGGCACATTGAACGGAGCGACGAATGTGGACCTGTCCGCGGACAACCTGCCGATTTCGGGGAACGGGTTTACGGGGTCGCTCGCATGCGCCGCTGGATGCTCTGGCGGAGGATCGTCAATTGACGCAACCTTCTATGGTCCTGATGCCGTCGAGGTTGGCGGTGTGCTCGATATCGATGTCAGCGTGAGCGGTGATGATTTTGATGGCGTCGGCACATTCGTAATTGATCAAGGGCCATAAAGGCCGCCGCGTGCTGCGCCGATCAAAACACCTTTTTTGAACTTGCCCTACATCGCGGCGTTCAAGTTTTCGTCGATCTTTTCGAGAAAACCTTCGGTAGTGAGCCAGCCCTGGTCTGGCCCCACGAGCAGGGCGAGATCCTTGGTCATAAAGCCGCTTTCCACCGTGTCCACGATCACCTTTTCTAGGGTCTCGGCAAAGGCTTGGAGTTGTGCGTTGTCATCAAGCTTGGCGCGATGCTTCAGCCCGCCGGTCCAAGCGAAGATGGACGCTATGGAGTTCGTCGATGTCGCCTGACCTGCCTGATGCTGGCGGTAGTGGCGGGTGACGGTGCCGTGTGCGGCCTCTGCCTCCACAATCTTGCCATCGGGGGTCATCAGCTGCGACGTCATCAGCCCCAAGGAGCCAAAGCCCTGCGCGACAGTGTCTGACTGGACGTCGCCGTCATAATTCTTGCAGGCCCAGACAAACTTGCCGGACCATTTCATGGCCGAGGCGACCATGTCGTCGATCAGGCGATGCTGGTACTCGATCCCCAATTCATCGAATTTCTCTTTGAATTCCTCTTCAAATATCTGCTCAAACAGGTCCTTGAACCGCCCGTCATAGGCCTTCAGGATCGTGTTCTTCGTCGACAGATAAACCGGCCAACCCAGGTTCAGGCCGTAATTGAAGGAAGCACGGGCGAAATCAATGATGGAGGCATCAAGGTTATACATGCCCATCGCGACACCCGCAGACGGGCTGTCAAAGACCTCTTTTTCGATGATCGTGCCGTCTTCGCCTTCGAACTTCATGGTCAGTTTGCCGGGACCGGGCATCAGAAAGTCGGTCGCCTTGTATTGATCCCCAAAGGCATGGCGGCCAATGACAATCGGGTCGGTCCACCCCGGAACCAGCCGTGGCACATTCTTGCAGATGATGGGCGCGCGGAACACGACGCCACCAAGGATGTTGCGGATTGTCCCATTGGGAGAGCGCCACATCTTCTTGAGGCAAAACTCTTCGACCCGCGCCTCATCCGGCGTAATCGTCGCGCATTTGACGCCCACACCGACTTCCTTGATCTTTTCGGCGGCATCGATGGTGATCTGGTCGTTCGTCTCGTCACGGACCTCCATGGCGAGGTCGTAATAGAGCAGATCAATGTCGAGGTAGGGCAGGATCAGCTTTTGCTTGATGAAATCCCACATGATGCGGGTCATTTCGTCCCCGTCGAGTTCAACAATGGGGTTTTCGACCTTGATCTTTGACATATCCGCGCTCCGCACTCGCTGGTGATCCTTTTGCTGCAATAGCGTAAAGGAATGCGTACGAAAAGTCTTCTGTATGCATTTGTATACGAAAAAGGGAGGTGGTAGGCCCGGCAGGACTTGAACCCGCAACCAAAGCGTTATGAGCGCTCTGCTCTAACCAATTGAGCTACAGGCCCTCCGGCACTTGGCGTAGTCAGAAGCTGCAGGGTGGTCAAGCCAGAATATGCATGCGGTCGGGGCTGCAAATCCTTGTTCCCTTTGCCACAGCGATGCGGTAACGACCGGCGCAAATCTGACGGGAGACGCCCCATGACCAAAAACGGCCTGACCTATTCCGACGCGGGCGTGGACATCGATGCAGGCAATGCGCTGGTTGAGCGGATCAAACCGGCCGCCAAGCGGACAGGGCGCTCGGGAGTCATGGCGGGGTTGGGGGGCTTTGGTGGCCTTTTTGATCTGAAGGCCGCCGGCTATGTCGATCCCGTTCTTGTGGCGGCGACTGACGGTGTTGGCACGAAATTGCGGATTGCGATTGAGACCGGAAATGTAGATGGCATCGGCATCGATCTGGTGGCGATGTGCGTCAATGACCTGATCTGCCAAGGAGCAGAGCCCTTGTTTTTCCTGGATTATTTCGCAACCGGAAAGCTTGATCTGGACGTGGCTGAGGCGGTCATCAAGGGTATTGCAAAGGGCTGCGAATTGGCGGATTGCGCTTTGATTGGCGGTGAGACGGCTGAGATGCCGGGCATGTATCAGGCAGGCGACTTTGACCTCGCTGGCTTTGCCGTTGGCGCGATGGAGCGGGGCAATCATCTGCCGAAGGAGGTGCGAGAAGGTGATGTGATCCTGGGTGTTGCGTCGGACGGCATCCATTCCAACGGCTATTCCTTGGTGCGCCGGATCGTCGAAATGTCGGGCTTAGGCTGGGAAGACGATTGTCCTTGGGGTGCGGGAACGCTGGGCGCAGCCCTCTTGCAACCGACCCGCATCTACGTCCGCCCTGCAAGCGCCGCGCATCATGCACAAGCCGTGCACGCCTACGCCCACATCACCGGCGGTGGCCTTACTGAAAATCTCCCGCGGATCTTGCCAGAAGGGCTGACAGCAGAGATCGATCTGAACGCCTGGACGCTACCGCCGATCTTTGCGTGGCTGGCCAAAACGGGCGGCATTGCTGAGCCTGAGATGCTCAAAACGTTCAATTGCGGGGTCGGTTTCGCCATCATCTGCGCGCCAGAGGCGAAGGGCGCGGCAATAGACGCCTTCAAAGCGTCAGGCGATAAGGTGTTTGAGATCGGGCGCGTGATCGCAGGGGATGACATCCGCTATCACGGCGCACTTTTGTGACCAAACGCGTCGCGATCCTGATCTCTGGCAGCGGGTCGAACATGGTTGCACTCGCCCAATCGATGACGGGCGATCATCCGGCCCGGCCCGTGCTTGTGATCTCCAATGATCCGCAGGCCGGGGGGCTGGCAAAGGCCCGGGCTTTGCATATCCCCACGTTTGCTATTGATCACAAACCCTTCGGGAAGGATCGCGCTGCATTTGAGGGCGCGCTGCATCAGGCTCTGATCACTGCAAAAGCCGATATCGTCTGTCTTGCCGGCTTTATGCGGATCCTTACGGCGGATTTCGTCAGGAAGTGGGAAGGGCGCATGCTCAACATCCATCCGTCGCTCTTGCCGAAATACAAAGGGCTGGACACCCATGCACGCGCGCTGGCCGCAAGCGATAAGATCCACGGATGCACCGTGCACGAGGTCACTGCCGCCCTCGATGACGGTCCCATTCTGGGGCAGGCGCGGATTGGCATCCGCCCGGATGATACGGCCGAAACGCTTGCCGCGCGGCTCTTGCCACTGGAGCATCAACTCTACCCCGCCGTTATGCGCCGCTTCGCAGCAGGCGACAAAACCCCCGTCTCGCTCAGGCACTAAGCGACGTTCCGCGCTGACCGGCTTTTATTCCACCGCAATTTCACTTAAACCACCGTTAACGGTTGGGCGGGGGTCCTCACGCGTCACGGAACAAGAATGAAAAAAATCACGACGACTGATGCGCTGGCCGCATTCTGTGCCGAAGCTGCAAAACGTCCCTATGTCACTGTCGATACAGAGTTTTTGCGCGAGCGGACTTATTATTCGAAACTCTGCCTTGTCCAACTGGCCTATCAGGATGAGACGGGGGAAGACGCGGTTCTGGTTGATCCGCTGGAGGAGGGGCTGTCGCTGGCCCCGCTTTATGACCTTTTTCGCGATGTCGGTGTGGTCAAGGTGTTTCATGCGGCGCGTCAGGATCTTGAGATTTTCTTTGTCGATGCAGGCGTGATCCCGGAGCCACTTTTTGACACGCAGGTCGCCGCCATGGTCTGCGGTTTCGGAGAGCAGGTGGGATACGAGACGCTGGTGCGCAAGATCGCGAAATCCAGTTTAGACAAATCCTCGCGTTTCACCGACTGGTCGCGGCGTCCATTGACTGAGGCGCAGGCAAAGTATGCTTTGGCCGACGTGACACACTTGCGGGACATTTACGAGTATCTGTCAGACAGATTGCAGAAGTCGGGGCGCAAGAAGTGGGTGGCAGAGGAAATGGCGCTGCTGAAGGACCCTGCCACTTACCAGTCCGACCCGGATGAGGCCTGGCGCCGGATCAAGACCCGCACGACGTCGGGCCGCTTTCTGGCCATCGTGCGCGAATTGGCGCGCTTTCGCGAGGCATATGCGCAAGAGCGGAACATCCCCCGCAACCGTGTTTTCAAGGATGATGCGCTGGTCGAACTTGCGTCGACCAAGCCGCAGACAGAGCAGGATCTGGGTCGGTCTCGCCTGCTTTTGCGCGAGGCCCGCAAGGGTGACATTGCCGAGGGGATCATCGCCAGTATCAAGGCGGGCCTCGCCGTAGCGCCCGAAGACATGCCGCAAGCCGATCAAAGCCGCGCCAAGCTGCAGGTCAACCCCGCCTTGGCCGACATGCTGCGCGTTCTTCTGAAATCCAAAACCGATGATGAGGGCGTGGCGCAAAAGCTGATTGCCTCATCTGCTGATCTCGATGCGCTCGCCGCTGGCGAACGGGATGTCCCCGCGCTCAAGGGCTGGCGGCGCGAAGTGTTTGGCCAGGATGCGATCCGGCTTTGTGAAGGGCAGGTGGGGCTTGCCGTGAAGGGACAGAAAGTGGTCACCGTGACCCTTTGATCTGGACGCGCGGCGGGCATGCGCCTACATCACCGCCAAAGGCAAAGAGGCGCGGATGGCAAACCCCGATTTTGAAGAACTGGTCGACACGTTTGAATTCCTGGATGATTGGGAAGACCGTTATCGCCATGTAATCGACATGGGCAAAGCCATGCCGCCACTGGAAGACGCGCTGCGCGTGCCTGCGACCAAGGTGGATGGTTGTGCCAGCCAGGTTTGGCTGGTACCGCAGATCAAGGATGGCATTTTCACCTTTCGCGGCGAAAGCGACGCCATGATCGTGCGTGGGCTGATCGCGGTCCTGATCGCGCTCTACAATGGACAACCCGTTGCGGAGGTGGTCAAAATAGACGCCGCCACCGAATTGAGTCGACTGGGCCTGAACGATCATTTATCTGCACAACGCTCAAACGGGCTGCGAGCAATGGTGGAGCGGATCAGGCAGACTGCCGCAAACGCGTAAGGCTCATGACAGACTTCTCACGGAAAGCCCCGTTGTATCGAAAGGTCAACACACGCACGCATAGGGTGCGTCACGGCGGCGGTAAAGCAAAATGGCAGCGGAATACAAAGGCCGGTAAGCTGAATCCAAGTGCGCAGCGTAGTATGCATAGCGATCGCCGCAACGGACGTGATTACACACCGCTCTTTAAGTTTCTGCTCTCAAAAGTCGGTAAATGCTGGGAAGACGTATACAAAGAAGCAACTGCACGGCTTGACCAAACGGCCCCGATCTTTTGGTTGGTGGCTTCGGCTGAGCAGGACAAAAAGCCTTTCGTTCGCGTGGGTGAAAGCACCTATTACAGCGGGTTGTACATTGATCAGGAAAACCGTTTGGCGCTGGTTGATCCTGACCTGACCGTCGATGATATGACACCATTCTGCGGCTGCTGCACGCATACCTTTAATGGTGAGGTGTTCACACAGAGTTATCAGCCCTGACCCAAAGGCGAAGCTAGAGCGGCGCCAACACCCTGCTCAGATCACCATATCCGGTAAACCGCCGCTCGAACGCGAGACCAAGCCTGTCAGCGCAGGCCTTCGCCTTCTCCGTAAGATCGACGTCATCGGTCTGCGCCTGATAGACGAGTTTTTTGTAATTGCCGAAATACATCTCTAGCAGGTCCGGGTGCCGGTCGAGGCCCAGTGGCTTCCAGATAAAGGCATCAAACTGACGGACAAGGAAGTCGGTGAGGTAGAAGGCCGTCATCTCGTCCCGGGCGGCAAAGGTCTCATTGCCTTCGAAGAATGAATAGCAGTGCGGTCCCGGTACCATCTCCACGCCCATCTCTTCGCAAGCGGCTTGCAGCAATCCGCCCGTGCCGCAATCGGCATAAACGACAAACACTGACGCATAATCATTCCTGTGGGCTGTGACGGCTTCGCGTACAGCAGGCACGATCCGTTCGGGGTGATTATGCAGGATGGCGGGCAGGCATTGCAGGTCCAGATGATCCCACCCATTTGCTGCCTTGATCGCCAGTATCTCGCGCGCCAGCGCCCCGCAGGCGATCAGCAAAACCCGGCCCTTGCCGTCAGGGGCGAGGCCTTCTTCCGTGAGTGCCCTGTCGCTGATCACACCAGTTTCACGGCTGTGCCGTAGGCGACAATCTCGGACGCGCCTTCCATGATGGCCGATGTCTCCATCCGGCAGCCGACGATGGCGTTGGCCCCCATCGCGGTCGCATCGGCGACCATACGGTCGAGGGCCTGCTCTCGCGCGCCTGCCATGAGAGAGGAATACCCCGACACTTCACCGCCCACGACCGTTTTCAACCGTGCGACGATGTCGGTCCCGATATGCTTGGCCCGCACCGTTGATCCGCGCACCAGACCGATGACTTGTGTGATTTCGCGCCCGGGCACCGTGTCGGTTGTACAGATCAGGAAACTAGTTTTTGAACCGGTCATAATGGTCGTCTTCTTTGTTGCCCAAACGCTCGGCCACCACGCGCCAGCCGATATAGGCAACCAGCGCCACGATGCTGAGCAAGCCCAACCCGATCAACGGTGGCATCTGCGTGCTCGCAAAGATCAGAACACCGCCATAAACCGTGATGCCAGCAGCGGCCAGCACGCAAACAATGATGAGGACAAGTCGGTCAAGCGGCATGCAGGTCTCCTTTGCAGGTCAGATAGGTATGACTGACCCGCAATGGAAGATATCAGGCAATGGCCGCCCCCTGATTGTGCTTGCGCGCCATGAATGTCTTGGCGGTTTCGACGGCGACGGCAGCGTCGCGGCAATAGGCATCAGCACCAATGGCTTTGCCAAACTCCTCATTCAGCGGCGCGCCACCGACGAGCACCACATAATCGTCGCGCAACCCTTTCTCGACCATCGTATCGATCACAACCTTCATGTAAGGCATCGTGGTCGTGAGCAGGGCGGACATGCCAAGGATATCGGGCTGCTCCGCCTCCAGCGCCTCCAGATAGGCCTCAACCGCATTGTTGATGCCAAGATCAACGACCTCGAAGCCAGCACCTTCCATCATCATCGAAACAAGGTTCTTGCCGATATCGTGGATGTCACCCTTGACCGTGCCTATCACCATCTTGCCCACACGGGGCGCCCCGGTTTCGGCCAACAGCGGTTTGAGGATCGCCATCCCACCCTTCATAGCATTCGCGGCCAGCAGCACCTCGGGCACGAACAGGATACCATCGCGGAAGTCGTGGCCGACAATTGTCATCCCGCCAACCAATGCCTCGGTCAGGATCCGATAAGGCTCCCATCCGCGATCAAGCAGGATTTGCACACCTTCCTCGATCTCTTCCTTCATGCCATCGTAAAGATCGTCAAACATCTGCGCGACGAGATCTTCGTCGTTCAGTTCAGACAGGATGATGTCATCTTCTTCGTCAGACATGGAAACCCTCATTAATCGGCTGTTTTTACAGTAGTGCGCCCGATTGCCTCTTTCGACCTGCACAATAGCGACATTCGCATATGCGCGACCGACTTGCATTGTATTTGTTCATGAATTGTTCTAATAAACATTATGTCTGAACATCTGGTTCAAAAGTTGCATCGCGCGCCCGGGCGGGCCGCGGGTTCCAACCCGCATAACCGGTTTGACCAGATCAGCGTTGAGGCCGTGGATGACGGCTGGACGCGTGATGAGGAATTGCCGGTCCTGCGCACCGAAGTGCGCGATGAAGTGGCGCGCAAAGTCATCTCGCGCAACAATTCGCCTGACCTATCCTTTGACCGGTCGATCAATCCTTATCGCGGCTGTGAACATGGTTGCATCTATTGCTTTGCACGTCCGAGTCATGCTTTTCTGGGCCATTCGCCGGGCCTCGATTTTGAGACGAAACTGATTGCGCGCCCGAACGCGGCAGAGCGGCTGCGTGCCGAGTTGGCCAACCCGCGCTACAAACCCGCAATAATCGGGATCGGTACGAATACGGACCCCTATCAACCCATTGAGAAAGAGCGCAAAATCATGCGCGAGATCCTCGAAGTATTGCGTGACTTCAATCACCCCGTAGGCATTGTCACCAAAGGTACTTTGATCGAACGGGATATCGACATTCTGGCCGAGATGGCGGCCAAGGACTTGACTCGCGTCGGTATTTCGGTGACCACACTCGACCCCAAGACCTCACGGGCGATGGAGCCGCGAGTGCCATTGCCAGCGGCGCGGTTGCGGACCATCCGGCGCCTGACGGATGCGGGTATTCCGGTGCGCGTGATGGTGTCACCCGTCGTACCTGCGCTGACAGATCATGAGCTGGAAGCGATACTGGAAGCGGCGGCAGAGGCAGGGGCGGTTGCGGCATCCTCGATCATCCTGCGACTGCCGCGCGAAGTGGCGACCTTGTTTCGCGATTGGCTGACGGAGCACTACCCTGATCGCGCCGCCCGCGTGATGGGACGCGTGCGAGAGTTGCATGGCGGCAAGGACTACGATCCCAATTTCGGGACACGGATGGTCGGGAAGGGGCAATGGGCCGCGATGATGCAACAGCGCTTCAAGCGGGCAACGCGGAAGTTGGGGCTGGACCGGTCCTTGCCGCCCCTCCGAACCAATCTCTTCGCCGTACCACCACAGCCGGGCGATCAGCTTACGCTGTTTTGAACGCAGAGCCTGCTGAGAGAACTGGAGCCTCCGGCGGAGGTATTTGTTGAACATGAGAAACGGATAACCCCCACACTGGCCTGCAAGGCCTGCGCGGGGGCTTCTCACGTTGCGGTCATCGGCTCCTCAGCCTGTACCGCCCGATCAGGCTGATGTGTTTTGGTTAAGCGCGGGTAAACATGAGCTTCTCATGTTCGGAAATACCTCGGGGGGCTGCCGCAGGCAGCGGGGGCAGCGCCCCCTCCACCGATTGTCTTAAGCGCGCCGCCTGCGACCGCGTCGTGGCGCGGCAGCGGGCCCTGCACCATCAGTGCCGTCTGATGCGGAGGAAAAGCCGCCAAGGGCCGCAGAAATTGTGTCCAAAGTCGGCGTTTCACCGCGTGGACGGGTCTCAAGCGCTTTACGCATCGCGCGCAGGTGGTCCGGCGTCGTCCCGCAACAGCCGCCAATGATCGTGGCGCCACTGTCGCGCGCCAGAACGGCGTAATCCGCCATCAATTCCGGTGTGCCATCGTAGTGGATGTGCCCGTCGTGGTATTTGGGGATGCCCGCATTGCCCTTGGCGATGATCGGCAAGCCCGGCCCGGCGGCGGTAAAGCCCAGAACGGTGCGTAACAGATCCGATGCGCCAACACCACAATTTGCTCCAAATGCAAGGGGTTGATGGGTGATCTTGCCAACTTTTTTGACCATGTCAGCCGAAGTCAGACCCATCATGGTGCGCCCGGCTGTGTCAAAGCTCATCGTGCCGCACCATGGCATCTCTGCCCTTGCGAAGGCTTCGGCCGCGGCGGCAAATTCTTCCGCCGCGCTGATGGTTTCAACCCACAGGACATCGGCGCCGCCTGCCTTGAGCCCCTCGGCCTGTTCGTGAAACATCTCAACAGCGCGGTCATGGGTCAGGCTGCCCATGGGCGCCATGATTTCGCCCGTCGGGCCGACCGAACCGGCCACGACGATGGGCCGACCGGATGCATCAGCCACCTCACGCCCCAACTCCGCCGCGATCTTGTTGAGTTCGAAAACACGGCCCTCAGCACCATGCAGTTTCAGCCGCGACGCATTTGCGCCAAAACTGTTGGTCAGAAAGATGTCGCTTCCCGCGTCAGCTGCACCCTTGTAGAGCGCGCGGATCTTCTCGGGGTGGTCTACATTCCAAAGTTCCGGCGCGTCGCCCGACATCAGACCCATGTTAAACAGGTTCGTACCCGTCGCGCCATCCGCCATCAACCAATCGCGCGTTTTGAGAAGGTCGGAAAGGGCGTCGGTCATGGTCTGTTTGCTCCGGTCAATTATGGGGGTCGTTGTCACGTCTGCCGCTTGGCTGCAACGGCAAAGCATGCATGACAATTATGAGCCGCCTGCAACAAAAGATTGCAGCGGCACAAGCCGGTTCACGATGTGGGCGCAGATCTAGAGTTCGTTGAGCAGTTGCTCTTTCGCTTCAACAAGAAACTCCGCCATCTTCGCGCGGATTGTCGCCTCGTCGGCCTTGTCGCCAAGATCGCCTGCGACCTTGCGATAAACGTCTTCGTGCCCGGCTTCTTCAAAATCGGCCTTGATTACCTCTTTCGCATAGGAATCGGCGTCGTCTCCCGATTTTCCCAGCAATCCTGCAGCCCAAAGGCCTAATAATTTGTTGCGCCGGGCCTCGGCTTTGAACTGCATTTCAGCATCATGGGCGAATTTCGCTTCAAAGGCATGTTCGCGATCGTCAAAGGTGTTCATGGGGCCCTCATCATTGGCAGAAACGTCATCTTTGATATGCCCCTGCTGGTGCTTGCCCGCAAGGGGGGCTTGCACTATGACGCGCACATGACGCGACCCAAACCGGGCCTGCGTATCGGTTAAGGGGTTGTGATGGCACGCCGCAAGAAGATTTACGAAGGCAAGGCAAAGATTCTTTACGAAGGTCCGGAACCGGGCACTTTGGTCCAGTATTTCAAGGATGATGCGACGGCCTACAACGCCGAAAAGAAGGCGGTGATCGAAGGCAAAGGCGTGCTCAATAACCGGCTCTGCGAGTTCTTCATGACAGGGCTGACGAATATCGGCATTCCCACGCATTTCATCAAGCGTCTGAACATGCGCGAACAACTGATCCGCCAGGTTGAGATCATCCCTCTAGAGGTCATCGTGCGCAATGTGGCGGCTGGTTCGATGGCCAAGCGGATGGGCATGGAAGAAGGCACAGCGCTGCCGCGCCCGATCGTCGAGTTTTCCTATAAGGATGACAGTCTGGGCGACCCCCTGGTGCCCGAAGAATACATCATCGCCTTTGGCTGGGCGAGCCAGCAGGATTTGGATGATATCGTCAGCCTTGCCTTGCGCGTGAATGACTGGATGTCGGGCGTGATGTTTGGCGTTGGCATCAAGCTCATTGATTTCAAGATCGAGGTCGGTCGCGTCTGGGACAACGAATTCCCCCGCCTGATCCTTGCCGATGAAATCAGCCCGGATAGCTGCCGTTTGTGGGATATCGAAACCGGCCAGAAGCTCGACAAGGATGTGTTCCGTCGTGATCTGGGAAGCCTATCGGATGCCTATACCGAGGTCGCCCGTCGTCTGGGCGTAATGCCGTCAAATGTCACGCACCGGCCTGCAAAGCCCACACTGATCAATTAAACAAGGATATCGCAAATGAAAGCCCGAGTGCATGTGATGCTGAAAAACGGTGTGCTGGACCCACAAGGGGAGGCGGTCCGCCATGCACTTGGCACGCTTGGGTTTGACGGCGTTGAAGGGGTTCGCCAAGGCAAGGTGATTGAGTTGGACCTTGCGGACGGGACAACAGAGGACATTGTCAAGGACATGTGTGAGAAGCTGCTCGCCAATACGGTCATCGAAAGCTACCAGGTGGAGATGCTCTGATGCGTGCCGCCGTCATCGTCTTTCCGGGTTCGAACTGTGACCGTGACATGGCTGTGGCGCTGAAGGCCGCTGGGGCTGATGTCACGATGGTGTGGCATAAGGATGCGGTTTTGCCCGACAACGTGGACCTTGTTGCCGTCCCCGGTGGTTTTTCCTTTGGCGATTACCTGCGCTGCGGCGCGATTGCGGCCAAATCTCCGATCTGCAAGGCGCTTGTCGCGCATGTGGAGCGGGGGGGCTATGCGCTTGGCGTTTGCAACGGATTTCAGGTGTTGACCGAAACGGGTCTGCTGCCCGGTGCTCTGATGCGCAATGCGGGTCTGAAGTTCATCTGCAAAACTGTTGATCTGAAAGTCGAAACTTCAGCCAGCGCCTTTACCGAAGGCTATAATGCGGGCGATATTGTCGGCTTTCCGGTGGCGCATCATGACGGCAATTACACCGCTGACGCAGAAACGCTTGCTAAACTTGAAGGCGAGGACCGTATCGCCTTCCGCTACACCGACAATCCAAACGGATCGCTTGCCGATATCGCGGGCCTTCTGTCTGAAAACCGCCGGGTTCTGGGCCTCATGCCCCATCCCGAACGCGCGGTTGATACCGGCCATGGCGGCACGGACGGTCAGGCGCTTTTTCGCGGACTTTTGGGGCAGTTTGCCCAAGCGTAATCTGCGTTCTTGCTGCAATGCTGGCCACGCCTTAGACTGCGTGCATGGTAGAGTTGGGTAAATACAGTTTGCGACGGGGGAAAGGGCGCTGGTATCTGCGCCTCTCGATCCTCGTCATTTGCCTGTTTGCAGTTATCGTCATCTACGTCTCAAACCAGCTTCTGACCAAGCGCTTTACCGAGACGATCAGCAACCGGTCCGAAGTGCGCCTGGCCCTTTATGTGACTGGTTTGATGAGCGAGCTGCAGCGCAACTCGGTTGTTCCTCAGCTTTTGTCGCGTGATCCGGAACTGATGAATGCGCTGGAAAGCAACGATTACTCGCTGTCGACTGCGCGCCTTTTGTCCTTTGTTGATGAGATTGGGGCCGCATCGCTGACGCTCCTTGATCGCGATGGCCGCGCGGTTGCTGCGACAGACCGCAACCAGCTTGGTGCGCTTCATCGCAACGCGCCCTATTTCGTTGACGCGCAACGGAACAATCAAACCGTTTATAACACCTTTCGTAAGGATGACGGCGGTTACGGCTTTATCTATTCGCGCCGGGTTGAGGTGAACGGAGAGTTTCGCGGTGTGATCATGGTTGAGGTCGACGTGCCGCGCATGGAACGCGGCTGGGCCGGCGTGTCGGATGCTGTCTTTGTAATGGACAGCGAGGGCACGATCATCATGTCGACCGAGCCGCGCTGGCGGGGCCTTGGTGAGGAAGAGGCGCTGGCCCGACAATCGGCACCTTCGGCCATTCAGCGCGCTTTGCGACTGACACAAGGCTGGGCGGCGTTGCCAGCGGATGCCTACTTGCAAGGCGAAGCCGTGCTGCGGCGCGAGGTGCGGGTGCCGCATCAGGGGTGGCGGATGGTCAGTTTCACAACCTACGCCTCCGTGCGCCAGCAGGTGAACGGCATCCTCGCGCTCGAGGTGATGGGATTCGCCATCGTTCTCGCGGGTCTCTTCTGGTTCACATCGCGCAAGACGGCCTCGCGTCTGGTCTTCTTTCAGCGCGAGTCAGCAGAGCTTCGCGCATTGAACCGGAGGCTGCAGCGGGAAATCGCCGAACGCGAAAAGGTTGAAAAGACGCTGCAGGTGGCCGAACAGACCATCGCGCAATCATCCAAGCTGGCGGCCTTGGGTGAGATGTCGGCGGCGGTCAGCCACGAATTGAACCAGCCGCTTGCCGCGATGAAGACCTATCTTGCGGGCGCTCGGCTTTTGCTGCAGCGCCAGCGCCCCGATGAGGCCCTATCATCCTTCCAACGGATCGATGACCTGCTGGAACGCATGGGGGCGATCACGCGGCAGTTGAAATCCTACGCTCGCAAGGGGGCAGATGCATTTGAACCCGTTGATACTAGGGCTGCCGTATCCACAGCGCTTGCAATGATGGAGCCACAGCTGAAGACCCGGTCGGTCAATATCATCCGCAGTTTGCCCAATGAACCGGTGATGATCCTCGGCGATCGCTTGCGATTGGAGCAGGTCATCATCAATCTCTTGCGGAACGCTTTGGACGCCACAAAGGGGGCCAACAATCCGACGGTCGAGATCTTACTGGCAGCGGGCGATACGGTCAGCCTGCAGATCAGGGACAATGGCGAGGGGATCGAAAACCTCAACGAGCTTTTTGAACCCTTCTACACCACAAAGGCTCCCGGCGATGGTGTCGGGTTGGGGCTTGCCATCTCCTCTGGCATCGTGAACGATTTGGGTGGGCGCCTGACCGCACGCAATGCGGTTGATGGCGGGGCTATATTCGAGGTGCAGCTGCCCACGATGCGGCAGGACGTTGCTGCGGCAGAATGAGGAAAAGACCATGAACAAGGCAATGAAAATTGCAATTGTCGATGACGAAAAGGATATGCGTCAGTCGATCAGTCAGTGGTTGGCGTTGTCTGGTTTCGACACGGAAACATATGCATCGGCGGAGGATGCGCTAAAGGGCTTGGGGAGTGACTTTCCCGGTATCGTGGTCAGCGATATCAAGATGCCCGGCATGGACGGGATGCAGTTTCTCAAGAAGCTGAAAGGTGTCGACAGTTCACTGCCGGTCATCATGATCACCGGCCATGGTGATGTGCCGATGGCGGTCGAGGCGATGCGGGTTGGTGCCTACGATTTCCTTGAAAAGCCGTTCAACCCCGATCGCATGACCGAACTGGCCAAGAAGGCCACGCAGGCGCGGCGTTTGACGCTGGATAATCGAGCGCTGCGCAAGGAACTCTCTGACGGTTCGGCGCTGATGGGCAAACTCATTGGCCAATCCGCCCCGATGGAGCGGCTGAAAGAGGATATTCTCGATCTGGGGCAGGCCGATGGTCATGTGCTGGTGGAAGGCGAGACAGGTACCGGCAAGACGCTAGTGGCGCATGCGCTTCATGCGGTTGGCGCGCGGGCCAACAAGAAATTCGTACTGCTCAGCTGCTCTGCCTATGACGAAGAAACGCTGGCACGCCATATCTTTGGACCGGCGAAAGAGGATGAGCCGATCCCCGCGATGGAAGAGGCGCGGGGTGGGACGCTTGTGCTTGAGGATATCGAGGCGCTCAGCCATCCGCTGCAGGCCCGCCTTTTGACGGCGATCAATGATCAGGGGACACCGGCAGAGACGCGGATCGTCGCGATCTGTAACCTGCAGGAACAGAACAAGACCTGCGAAAGCGTGCTGCGACCCGATCTGTTCTATCGGCTCGCCGCTCTTCGGATCACCGTGCCACCCCTGCGCCAACGTGGCGAAGACATCCTGATGCTCTTCACAAGGCTGAGCGAGCAATTCGCGGACGAATATGGCTGCGACGCCCCAGAGGTCAGCGCGCAAGAGGCGGCACAACTGCTGCAGGCCCCATGGCCGGGCAATGTGCGTCAGTTGATCAATGTGGCCGAACGCGCCGTTTTGCAGAACCGCCGCGGCACAGGCTCTATTGCCTCGCTTCTGATGGCCGACACCGAAGAGACCAAACCGGCCATGACCACCGAAGGCAAGCCGCTGAAAGAGTTTGTTGAGGCTTTTGAGCGTATGCTCATCGACAACACGATGCGGCGGCACAAAGGCTCTATCGTGTCAGTGATGGAAGAACTCTGTCTGCCGCGCCGGACGTTGAACGAAAAGATGGCGAAATACGGATTGCAGCGGTCCGACTATCTTTGATGGGGCGGTCGTCCGATAGATTTGCCTCCCCAGAAACGACCACTTGTGTCGGGGGGGCATCCTCCCTTATGTAGGTGATACGGATGCTCGTGCGTTGGTTGTGCGATGACATCCGATCGAGATTCTCTGTTTTGTCGGTCAGCGATGACTGATCCCACTGAACAGCTGATTTGACCCGCAAGGGTCAGTGGAACGCTCTGGTCGCAGGTGTTTGCAGCGACCGGGCTTTGAATGGGCCCCTCATGAGGGGTCGGAGAAGAAACGCGATGCAAAGCGCGCATGATACAGGCACAGTCGCTGCGGCCCCAAGGGGCCCCGCCTTTGCCGACGCGCAGATCGCCTTAATCAGACACATAACGCGCAGCACAGCACCCCCCGGGGCGCGACGGCGCTTATGTGCGAACGGACAACATGCCAAAGAAAATGCTAATCGATGCCACCCACGCGGAAGAAACCCGCGTTGTTGTGGTCGACGGGAACAAAGTCGAAGAATTTGATTTCGAAAGCCAGTTCAAGCGACAGCTTGCTGGGAATATCTATCTGGCCAAAGTGACGCGGGTTGAACCCTCGCTTCAGGCAGCTTTTGTGGATTATGGCGGCAACCGCCATGGCTTCCTCGCCTTCTCGGAAATCCATCCCGATTATTACCAGATCCCCGTTGCTGACCGCGAAGCGCTGATCGCCGAGGAAAAGGCCTATGCCGAGGCGCTGAAAGCCGAGGCCGAGGCAGAAGAGGAAAAGCCCAAGCCCAAGCGCCGCCGTCGCAGCCGCACGAAGGCAGCCGACGCAACGGCTGATGATGCGGTTATCACCGAAGAGGTGGAAACGCCGGAAGAGGAAACGTCCGGCGATATCGCCGGGATGGAGACCATCGATCTGGAGGATGAGATCGAAGGCAGCTCCCCCATGGAGCTTGTCGCGGAAACGCCGGTCGAAACCCCTGCGGCTGACGAGGATGTGACAGAGGATGAAGCTGTCGCAGATGAGGCAGGGCAGCCTGAGGTTGAGGCCGAAGCTGAAGACAGTGAAGACGCCAAAGATGACGATATCGAAAGCGTTGCGGAAGAAGACGACACTGATGAGGTGCGCCCTCTTCGCAAGCCGCGCCCGAAACGATATAAAATTCAAGAGGTTATCAAGGTCCGCCAGATCCTTCTGATTCAGGTCGTCAAAGAGGAACGCGGCAACAAAGGCGCGGCCCTCACGACCTATCTGTCGCTTGCGGGGCGCTATTGCGTCCTGATGCCCAACACCGCGCGCGGTGGCGGGATCAGCCGCAAGATCACCAATGCCGCCGACCGCAAGAAGCTCAAAGAGATTGCGGCGGCCATGACGGTGCCCGATGGCGCGGGCCTGATCATCCGCACGGCTGGCGCACAGCGCACGAAGGCCGAAATCAAGCGCGATTATGAGTACCTCCAGCGGATGTGGGAACAGATCCGCGAACTCACCCTCAAATCTATCGCGCCTGCGAAGATTTATGAAGAGGGTGACCTGATCAAACGCTCCATCCGCGATCTTTATTCCAAAGAGATCGACGAGGTGATCGTCGCGGGTGAAGAAGGGTATCGGACGGCCAAGGACTTCATGAAAATGATCATGCCGTCCCATGCCAAGAACGTGAAATACTACAGCGAACAACTGCCGCTTTACGCCCGCTATCAGGTTGAGGGATATCTCTCGGCGATGTTCAACCCGACAGTCCAGCTTCCGTCGGGCGGCTACATCGTAATCGGCATAACCGAGGCTTTGGTGGCCATCGACGTGAACTCTGGCCGCGCGACCAAGGAAGGCTCGATTGAGCAGACGGCACTGAAGACGAACCTGGAAGCTGCTGATGAGGTGGCGCGCCAATTGCGCTTGCGCGACCTTGCGGGCCTGATCGTGATTGATTTCATCGATATGGATGAGCGCAAGAACAACAACGCGGTTGAGAAGCGCTTTAAGGACAAGCTGAAGACAGATCGCGCCCGCATTCAGGTGGGCCGGATTTCGGGCTTTGGCCTCATGGAAATGTCGCGTCAGCGCCTGCGCCCGGGCATGCTCGAGGCGACTACGCAGATGTGTCCGCATTGTCATGGCACGGGTCTCCTACGCTCTGACGACAACGTGGCCCTGTCCATCCTGCGCTCACTGGAAGAGGAAGGCGTACGCGGGCGTTCCAAGGAGGTGCTGATCAAGGCACCGATCACGATTGCAAATTTCCTGATGAACGGAAAGCGTGAGCATATTGCCGAGATTGAAGGGCGCTATGGCATGTCGATCCGGATCGAATGTGATCCGACGCTTGTCTCGCCCGATTACGCGATTGAAAAGTTCAAGACCGCAACGCGCGTTGTGCCCGAAGCGGCACCCGTTGTGACCTCCATCGTTGCGATGGAAGACGATGATGACGACGTGGTCGCCGCCGAGGTGACTGACGACGATACCGCGCAAGAGGACCGACCCAAGCGCAAACGCCGCCGTCGCCGCCGCCGCCGGGGAGGTGGCAACAATGGTGAAAACCAGCAGGTTGAGTCCGCCGATCAGAACCAAGACGAGCAGGTGAAAGAGGCTGAGGCAGAGGCGGTAAGCGCCGATGCCGAGCCAGAAACCGATGCACCAGCGCCAGAGGAAAAGCCGAAGCGCACCCGTACACGGCGCAAGAAAGCCGAACCTGCGGCGACGGAGGTCGAGACAGAAGACACGACCGAGACTGCAGAGGTTCCGGCGGAACCTGCTGAAGATAAACCTGCCCCCAAGAAGCGGACACGCACACGCAAGAAGGCGGAGCCCAAGGCCGACGAAGCGGCTGAAGGTGCCGAGGAGACGCCTGAGGCGGCGCCGGCAGAAGAGAAACCCAAGCCCAAGCGCCGCAGTCGTGCGAAGCCCAAAGAAACGGCTGTAGAAGCCGAGGCACCGGCACCTGACGCCCCACCTGCTGAACCGGCAGAGGTTCCGGTGGTTGAGGCAGCGCCCGTCGCGGCAGAGCCTGCACCGGCGCCAGAGCCTGTGGCTGCTGAAGCGGAGCCTGCAAAGCCGAAACGGAAAGGCTGGTGGTCGCTGGGCCGTTAATGGCCTCTGTCATCATCACTGGCGGGTGCGGCTTTCTGGGCGCCGCGCTCGCGCGCAAGATCGCAGACGAAGGTTTGACGCTGCCCTATGGGTGGCATCTGAAGGACCCGGCATTGCATCTGTGGGACCTACCGGGCGCGACGGTGCCGGACATCCCAGGCGCCATCTTTCAGCCGGTCGATATTGCCGACGAAAAGGCCGTTCTCGCGGCTATGCCCGCTGATACCACCGTCATTTACCACCTTGCCGCCATAGTCAGCAGTCAGGCCGAGGCGGACTTTGATCTGGCCATGCACGTGAATTTAGGAGGGGCAAAAGCCGTTCTGGCCGCAGCCCGCGCTTGTGGGCCGGACACGCTTGTCATCGGGACGTCATCGCTCGCCGTCTACGGGCATGGTGTGACCGAGCCACTGACCGAGGCAAGCCCTGTGCAGCCGCGCAACACATATGGCGTCACCAAGGCGATGGCGGAGCTTGTCATGGCCGATTATCGCCGCCGTGATTGGTGTGACGCGCGCACTTTGCGACTGCCCACTATCACGGTGCGACCCGGCAAACCGAATGCGGCTGCATCGTCCTTTGTCTCCTCGATCATCCGCGAGCCGCTTGCCGGAGAAACAGCGATTTGCCCCGTCGATCCGGCGCTCAAGATGTGGATTGCCTCGCCTGAGGTGGCGGTGGATGCGCTACATCATGCCGCTCGAGTCGACAAAGCGGATTGGCCCAGCTTTGGAGCGCTCAACGCGCCGGGCCTGCAGATCAAGGTGCAGGACATGGTGGCGGCCTTACGAGCGAGAGCGGGGGATGCCGTGGCGGACCTTGTTACTTTTCAACCCGATGAACGGATTGCTGCCATCGTGGAA
Source organism: Cognatiyoonia sp. IB215182 (assembly GCF_033963905.1). Taxonomy (NCBI): domain Bacteria; kingdom Pseudomonadati; phylum Pseudomonadota; class Alphaproteobacteria; order Rhodobacterales; family Paracoccaceae; genus Cognatiyoonia; species Cognatiyoonia sp. IB215182. Next base: position 263,866 of record NZ_JAXBMB010000006.1, read on the forward strand.
ACGTGGCCCAGCCACTTTGACACCGCGCGCGCCCAAGCGCTTGACTTCAGGGGCGATGCGGCGTTTGACGCGATCCTCGATCAGGCCTTTCGAATGAAATAGACTTGGCCCGCGTCGCTATCGGCCATGTCCATCAATTCATGGCCCGCTTCCGTGCAGAAATGCGGGACATCGACAATGGCTGCCGGATCATCAGCCTCCATGCGCAATACCTGACCTGACTGCAGCGCCTGCAAGCGCTTGCGGGCCTTGAGGACGGGCAGTGGACAGAGCAGCCCCTTGGCGTCGAGTTCTGCATCATAGGTCATTCGTTCGAGGTAGAGGCCATGTTTCAGATTGTCCACCAAGTTGTGACAAGATGGCGGGTGACCTCTTAAGACAACTCCCCTAGTTAGGTGCGAAGGAGTCGCGATGCTGGATTCAGCCCTGATACTTGATGCCACTTTGCTGCCCGCGATGATGATCGCGGTGCTAGCCGGCATTCTGTCGTTCCTGAGCCCATGCGTCTTGCCGATTGTCCCGCCCTATCTGGCCTATATGGGCGGCGTGTCCGTCAGTGAGATGGACGAAGCGGCCACGGCGCGTCGCCGCGTCTTGATCACGGCACTCTTCTTTGTGCTGGGATTGTCCACGATCTTTGTACTGCTAGGTCTTGCCGCGTCTACAATGGGTCGCGCGCTTTTGCAGGCTCAGGGGTGGTTCGTGCCGATTGCCGGGATCGTGGTGATGATCTTTGGCGCGCATTTTATCGGCGTGTTCCGCATTGGTTTTCTGGATCGCGAGGTGCGGGTCGAAACGGGAGATCGCGGTGGGTCCGCTTTCGGCGCCTATATCCTTGGTCTCGCCTTTGCTTTTGGCTGGACACCTTGTCTGGGTCCTATCCTTGCGGCCATTCTAAGCCTTGCTCTCTCCGAAGGTGATGTTGCGCGCGGCGCCGTTCTCATGTCGGTTTATGCGCTGGGGCTGGGTATTCCGTTCCTGCTGGTCGCGGCGTTCTTTCCACGCATGAAAGGCCCCATGGCGTGGATGAAACGGCATCTCAGCCAGATTGAGCGTGCCTCGGGCCTGCTTCTCTGGACCGTCGGTCTGATGATGGTTACCGGACAATTCACCGCGTTCAGCTTCTGGCTGCTGGAGCAGTTTCCGGCTCTTGCCTATATCGGCTAGGTCACGCCACCCGAAGCGGTCTGCGTCTTGTCGCTTAAACTCCTGATTGCTTTGGGTTAACCTGCCGCAAACGGGACATCGGGTAGGACGGGACGATGAGCGATGATGCGATGCCGGTGCAGCAGCGCCGGGTGTTCCACATTCCCGGCTATGACCCGATCCACCCGCGGCGCTATCGCGAGCTTTACCGCAAGGAAAGTGCCGCGCAGGCAGAGATCAGCGGATATGATATCTCGGTCCATGCAGGCCCGGCGGAAGACAAATTCTACTGGGCGGTAAAGGCGCGGATTGATGGGCAAGAGGTCATCTCCCGCATTGATGTGCTCGTCTGGTCAGACATCGTGCGCGACAGCATGGCGCAATCGATCCCCGCGACCTATTGGCAGCTGATCCAGACCGCTTGGATTTACACTGTCACCGGTGCGCTCAGGCGGTTGATGTGGATGCGCAAGGGGCCGGTGATTGCTGCACTCTACCCGGTCGCGATGCTGATCATGCAGCTTGTCTTTGCCTTATGGCTGGGTGCGACCCTGGGCAGTTGGGTCGCGGCGGCGCTCATGTGGCTCTTGGCGCTGACCGGTCTGACGGGCGGGCTGTTCTTCAATATCGTCAGTACATTCGCGACAATCCTCAGCTATGTCATCTGGGTGGGGGTCGCCCTTGTGCTGCTGCGCTGGTTCAAGGCAAAGGATAACAAGCTTTTCGCATATTACCTGATGCATGATTACGCCTTCTCTGCGCGGCTCTGGGGGCAGAACCCTGCCGAGCTTGAGGAGCGGATGAAAGTTTTTGGGGATGAGATTGCCGAAGCGCTGAAAGGCAGTGCCGATGAGGTGCTGATCGTCGGTCACTCTTCGGGGGCACATCTGGCCATCTCGATCATCGCTGATCTCATCCGTGAAGGCCGCGTGCCGGAAAATGGGCCGCGTCTTGCGTTTTTGTCACTGGGGCAAGTCGTGCCGATGATGTCATTCCTGCCGAAGGCGCGCAGGCTGCGGGGCGATCTCGCCTTTCTCGCTACGCAAGAGGCGCTGACATGGGTTGATGTCTCAGCCCCCGGCGATGGCTGCTGCTTTGCGCTTTGCGATCCTGTGGCGGTGACGGGCGTGACGCCGCCGGGTAAGAAATGGCCGCTCGTCATCTCGGCGGCGTTTACTCAAAGCCTGCAGCCCCAGACTTGGCGCAAGCTGCGCTGGCGGTTCTTTCGGCTGCATTTTCAGTATCTTTGCGCCTTTGATCGGCCAAAGGATTATGACTACTTCCAGATCACTGCTGGCCCAACGACATTGGCAGAGCGCTATCGCGGGCGTCCGCCTTCGGCCTCGCGGATTGATATCGCCGTATCAAAATACACCTCGATAATTCCGTGACGCAGCCCTTGCCGCCAAAACCGGCATCACGCCCGGATAAGGTCTCACTCTGGCGATACATGCGGCTTTTCCGTCAAGACATCCTGTCAGCGCAGCCAGCACGGCTTTACCGCGCCTGGATGGCGGAGTTCCGCACGCCGTTCTTTCGCAGCTATCTGATCAATGACACGGATCTGATCAAAACAGTGCTCAAGGACCGCCCGGCCGACTTTCCGAAATCTGACCGGATCGGCGCGGGGTTGCGCCCTTTGCTTGGGAACAGCGTGTTTCTGACCAATGGCGCGGTCTGGGAAAGACAGCGGCGGATCATCGACCCGGCTTTCGAAGGCGGGCGGTTGCGGGATACGTTTCCCGGCATGGTCGCAGCGGGGCAAGCGGCGGTTGGCCGGATGATCGCCTCGGCCGCGGAGCCAGAGCACGAGATTGAGGCGCTGACCAGCCATATCGCCGCCGATGTCATCTTTCGGACGCTCTTCTCCATCCCGATTGAGGATGCAACCGCCACAAAGGTCTTTGCTGAATTCAAGCGCTATCAGCGTAGCCAACCGATCCTGAACCTTGCCGCTTTTGTGCCTGGGCCGCGCTGGATGCCGCGCTTCTTCCGGCTCGGTACAGTCGCAACGGCACGGAGTATCCGGGCGCTGATCACCAAGCTGACCGAAGAGCGACTTGCGTTGATCGCCAAAGCGGCGGCCCCGGATGACTTGGCGACGAAGATCCTGACGACCAAGGACCCGGAGACGGGTGAGACCTTCAGCCCGGATGAAATGGTCGATCAGGTCGCGATCTTCTTTCTGGCGGGACATGAGACGAGCGCATCCGCCCTGGCATGGGCGCTCTACCTCCTGGCACTTTATCCTGAATGGCAGGAGAAGCTGGCCGCAGAGGCCATGGCCTTCGGAGGTGATTTTGCCGATCTTTCGAAGCTCCCGCTGACGCGCGACGTATTTCGCGAAACGCTGCGGCTTTACCCGCCAGTGCCGATGATGGTGCGTGAAGCGACCAGGCCCGAACATTTTCGCAATCGTGCCATCCGGCGCGGGGCTCAGATTGTGCTGTCGCCCTGGCACCTGCATCGGCAAAACCGTCTGTGGGATAACCCTGATGCCTTTGATCCAGCCCGATGGACCACCGCCAATGGGCGGGACTGCGCCCGCCACGCCTTCATTCCGTTTTCCGCCGGTCCGCGCGTCTGCACAGGTGCAGGATTTGCGATGATCGAAGGGATTGTGCTGCTCGCCACACTCCTGCGTCATTTTCAGTTTTCGCTTTCTGAACGGCCTGCTCCCGTTCCGGTTGCGCACCTGACAGTAAGGTCGCGTGACGGCATCTGGCTCCGAATCAGACCGCGAATGTCGCCCTGAAACCGCCAATCGACCTACTCGCCCATTTTTAGAGCAATTTGAGAAACCGATCATGATGCAATTGTGACACGGAAAATGCCCCCAACCGGCATACTTGTCTCAAATACACCATAAAAATGGGGTGCTTACGCGGGTTTCCGCCGCTCTTTACACGGGGTCGTGATTGCGAGACAGCCTTTTTTGTGCCACAAAATAATATCGCTGCATGAACGACGTGTTGGGGGCCACCAATGACAATTTCACTGCCAGGATCTTCAAAACGTGGTCTTTCGGGCCTTTTCGGTCGCAAGAAGGCCGAGGCTGGCACGCAGGTGCAGCCCAAGAAGAAACTGGAAGGTCATGAGGTTGCGCGCCTGTTTGACAAGAAAAGTCGTGCAGCAGAGGCGAAGCCCGTCAAGCCCGCAAAGCTGAATGACACCGAAAAGCAGGATCGTGAGCGTTTGTCGAACCTGCGCGGTGCGCTTTATTCTCAGGACTGATCGCGGATCGTTCTCTCAAACACGTAAATCCGCAAGGCAGACGCTAGACCGATATCTCGGCGATTTGCATCTATCTCGGCTGCAAGCCCGTTGATCGTTTTCCCGTCTTTTGCGGCAATCGCGCGGAATGCATCCCAGAATATGTCTTCAAGCGACACGCTAGTCCGGTGACCGCGTATGGTGAGTGACCGTTTGACCGGACGCCGATGATCACTCATCGCGTCTCAGTTGATCAAGACGCTTGTTGGCCCTTTCAACCTCAGCCTTGTCGCGCTCTTTTTCGGCCTTGGTGCGCCCAAAGCGGATCGCGTTCTGATCCGCTTGCGCTTTTGCCTGCGTCTTGGCGCGGGCCTTGCGTGCCTGGTTGAGGTTGATCGGCTTCACTTGGGCCCAATCATATCTTCGGGGCGGACGACTTTTTCAAAGGTGTCTTCATCCACAAAGCCGAGATTGATCGCCTCTTCTTTCAGAGTTGTACCGTTTTTATGCGCGGTCTTGGCAACGGTTGTGGCGTTGTCGTAACCGATTGTCGGGGCCAAAGCGGTGACGAGCATGAGCGATTCCCGCATCAGCTTTTCGATCCGGTCTTCATTGGCCTTGATGCCTACGACGCAGTTGTCGGTAAAGGCGCTGGCCGCGTCGCCGATCAACTGCATGGATTGCAGGACGTTATAGGCCATCATCGGCTTCATCACGTTCAGCTCAAAATGTCCCTGGCTTCCGGCGAACCCAACGGCGGCATCATTGCCCATGACATGTGCGCAGACCTGAGTGATCGCCTCGACCTGCGTTGGGTTTACCTTACCGGGCATGATCGAGGAGCCGGGTTCGTTTTCCGGCAGCATCAATTCACCCAAGCCGCAACGCGGGCCAGAGCCCAGCATGCGAATGTCACAGGCGATCTTGTAAAGGCTTGCGGCGACGGTTTTCAGCGCGCCCGACATCTCGACCAAGGCGTCATGGGCGGCGAGTGCTTCAAATTTGTTTGGCGCGGTCACGAAGGGCAGGCCGGTGATCTCAGCCATGTTCTTGGCCACCGTCTCGCCCCAGCCTTTGGGCGAGTTCAGCCCGGTGCCAACAGCCGTGCCGCCCTGTGCGAGTTCATAGATTGCGGGCAGGGCGGCCTTGATGCGGCGGATACCCATGGCGACTTGGTGGACGTAGCCCGAAAACTCCTGACCCAGTGTCAGGGGCGTGGCGTCCATGGTGTGGGTGCGCCCGATCTTGATGATCTTGTCGAATTCCTGCTGTTTCTGCTCCAGCGCGGCGTGAAGTTTCGCGAGGCCCGGCAGCAAAACATCATGCGCCGTGGTGGCAACGGCGATATGCATAGCTGTAGGGAACGTGTCGTTCGACGATTGCCCCATATTGCAGTGATCATTGGGGTGGATCGGCTCTTTGGACCCGATTACGCCCCCCAGAATTTCAATGGCGCGGTTGCTGATCACCTCATTGGCGTTCATGTTCGATTGCGTGCCAGAGCCGGTTTGCCACACAACCAAAGGAAAATGATCGTCGAGCTTGCCTGCAACAACTTCCGCGGCCGCCTCAATCATCGCATCTGCCAGCTTCGCATCCAGCTTGCCGCGGTCCTTGTTGGCCATGGCGCAAGCCTGTTTGATCACGCCAAGCGCGCGGATAATTGCCACGGGCTGTTTTTCCCAACCAATCGGGAAGTTCATGATCGAGCGTTGCGTCTGCGCGCCCCAGTAGCGATCTGCAGGCACCTCAAGCGGGCCAAAACTGTCGGTTTCTGTACGCGTGTCGGTCATCTGCGCTCCCCTTGGCATGTTCTGCCGAACCTATAGGCAGCGGTGAGGTGAACCGCAATAGAGCAGCTTTTGGCGACCCACCCGCACTTCGACAGTCAGATATCAGGCAAGCTGAGTAATCTGCGCGCCTTCACCAATCGGTTTACCGGCCGCAATATCGGCGAGCCGAGTCTTCATGTGGTCGGCATCGCTGCCATGGTAATAAAAGAAAGTGTACTTCTCCCCGGCATGACTGCCGCCATACGCGTATCCTTCACCAAGGCTGGCAACGACTTCATCGTTGAAATCGTCGGGATCAAAACCTTCATAGGCGCTGTCGGGTAGGTCGGCACCGTTAAGCCCTATACCCACGACAGAGATATTGCCAAATTCGCGCAGAACGGTTCCGTCATCTGTGACGAACGACGTCGATTTTGGCGCGTTCAAGCGCGTCAGGGCGTCTTGCAGCTTGTCCAATGTTTTATCGGCAAGATCAGGCAACTCCACCTCAAGATCGCAGTAGAGGATGTCACCTTCGGGATCCATCATCGTCCCACCGCCGGTGATCGCGCCCAATTCCTCCACCTCGAGGATTTCGGTGAGCGGCTCTTCCCAGAATTCAAAACGCTCCATCGGTCCGATCTTAAGGGGTAGGCGCACGGACAGATAAACCGGTTCAGTCATGGTAAGGATCTCGGGAAGCTCTACTTGCGGAATTGATCTAGGCTGACCACGTCAGCCTCTTTGCGTTCCTGGGGCGCCGTTTCTTCGGGTTCGACCATTTCTTCCATGGGTGCCTCATCGATTTCGACGATGGCGGCGTCTTCGTCTTCCTGTGTCTCGAACCGCAGACCGAACTCAACCGACGGATCAACGAACGTCTTGATCGCATCGTAAGGGATATAGAGCGTTTCGGGATTGTCGCCGAAGTTCAGCGTGATCGTGAACCCCTCATCGGTGACATTCAGATTATCGAACCAGTGCTGGATGACGACCGTCATCTCACCCGGATACCGGTCAGAGAGCCAATCGGCGATTTCCACATCGGGATGCATTGTATCAAAGGTGATGAAAAAGTGGTGCGCACCAGGCAGCCCGTCTTTTTCAATCCGCGTCAGCACCTCTTGGATGAGCCCGCGCATGGCACGGTGCATCAGGTTTCCATAGTCGATGGTACTGGTCACGGCAGTCCTTTCCCAAATCCCATGTTTACAGCATAGGGGATTCGGCCCCGGTGAAAAGGGTCACTCTTAGTTGAGCGTCAGAGCGGAGGAAATCAGCAGGCTCAGTGCCGCTGAAATGATCAGTACGAGGGGGAGCGGCCAGTGGCGCCACAAAAGCAGAAGGCCCGAGACAATGGCGAGGGCCACAGCAATTGGTTGCAAGCTGTTCAGTGCGGGCCAAATCGTCTGGAATGGGCCCGCATCTATTGTCAGGACGTCGGAAAAGAACACGTGGGCCGCAAACCACAGTGACAGGCTGGCAATCACGCCGACCACGGCTGCAGTGATGCCTGCCAAAGCTCCGCGCAGGCGTGGTTTGCCGTCGAGCCAGTCGATCAGCGGTGCGCCCGCAAAAATCCAGATGAAGCAGGGGATAAACGTCACCCATAAGGTCAGCGCGCCTGCGATCAGCGCCAAACCAACCCCGCCTTGGGCCATGCCTGCGATCATGCCGACAAATTGTGTGACCAAGATCAGCGGGCCAGGTGTCGTCTCCGCGAGGCCTAGCGCATCCATCATTTGCGGCGTGGTCAGCCATTGATAAGAGACGACAACCTCTTGCGTCATATAGGCAAGCACGGCGTAGGCGCCGCCAAAGGTCACCACCGCAAGCAATGAAAAGAAAAGGCCGATATCGCGAAGAAACGTGCTGCCGCTGGCTGCGATCAGAAGAAACGGCGCGGCCCAGATGGCGGCGCCGATCACAAGGGTCAGGAGCGTGCCGTGTAAGCTGCCAGACGGCTTGGCGCTTGCCGACGTCTCAGCTCCTTGCATCGCAGCACCAATCAGCGCCGCCACGAGGATGACAAACGGAAAGGGCAGGGCGAAGAAGAAGAGCGCGATGAAGGCGCCAACCGCCAATGCGACATGCGCCCCTGACTTCAATGCCCGTTTTGAGATTTTCAGAAGCGCTTCGATGACGATGACGACGACGGTCGCTTTGACACCTAAGAACAGCGCCTGTGCGACGGGCAGGTTCCCGTAGGCGCCATAGGCAAGTGCTAAAGCGGCAATCACAATCGCCCCGGGCAGGACAAAAAGGCCACCACCGATCAGCCCACCCCAGATACCGCCCTTTTTCCAACCGGCATAAGTGGCCAGCTGCATCGCCTCCGGTCCCGGCAGCAACATGCAGAACGACAGGGCACGCAAATATTGCTCTTCGGTCAGCCAATCACGCTTTTCGACCAGCTCCTTATGCATCAGGGCGATCTGCGCTGCTGGCCCGCCAAAGGACAAAAAGCCAATCCGGCCAAAAACGCGCACAAGATCACCGGTCATGTGCCGTGCCTGCTCGGCCAATCGTGGCCTTCGTTCTGGCCATCCCGCGCCCAGCGATAAAGTGCGTCATATACAATCATTCCAGCGTTAAGCTGTGCATTATCTTCACGAAACATTCGTGACAAACCGACGGAAATCGCAAGCAGTCCAGCGGCTTGCGGTGCCAGCGCGTGCTGATTGGTGTCCGCAGCCCGCACGATAGTGGCAAGCGCATCAAGCGCGGGGTGGCTCAGGCCGAAGGTTTTGATCATCATGTCGAATGTGCAATCTTCGCCTTCATGGCTCCATTCCACGCCTTCGATGTCAAAGGGTGTCGCATCAAAGCGCGCTGCGACATCCATGACAGTTGCGGGCGGAACAAACAGGAAGGTGGCGTTGGGATCAACAAAACGACGGATCAGCCAAGGGCAGGCGATCCGGTCGATTTTTGGCCTGTGCCGCGTCACCCAAGTGGATCCTGGGACTTTTTTGACATCCAAGCGCGGCAGCCCAGCGGCCCGCCACGCATGGTTTCCGCCTTCAAGAACCTGCGCATCATATCCGTCTGCGCGCAGGTAGGCCGCGACACCATGTGACAGTTTTAGCCCCTTCTGGCAGACGCAGACGATCTTCGAACGCGTCAAACGCTCCTTCAGTCCAGCGATATCCGTATGCGGATGCCGAAAGGCAGTTGGCACCAAGAAGGGATCAGCGGAAAAGTCATCATCGATGCAAACGTCAACAATAACAGGGCATTCCGGGGTTCCGATCAACCGCATCAATTGGGCAGGGGTAATCTCATTCAAGGCAGCCATTCTGCATCCTTTCTGAAAGCGTCAGTGGATGCGATGCTTTGGCCTGAACCTCACGGGGTGGTCGCAAACCCCACGCGCTATTCATGCTTGATGCGCGTCGACGCGTCAAGTTCAGCCAAAGATCCGGCTGAGTTCACGCAGGATCTTGGCCCGGATGGTTGCAGGATACTCCCGGTGGGTACGTGCGGTCATCACAAAGCCGTCGCGGGTGATCACCGCACTGCGATAAAAGTTGGTGATCGCGAGGCCCATGGATTCAATGGCGATGCCGTTGATCGTCACGCCCTCGCGTTCGGCTGCATTGCGTGCCGCACGCACGTCAGAGCCGCCATTAGGCGTGCCGTCACCCGAGACATCGATCACCCGCCGCTGACATTCCGGAACCTGATCAAAAAGCCGCAGGGAATAGTAGATTGCCTCTGCGGGCGCAGTGTCGGACAGAACAAAGGCGCGTTCCATCAAACGGGCCTGTCGGGCCAGCGATTGGGCATCAAGTGCGGTTGTGATGCGGGTCCAGGGAATAGAAACGGTCTGCTTGTCGACCCCAGACCATTGCACAACGGTGATGGTCGCACCTCCGCTAACCATTGTGTCAACGATTTCAGGATCTTCGAGCGCGTCGGCAAGGCCATCGGTTTGCAGGCGATACTCTGCGGTATCAATGGAATTGGAGACATCGATAGTCAGAACAAGGGCTGTATCACAGGCCCGCGCCACGACAGGGAGCGTGGCCAGACCTACACAAAATGCAAACCAACAAAGCCTCATCACCGCATCGTGCGCAGGGACCTTTGTGTTTGCAAGTCACAACATTGCATGCGCCCAAAATATGGTCTGCCATAGGCCGTGGATTGCGCAACAATGTGAAGGAAATGCAGGTTTCTGTTGCCAGGTACCTGCGAACCCCGCCCAAGGTCGCTAAACCTTAGGAGTTAGATTTCAGTCTTCCGCACTGCTTAAGCAGCGAGGGCAACTGGAGCTCTGTTGTCGTTTGCAACTAGCTTATTTGAACCGATAACGGTGGTATCTCACCGAGACAAAGCAAACCCCTTTAGACGTTCGTCGATCCTGTTTCGGCCCCATGATCCTCAAACGAAGGATATTGGTGGAGCCGCCGGGTACCGCCCCCGGGTCCGATCCGCTTATTACGAGCGCGTTTATGTCCATAGTCCCGAAGGACGTGAAAGATATAAGCGAGGTCCGGCGCTCTCGCAAGGTTGCGTTGCGCGAACTGGTTAGAGATTGAGCCAAATTGCCGGAATGCCAACCGCCGCTTCAACCAGGAAATACACAAGTTTCTTTTGCGAATTGCCGTCAAGGACAATGGATGTCAGCCGCCCCAAAGCTGCCCCGCACCAGCAAAAGCCAAGCATCACGTAAGCCTCTGGACTGCCCAAGATCAGTGCGCCGATCCCCATGCCCACAAAGAGACACCCAACGGAGGCGCGCACCTCAGAGGCACCCATCGTCGTCTCGCCCATTGTCAGGTCAAGCGCGCCCATCGTGTAGCGCGGGGCGAGCCAACCGAAACAGCCCAGGCCGATACTGAGCAAGGCAAAGATGATATTGATGATGTCCATAGGGCGGCCCTTCGTTCTGCAGCCTGCGACATGGGGCGATCCGTGCCGAGTTCAATGGTGCTTATGAAGCCTGCGAGTATTGCGCCACGATATCGCTGAAGCTGTCGTAACGCTGGGCGATGATCCGTGTGAGCGGGCGTCCGGCGTCGGTAATGCGGATCTTGTCCCATTTCTGGACCACGTAGCCCTTGAAATCGCGTACGACGCTTGCGTGAACCTCAACGAGGTCTTCCGCGTCGGGATGAGCATTGAGTTTGGCAAGATCAATCTCGAAATCGCACATCAGCATATTGATCGCATCTGCACGCAAAAGGTCAGACTGCGTCAGCGCATAGCCCCGATGCCCAGCCAGCTTGCCAGCCTCGATCCGCTCGCCATAGGCCGCGGTGGCAGCTGCGTTCTGCACATAGCCTTGCGCGAATTGTGAGATCGAGGATGCACCGATGCCGATCAGCGTCGGGCATGTATCATCGGTGTAGCCCTGGAAATTGCGGCGCAAATGGCCGGCATTTGCAGCTTTGGTCAGACTGTCAGACGGCTTGCCGAAATGATCGATCCCGATGGCCTGATACCCGGCTTCGGTGAAGCGTTTCGCTGCCTGCTGGGCGAGGGCATAGCGGGCCTCTTCATCCGGTAGGGCGTCATTCGGGATCAGCTTTTGGCGTTTTGAAAATGTCGGCACATGGGCGTAGCCGAAGAGGGCCACGCGGTCAGGATCAAGCTGGTGCACCTGATCCAGCGTTGCGTCAAACCGCTCTGCCGTCTGATGGGGCAGGCCATAGACCAGATCGGTGTTGAGTGAATGTATCCCGGCTGTGCGCAGGCTTTCGACGCAAGACAGCGTCGCGGCGAAGCTTTGTTCGCGTCCGATGGCGTTCTGGACCTCTGGATCAAAGTCCTGAATGCCGATGCTCGCCCGTGTCATGCCCATCGCGGCCAGCATGTCAATCTTACCCTGATCGACCAGGGTCGGATCGATCTCGACCGAAAAGCTGAAGTCCTCCGCAGGCGGGATCGTCTCTTTCAGGGCCGTCGCGAGGTCTTTGATCATCTCTGGCGGCAGGATTGTGGGGGTGCCGCCACCCCAATGCATCTGCCCCATGCGAACGCCATCAGGCAGAGTGGTGCGCAGCATCGCAAGCTCTTGCTTCAACACGTCCATGTAATGCGCCACGGGCTTCAGCGTGCTGGTCCCTTGTGTGCGACAGGCGCAGAACCAGCAAAGCCGTTCACAAAACGGGATGTGGATATAGACAGAGACAGGCTGCGCCGGGTCGAGTTGCTGCAAGCACTCCCTTTGGAAGTCTTCCCCGATTTGGGCGTCAAAGGCGGTCGCAGGCGGGTAGCTGGTGTAGCGCGGGACCCGGGCATCAAACAGCCCGAGCCTGCGGAGATTTGTCAGATGATCCATTAGCCTGTTTTGACAGAATGCCAGAACCGCCAAGTTGATCTAGGTCAACTAATCGCGCATCGCGCCCTGCCGCTTCAGGCTATGCGAGCTGGTCGATGAAACACGCCGTGGTTTCGGCCACTTGTTCAGGGCTGTTGTCGCGGCGAAAGAAGGTCGCAAAACCTGTTTCAGGGAACATCAGGTATGTCTGGGTTGAATGATCGACGAGGTAGAATTCCGGGTCGCCTTCCTGCGCGCGGTAATAGGTCTTGTAGGCCTGTGAAGCAGCTTTGATCTGTTCCGGCGTGCCCGTCAGCCCGATCATGTCTTCGTGGAAGTTGTCGGTGAAGTCGCGCACGACCTCCACCGTGTCACGTGGTGGATCGACCGAGATAAAGACGGTCCCGATATCAAGCCCCTGGTCTTCGAGCATATAAGCGGCTTGCGCGTTGCGCATCGTGTCCAGCGGGCAGACATCGGGGCAGAACGTGTAGCCGAAATAGATCAGGGTCGGTTTGGTGATAACATCGGCGTCGGTCACCGTTTCGCCGGTTTCCGAGATCAGTTCAAACGGGCCACCAATCGCGCCACCGGCGACGGCAGTGTCGCCGCAGGGGTGCGCAGTCGCGTTCTGGGCCTGCCAGACGTAAATGCCGAGGCCCGCGGCGACGGCTAATGTTGTGGTGCCAAAGATAACAGATTTCATCGGCAATCTCCTTGGTATGTCGAGGGGGGACTGAGGCCGCCCCCTTGTGAATTAGTGATTGTGACCGTCGCTGTGGTTGTGCTCATGCTGCATGTCGCGCTTGACGATGTCGAAAGTTACTGAAACGGGCCCTGCATCCTCAAAGATCAGGGTTGCGTCGACAGTTTCACCGGCGACAAGGGGGCTACCGCGCAGCCCCATGAACATCACGTGCAGACCGCCGGGCTCCAACGTCACGGTTTCACCGGCGGGGATTACGATCCCGTCTTCGAGGTGGATCATGCGCGCGATCCCTTCATTGTCGAAGTCATGAGAGTGAAGTTCAACACGCGGGAAATTGGCCTCAACCGCGACAAGACGGTCATCCGTAGCGCCGGTATTGGTGATCCGCATAAAACCGCCGCCAGCCATGGCCGTTGGCGCAGTTTCGAAGGCGCGGATATCGGCGATTTGCATGTCAGCCGAAGCGGCGGTTCCAATTGCGGTGAGGAAGGCCAGTGCGGCCAGTTTGGTCATTTTCATAGGTTTGTCTTTCGCTTTGCGCGCAGACAGAGCTGCGGCGATGATCTGATGTTTTGATGTGAGTTCAGATCAGACGAAAGGCGGCGCCCGTGCCGGATGGGATGAAGGCGGAGCGACTAGAACGGCCGTTTCCAAGGCAAGTGTCCAGTTCAGAGGCGCGCTGGTCGAGAGCTGTGTAGCGTTCGCAGTAGGTGTAGGCAGGGCGCAGGCCTGTGCGATAAGGCAGGCCATGCATTTGTTGGCATGGGCGAGGGGGTCTCCGCCCTCGCCACACAATTCCGCCCAGTCGCCACCGGCCAGAATGTAGGCATCGACTTGCGCCTCAGTCTGGGGCGACAGGGTCTTGTGGCCGAAACTGACAAGCGTCAGCGCCACCAGCAGGATCGCTGTAATGATCCCGCGGAATATCATGCGTTGGCCCGGATCACGGCGCGGATGTATTTCGCGGCAGAGCGGTAATGGCTGGGCCCGGACGCCTCGGCAAAGCGGCCCGTGGTCCATTTGTTATTGCCGCCGCCTGGCATCGGGCCGCCATAAAGCTCTGCATCGCTATGCGCGTCGATGAAATCGATCAGCTTTTTGTGGCTGTCATTCAGCATCTTTTGCACGTCTTCCCAGGACAGATCGGCTTGGCGTTCCCGCAGATCGGCGTTGTAGCGTTTCAGCTCGTTCCATTTATACCCTTTGGCGGGCATGTACACCGGTTTTCCGGCCTTTCCGTCATTGTACCAGTCAAAGAAAATCTCCGTCCAATGGGCCCTGTGACCGACCACATCCTTGATGGTTGTGTCGTCATGAGGGATATAGGCAGTGGCTTCATCAATGCCCTCTAACAATTGGGCAAGTCTCGCAAAATCCTTTTCGGTGACTGCGCGAAGATCGGCTTTGTTCGTGGCAGCTGGCATCATGTTCTCCTGTTATTCAAGCGGAGAGTAGCGCCGCATCACTGCGGCGCTTTGATGCAGATCAGTTGGTTGCGGTAGCAGCGCCGAATTGGGCGTCACAAAGCAAAAACGGGCGGTGAAAGACACCGCCCGATCATTTTGTATCGCGGGATGCTTAGAACCCGGCCTTGATCAGCTCGAACGTCTCAGCCTGCCGCTCACGCATCTCATTACTCATCGGCAACTGCGCGAGGACCGGCACGTCGATCACGCCCAAACCGGCGGCTTCGAGGTCCTCCTCGGTCAGCACGCCCGTGAGGGCGGCGGCGTTGGAAGAGCCGTAGCCCGCCTCAAGCAACGGCACGACGGACGATTCGGCGAGCATCGCGTTGATGTAGTCATAGGCCTTGTCTTCAACCCCCTGACCATCAACGAGGTTCACATAGCCGCACAGCCACAGTGATGAGCCTTCAGCGGCTTCGCGCTGGAATGCAATCGGGCGGCCCTCATCCTTCATGGTCGGATAGGTCTCGTTCCAGGCCCAGCTGACCAGAATCTCGCCTGAAGACATCAGCTGCGCCAGTTCGGCCGGGTCGGTCCAGTAGGTGCGCAGGTTCGGATGCACCTCGCGCAGCCAGTTGGAGGCGGCTTCGAATTCTGCATCTGTCGCCGTAGCCCAGTTGTCCACGCCTGTGGCGAGGTAGGCGAGCGCATAGGCGTCATCGACATTGTCGGGCAGGGTGAGGCGGCCCGCATAGGCGGGGTTCTTGAAGACGTCGAGCGTGGCGACATCCTCGGCCGGCACTTCGTCAAGATTATAGGCGATGGCGGTCGAGCCAAAATCGACCGGGATGAAGTAGGTGGCACCGCCACCGATATCCTCACCCGTCAGATTGCTGTCGAGATCGCCATAGGCCGGAATGCGGGAAGTATCCCACGGCTCAATAATCCCGCTTTCGGTCCAGCGCGTGACGGATCCGGCGCAGATATGGGCGACATCGGCCTCAAACCCCGCCCGGATTTTCTGAAACGCCTCATCTTCGTCGCCGAAGAAAGCGAAAGTCGGACTGTCCCCGTGCTTTTCGACGTAATCCTGATGGAAGGCGGGGTCTTCGAAACCCGAATAATCAAAAACGAGCAGGTCGGCATCCTGTGCCGCCGCGGCTGTGGCTAGCGCCGTGGCTGAGACAGCGCCCAAAAGCGTGGTGAATTTCATGGCAGGTTCTCCCGATTGAACTTTGCAGCGAAAATTAGGGGCGGGCCGGGGTGACGGCAAGGGTCATTTCGCGCGTGCTTTCGCGGCGCGCTTTGCGATGACATCCTGAGCCAATTCTTGGGTATATGCGGCCAGATTGGCGAGATTTTCATCAGCTTGCGCACTGTCCTGCGCCTCAATCGCGTCGGCGATGGCGGTGTGAAGCGCGATGATGCGTTCGCGGTCACGGGCGCTGAAGGTGATCATGTTCATGAGGGGCTGCATCGCCTCGACCGCACCCGCAAGTTGATAGGACAGAACCGGGTTGCCCGCCGCATCCACCAGCGCCCGGTGAAAGGCCACGTCAGAGGCGCAGAAGGCCTCATCGGTCAGACCGGGCTGCGACTGCCGATGCGCCTCCGCGCGCATGGTGGCGAGATGATCGGCTGTGCGCCGCGCGGCTGAAAGCGGAGCGCAGGCCCGCTCGAGCGCGTAGCGCGCCTCGCAAGCGGTGGCAAAGCTCACATCATTCATCGATAACAGCAGGGTCGAGGTGGTGATTTGCTGGCCATACGCGTCCTCAAACCGCAAGCGGTTCACGAAGGCGCCGCCGGTGGCCCCACGTTGGGTGCGGATCAGCGATTGGGCGGCCAAGCGTTTCAGCGCCTCGCGCACGGTGGGGCGCGAGACGTCGAATTGCTCGGCCAGTTCCGCCTCGGACGGCAAACGCTCATCCACGGGCAGCGCGCCCGAGATGATCGCATCGCGGATCGCCTTGGCGATTTGCGCCGACAGATCGGCGGGGTTGGAAGGGTCAATTTTCATTTGTCAGACAATTAAACGTCTGACATATGATTGCGCAAGTCTCGACTCGCGTTTGGGAGGACGCCGGTGCCGCATTTGATCCGCTCATCGCTCTGGCTGGCGTTTTTCGGCGCTATCCTGGCCGCGTGGTGGATGATGTATGTCATGGCGATGGACATGGATCTGGACTGGATCGGGCGTCCGGGGCCGATGGGGCAGGCGATGGCCGACATGGACCCGCGCATGCCGATGGATATGCCCATGGCGCGGTTTGGCCCGCTGTTTGCGATGTGGGCGATCATGATGGCGGCGATGATGCTGCCGACGCTGGTGCCGACGCTGACGACATATGAGCGGCTGATGATTAGCGCGGACGGCACGCGGGCCGGGTGGCTGGGCGTGCTGCTGGGATATTTCATCGTCTGGGTTGCGTTTGCCGCAGCGATCACGGGCGTGCAACTTGCGCTCCTTTTCGGCGGCGTGATCAACATGCTGGGCATCGCGCCAACCTGGCTCTCTGCCGCACTCTTGATCGCGGTTGGCGCATTCCAGTTCAGCCGCGTGAAAGAGGTTTGTCACGGCGTGTGCCATGCGCCCATGACCTACTTCCTCGGTCATTGGAAGACGGGTTTCTATGGTGGCTTGCGCATGGGGTTGGGTTTGGGCGTATTTTGTGTGGTTTGTTGCTGGGGCTTCATGGCGCTGGGATTTGTCGGCGGGGTGATGAGCCTTTTGTGGATGGGCCTCGCCACACTCCTCATGGTGTTCGAAAAACTGCCCGATATCGGGCACAGGATCATCAAGCCAACCGGCGTCGCGCTGATCGGCGCTGGCGTCGCGTTGGCGGTTTTCTGAAGAAAGGAACGAGAGATGGCAGAAAAGACACGCGCACCCAGTGACCGATTGCCGATCTCGCAACGAATTGATCAGCGGATGGACAGCAACCCGCTGCGCCGCAAGATGAAGCCGACCGAATGGGCGATCAAGGGTGAGCTTTTCCTGAATTGCTCCTGCACCGTCTTCTGCCCTTGCGTCGTCAGCCTCGGCGCGCATCCCCCGACCGAAGGGCATTGCCATGCCTGGATGGCCATCGCTATTGATGAGGGGCATTTCGAGGGGGAGCCGCTGGATGGGCTGAATGTGGGCCTCCTCGTCGATATCCCGGGCCGCATGGCGGAGGGCAACTGGAAGGTTGCGGCTTATGTGGATGAGCGTAGCACGCAAAAGGCCTATAACGGTATCCTGAAGATTTTCAGCGGCGTGGCAGGCGGCACGACCGGCCTTTTCACCATGCTGGTATCCGAAATCATCGGCGCGGAACGCGAAAAGGTTGAAATCGTGCGCGATGGCGACAAGCGCGGCATCTATATCGGGCGCAAGATCCAGGGCGAGATTGAGACGATGAAGGGCGCGAGCCCCGATCATCCGGTCATGGTCACCAATTCCAAATACTGGATGGGCCCCGACATCATCGCTGCACAAGGCACCAAGTCCCGCGTGCGCGACTATGGGCGCGTCTGGGATTTCGGTGGCAAATCCGCCGAGATTTGCCCGATTGACTGGAAAGGCCCCAAGCCATGATCACGCCTGAGTACTGCCAGACCATGGCGCGCTACAATGCCTGGCAGAATGACGGGCTGCGCAAGATGATCCCGGAAATGAGCCATGATGATCTCTATGTCGATCGCGGGGCGTTCTTCGGCTCGATCATGCGGACGCTTAATCATCTGTTGTGGGGCGATATGTTGTGGATGAGCCGCTTTGACGGTGGCGAAGCGCCAGATCCCGCGATGAGCATCGAAGACAGTTTTGAGATGGCACCGACGCCCGCTGTTTGGGCAGCAGACCGGTTTCGCATGGATGCGCGGATCACGCTGTGGGCGCAAAGCCTGCATGCGGTCGATCTGGTTGGCGATATGGAATGGTATTCGGGGGCGATGAAAAAGCAGATGTCAAAGCCGAAAGCGATCTGCATCATGCAGCTTTTCAACCACCAGACCCACCATCGCGGTCAGGTCCATGCCATGCTGACGGCGGCGGGGCAGAAACCCAATGATACCGACATCCCGTTTATGCCGGAGGATGCCTGATGGCGACCATCGCGCCATCCCGCCGTATCCGGCGCACCCCCTTCACCGAAGGTGTCGAAGCGGCAGGTGTGAAGGGATACACCGTCTACAATCACATGCTGCTGCCCACGGTTTTCCGCAGCGTGGAAGAGGATTACCACCACCTGAAATCTGCTGTGCAGGTCTGGGATGTTGCTGTTGAACGGCAGGTCGAGCTGCGCGGCCCGGACGCGGCGCGGCTGATGCAGATGCTCACGCCCCGTGACCTGCGGGGGATGCTGCCGGGCCAGTGCTTTTATGTGCCGATTGTCGATGAAACCGGAGGTATGCTCAATGATCCGGTTGGCCTGAAACTGTCTGAGGACCGCTGGTGGATTTCTATTGCTGACAGCGATTTGCTTTTGTGGGTCAAGGCCTTGGCCTACGGCTATCGCCTCGATGTGCTGGTGGATGAGCCCGATATCTCGCCCCTTGCGGTGCAGGGGCCGAAGGCGGATGAACTGATGGCCCGCGTCTTTGGCGACGCGGTGCGGGCGACTAAGTTCTTCCGCTTCGGCTGGTTCGACTTTCAGGGTGTCAGCATGGCCGTCGCGCGGTCAGGCTATTCCAAGCAAGGCGGGTTCGAGATTTACGTGGACGGCACCAAGAATGGGATGCCGCTCTGGAATGCGCTTTTTGAGGCGGGCAAAGACCTGGATGTTCATGCGGGCTGCCCCAACCTGATTGAGCGGATAGAGGCGGGGCTTCTCTCTTACGGCAATGATATGACCCGCGAAAACACGCCCCATGAATGCGGGCTGGGGCGGTTTTGTTCGACCCAGACGGCGATTGGTTGCGTAGGGCGCGATGCGCTGCTCCGCGTGGCAAAGGAAGGGCCGACGCAGCAGGTCCGCGCAATCGCAATCGATGGCCATATCCCTTCGTGCGACCGGGTTTGGCCTATTATGGCGAAGGGGAAGCGGGTGGGGCAGGTGACCTCTGCCGCCAAATCCCCCGACTACAACACAAATGTCGCCATCGGGATGGTGCGGATGACTCATTTGGACGAGGGGACGCAGTTGGACGTCCACACGCAGGACGGTGTGCGGCAGGCGACGGTTTACGAGAACTTCTGGATTTAGGAATGCGGCACCCGTAGGAACCTCCGGCGGGCGTTTTGGCAAAGATGAAAAGAGGAGCGTGCGATGTTCAAGGCATTGGTGGTTGAGAAGAATGATGAAGGAAAAACCAGCGCTGCGGTGCAGGAGATTGGCCTTGATCAATTGCCCGAAGGGGATGTGACTGTTGCGGTGGAGTATTCCACTGTCAACTATAAGGATGGGCTGTGCATCGGGCCGGGTGGCGGTCTAGTGCGGAACTACCCCCATGTGCCGGGGATCGACTTTGCCGGGACGGTCGAGGCCTCAGACGACGCGCGTTACAAGCCCGGCGACAAGGTTGTGCTGACCGGCTGGCGCGTGGGTGAGGTGCACTGGGGCGGCTATGCGCAGAAGGCGCGGGTGAAGGCCGATTGGCTGGTGCCACTGCCCGACGGTCTGGATGCACGGCACGCCATGGCGGTGGGTACGGCTGGCTTTACGGCGATGCTCGCTGTGATGGCGCTCGAAGATCAAGGGATCAAGGATGGGCCGGTGCTCGTGACAGGTGCGGCGGGTGGTGTTGGATCGGTGGCGACTGCGATCCTGTCCAAGCTGGGTCATCAGGTTGCCGCTGTGACAGGACGCCCGGAAACGGCCGATTACCTGATATCGCTCGGCGCGACGCAGATCGTCGCGCGTGAAGAGATCAACGAAACCACCAAACGCCCCCTAGAGGCAGAGACGTGGGGCGGCTGCGTGGATGCCGTGGGCGGCGAGATGCTCGCGCGCCTGTTGGGCCAGATGCAGTATGGGGCATCCGTGGCCGCCGTCGGCCTTGCCGGTGGCGCAGGCTTGCCCGCAACGGTCATTCCGTTCCTTCTGCGGGGCGTGAACCTGCTGGGCATCGACAGTGTGATGCAACCCTATGAGAACCGTGTCCGTGCGTGGGAGCGGATCGCCCAGGACCTGCTGATGGACAAGCTCGACGCGATGATCCATCCCGCGACTTTGGAAGATTTGCCCGAGCTTGGGCGTGGCATTCTGAAGGGTCAGGTCAAAGGGCGCGTTGTCGTTGACGTAAACGCGTAAGGCGGAATTGTTTCCAGTTCGCGTATTCTGAAGAGGCGCCTGGGCATCTAAAAGCAGGCGCCAAAAGCGCCCCTCTCACCGTGCTAAAATGCTGCAATTGCAAAGGAAATCGTGCAGTTGCAGCGTCGTTTCATGCGACAAACGCGGCGCAAATCCGGGTTATTTTGTCGCGTCTTCCTGTTATAGTTCTTTCATAAAACAGCCAACAGGGAAACAATTATGGCCATTCAACCTCCTCTATCGGACCTGCCGATAAAGACCGCAGATAGCGGTTTTTACCGCGGGTTCAGCGTCAATGTGACGGTCGTCAGTAAGATTATCATCAGCGTTCTAGTGGTCTGGTGTATCTTTTGGCCGCTTCAGGCGGGCAGGATCCTGGGTGATTGGAACTCTGCCATTCTGGCGCAGTTTGCGGCCTGGTACATCTGGGTTGTGGCCGCTTTCGTCGTGGTTTGTTTGGGCCTCGCATTATGGCCAGCTGGCGGCAAACTGAAACTTGGCGCCGATGGGGAAGAGCCGGAGTTTTCGAACTTCTCCTGGTTCTCGATGATGTTTGGCGCCGGGATTGGTGTGGGGATGCTGACTTGGGCGGTGGCAGAGCCTGTCGCGCATTTCGGTCAGAACCCGTCAACGATCGCGGGCATCACGACACCACTTGGAGAGGACAATGTGCGGACCGCCTATATCTGGTCCTATATGCATTGGGGTTTGGGTGCCTGGGCATGCTACGCCATTGCCGGGCTTGCACTGGCGTTTTTCAGCTACCGGCGCGGGCTGCCCCTGACTATCCGGTCATCGCTGACACCGCTCTTCGGGAAGGCCTTGTCGGGCACATTGGGCCACATCATCGATATCGTGGCCGTGGTCGCCACGATCCTAGGCGTTGCGCAGACACTGGGCTTTGGCGTTGATCAGTTTGTCGCTGGTCTCACGCGGATCGGGATCGGCGGGCTGGTCCATCCAGCAGGCGCGGTGGATGCTGCAGGTGCCAGTATTGCTGGCACGGTGAATACGTTCGGTATCGTTGTCGCGCTGCTCTTCATCATGGGCGCTTCGACCCTGTCGGCACTCTCAGGTGTGGGCAAAGGCATCAAGTGGCTGTCCAACATTAACATGGTGCTGTCGATCATCCTGCTTGGTTTCTTCATCATGTTCGGCGCCACATGGTTCGGGGCATCTGCGTTCTTTGTTGGCATCTGGGACTACTTGATCGCGTTCCCGGGTCTGTCGGTTCAGGTCTATTCTGGTACAGGGCTTGATGCATTCGTTGCGTCAGCACCGGCCGCGATCCAAGGCCTGTCCGCGGCTGAAGCGGAGACGGTTTTGTCAGCACTTTCCAGCCCCAGTGCGACGGTCGAAGGCGTGACCGCGTCGATGACGGAAGGCGGTATCGCCGTGTCAGAAGCTGATATTGCTGCCGTCTACGATGGTACGTTGGAGAACCGTCTGACCACCTGGCAGGGCTGGTGGCCCGTCTTTTACTGGGCCTGGTGGATCGCCTTTGCACCCTTTGTGGGACTGTTCCTTGCGCGGATTTCGCGCGGGCGCACGATCCGGGAGTTCGTGCTTGGCGCGATGATTGTGCCAGCCCTGATGTGCTTTGTCTGGTTTGCCTGGGCAGGTGGCACAGCCGTGGATCTGGAACTGAACGGTGACGCCAATGGCGTGATCCTGAATGCGGGCAATGGCGACAAGATCTTTGCTATGACCGAGTTCATGCTGGCCCCGATCAGCGAATGGCTGGCCTGGGGCATGGCCGTGATGATCGTGGTCCTGTTGATGACTTTCCTGGTCACCTCGGCTGACTCCGCTGTATTGATCGTTAACACGATCAACGCGGCAGGCGACGAAGGGCCAAAGGCGCGGCCACATATCATGTTCTGGGGCGTGGCGCTGGCGCTTGTTGTCGGTGGGTTGCTGCTCTCAGGCGGCACCGGGGCAATCCAGACCGCGATGGTGATTGGGGCGCTGCCGTTTTCGATCGTGATGGCGCTGATGTGTTTGGCACTGATCAAGGCGATCTGGAATGACGGGCGCCGCGCTGCGGCGGGCGTGGAGTCGGTGACAGTCGACGCCGTCGCAACGCCGGCAGAATAAGGCCAAGAACCATAGCAAAGGCCACGCACTTAAGCGGCGTGGCCTTTGTTTTTGCATGGTCTGCTTGACGAAAAGGCCGACGTGCTACGTCGTCATCGCAAGCGGGACAAGACGTTCCCGCATGGAGGTTCGATGAGCAATTCCCCGATTATTGTGTGGTTCCGGCGCGATCTGCGGCTTGACGATCATGCGGCTCTCAGCGCTGCTTGTGCAACCGGGCGACCGGTCATCCCGGTCTTCATCCATGATGATCTGGTGGCCGGTCTGGGGGCTGCGCCAAAGATGCGACTTGGCCTCGCGGTGGGACATTTTCAGAAGGTGCTGGAAGACCGTGGCAGCCAGCTTATCCTGCGCAAGGGTCCGGCCCTTGCCACTTTGCGGGCGCTGGTGGACGAAACGGGGGCAGGGGCGGTGTACTGGTCGCGGCTCTACGATCCGGCGAGCAAGGCGCGCGATACCGAAGTGAAGGCAGCGCTAAAGGAAGACGGGCTGGATGTCCAAAGCTGCGCGGGGCATCTGCTTTTTGAGCCCTGGAGTGTGCAGACAAAAACCGGCGGTTTCTACAAGGTCTATACGCCGATGTGGAATGCGGTGAAGGGTAGAGAGGTTGCGCCTGCCTTGCCCGCACCCGGTCGCATGCCCGCTCCCGAAAGCTGGCCCGCGTCTGATCATCTGGGCAACTGGCAGATGGGGGCGGCCATGCAGCGCGGTGCTGACATCTTGACGAGCCATTGCACGGTTGGCGAGCGCGCCGCCATCGACCGATTGGACACTTTCATTGACAACAAAGTGCAGAAATACGTCAAGAACCGTGATCTGCCCGCGGTGGACGGCACATCGCGTCTGTCCGAAAACCTCACCTATGGTGAGATTAGCCCGCGCACTTGCTGGCATGCGGGGATACGTGCGCTGCATGAAGGTAAGGCTGACGCGGAAGTGTTCCTCAAGGAATTAGTCTGGCGCGAGTTCGCTTATCACCTTGCGCATTTCACGCCCCGGATCGTCAGTGACAACTGGAAAGAGGATTGGGACGCGTTCCCGTGGAACACTGACGAGACGCCGGAGGTCGTCGTTTGGAAACGCGGGCGCACCGGTATCCGCTTTGTCGATGCTGCGATGCGTGAGATGTATGTGACCGGCACGATGCATAATCGCGGACGGATGATTGTCGCGTCATACCTCACCAAACACCTGCTCAGCCATTGGAAGATCGGGATGGACTGGTTCACCGATTGCCTGATCGATTGGGATCCCTGCAGCAATGCGATGGGTTGGCAATGGTCGGCGGGCTCCGGCCCCGATGCGACGCCTTACTTCCGAGTGTTCAACCCGGTCACGCAGCTCGACAAGTTCGACAAGGACCGGGCCTATGTGAAACGCTGGATCGCGGAAGGAACAAGAACGCCTTCTGACACGGCTCTGTCCTATTTCGAGATGATCCCCCGGAATTGGGGTATGACGCCGGACGACTGCTACCCTGATCCAATTGTTCCTGCCGATGAAGGTCGCAAACGCGCACTCGCCGCTTACGAAGCCCGTGATTTCTAAGGCCTCACGGAGTGATCAAATAAAATTTGAACGTTTTCCGTGACTTCGCCGTATCTATAAGTAACCTCAACATGAACAAAGCGGGTCAACCCCGCATAAGAACGATATGACGACAGGAACACACATGATCTTGACCAGTACTGAAGGGCAAACGGCCCTGCCACGTTACTTTGCGCAGGTGTTTGAGCAGATCAAACACCTCAACAAGGGGCGCGTGGACCTGGTGCTGCCCGATGGGCGCAGATTCCGCGCAGAGGGGCCAAAGCCGGGCCATGTCGCCGAAGTGCATGTGCATAACGATGACCTTTTCGCGCGTACGATCCGCGAAGGAGATATGGGCTTTTCCGAGGCTTATCTTGATGGCTGGTGGACCACGCCTGATCTGATGGCCGTCATGGACTTTATCCATGATGATGCCGATCACATCTATGATGGTTTTCCGGCGCAGCGACTGGTGCGGGCCTATGAACGCCTGCGGTTCTGGATGCAGCGCAATTCCAAGAAACAGGCCAAGAAGAACATCAGCTACCACTATGATCTGGGAAACGAATTCTACGGTCTGTGGCTGGACGACACGATGACGTACTCTTCGGCCATCTTTGAGACTGGTCAGGAAAGCACCGAAGCTGCGCAGAAGGCGAAATATGCCAGTATGGTCGACCAGATGGGCGCAAAGCCCGGTGACCATGTGCTTGAGATCGGCTGCGGTTGGGGCGGCTTTGCCGAATATGCCGCGAAGGAGCGTGGGATCAAGGTAACCGGGCTCACCATCAGCCGCGAACAGCACGATTATGCCATCGAACGGATCGCGCGCGCCGGGCTGTCCGACATGGTGGAGATCAAGATGCAGGATTACCGCGATGAGAAGGGCCGCTATGACGGCATTGCCAGTATCGAGATGTTCGAAGCGGTGGGTGAAAAATACTGGCCAACCTATTTCAAAACCGTGCGCGAATGCTTGAAACCGGGCAAGAACGCAACACTCCAGATCATCACGGTCAAGGATGAACGCTGGGAAGGATATCGCAAGGGCGTGGATTTCATCCAGAAATACATCTTCCCCGGCGGTATGCTGCCCGGTCCTGCAATCTTGCGCCAAGAGATTGAAAAGGCTGGATTAAATGTTGCGGGCTCCGTCGAATTTGGCACCAGCTACGGACTGACCTTGCGCCGCTGGTACGACACGTTCAATGAAAAGTGGGATCAGGTGGCGGCGTTGGGCTTTGATGAGCGCTTCAAGCGGATGTGGGATTTTTATCTGACCTCTTGTGCGGCGACATTTGATAGCCGAAACTGCGATGTAACGCAGATCACCGTGAGCCGCGGCGCCTGACGCGCCGCCCACGGGCCCGAAACAAGGACCGAGTATATGCCCACCGCCGGACGTCTTGCAGGTGCTGTTATCTTTGCCCTGTTTGGCTGGTATATCGGCGGTATCATGGCGCCGCTGTTTCCTGAAGAGCGCCCGCCGCAGTTTCTATTGCCTATGTGTGCACTGTTCGGGCTTTTCATCGGGTGGACAGTTTGTGGAAGCCGGACGGGCAAAGGCTATGTCAACGCCGTCAGCAACGGTCTGACCACGATTGGCGCGTTTTCGTTCTGCGTGGTCTTTGCGTTGGGCGGCAACCAGATGATCTCGAATGCGTTGCGTAACCGATATGATGGCCCGATGGAGGCGTTGATCGGCATGTTTGAGCTGATGATCGAACATGCGGTGCAGTTCCTCGATGTGACCTTCCTGGCGACATTGATCATCGGGGGTATCATTTGCGCACTGATCGCTGAGTATTTCGGCAAGAAGTATCCCTGACGCGTATGGACCTTTTCGTTTACGGAACCCTGCAATCAACGAAGCTGATGCAGGCAGTAGCGGGCGGCGTTGTGCCAGAGGCCCAGTCGGCAGATTTGGCGGGTTATGACATCTCTCGGCTCCAGAACCATGTTGTCCCGCTGATCCGTCCGCATCGGGGCGGCAAAGTGTCAGGTTATGTTTTTGCAGAACTGACAAAAGAGCAGACCGCACGGCTGGATTTGTTTGAGGGGGCATTTGGCTATCGCTGCGCCTCGGTCACGGTGACAACGGAGCAAGGCCCTCGCAATGCTGAATGCTATCTGCCGCCATCGGATTTGAAGGGCGACGGCCCATGGTCATTTGCGGATTGGCAGCAGAAACACGAAGCACCGACAATCCTGGCGGCGCAAGAGCTTTTCGCGCATGATCCATTGCCGGATCAGACAACCCTCCGCGCGATGTGGCCAATGATGGAAAGCCGCGCCTGGGCTAAGCATCGCGCGGCAGCAGGGCCTGCCAATCATCGCCATCAGCCGCAAGATGGGGATGTGACGATCCAGCGAATGCACCCGCCTCAGGGAGGGTTCTTTCGTTTCCAACCCTTTGAAGTGACCCACAAACAATTCGACGGCGGGTATAGCCCGCCTTTGTCGCGTGAGATCTTCATGGGTGTCGATGCGGCGGTCCTCTTACCCTATGATCCGGTGCGCGACCGGGTGCTGATGGTCGAACAGGTGCGCATGGGGGCGCTGATGCGCCACGATCCGAACCCATGGATGCTGGAACCAGTTGCCGGGATTGTGGATGCACGTGAAAGCCCGGAGGATGCTGCACGCCGTGAAGCCGTCGAAGAGGCGGGCGTGACGCTGACCCATCTGGAACATGCCGGGTCATTCTACCCCTCGCCAGGGGCCAGCACGGATTACTACTACACTTATGTTGGTCTATGTGATCTTCCGATGGACGCCCCGTACTTCGGCGGCATACCGGGCGAAAACGAGGATATACGTGTGCATCCGATGTCCTTCGACGCTGCGATGGACCTGCTCGATACGGGCGAGATTGGGACCGGGCCGCTTTTCTATCTGCTTTATTGGGTCGCGCGGCATCGCGACCGTTTGCGCAGCCTGACTTGATGTCGCTCTGGTCCGGTCCTACACAGAAGACCAGACAATGAAAGGCGCGCAGATGACTATCCGAGAAGACCTTGCCGACGCTGTTGGCAATACCCCCCTGATCAAACTGCGCGCCGCGTCCGAGGCGACGGGATGCACCATTCTGGGTAAGGCGGAATTCCTGAACCCCGGCCAGTCGGTCAAGGATCGTGCGGCGCTTTTCATGATCAAGGATGCGATTGCACGCGGTGATCTGAAACCGGGCGGGACGATTGTCGAGGGCACGGCAGGCAATACCGGCATCGGACTTACGCTGGTTGGTGCCTCGATGGGATTCAAGACCGTGATCGTGATCCCTGAGACGCAAAGCCAGGAAAAGAAGGACATGCTGCGCGTCGCAGGTGCACATCTGGTCGAGGTCCCTGCGGTGCCTTACGCGAACCCGAACAATTACGTCAAATACTCCGCGCGGTTGGCGGCAGAGCTTAGTAAGACCGAACCGAATGGCGCGGTCTGGGCCAACCAGTTCGACAATGTGGCCAATAGACAGGCACATATTGAAACGACCGGTCCGGAAATCTGGGAGCAGACGGACGGGAAGGTTGATGGCTTCACCTGCGCGTGTGGTTCGGGCGGGACGCTTGCTGGTGTCGCGGCGGTTTTGCAGCCTAAAGGGGTCAAGGTTGGTCTGTCGGATCCTGACGGATCAGGGCTCTACAAGCTCTTCACCAATGAGGTGCCGCCATCTGGCGACTCGATCAGTGAGGGGATCGGGCAGGGGCGGATCACCGCAAATCTTGAAGGTTTCAAACCCGATTTTGCCTATAAAATCCCTGATGCCGAGGCGCTGCCGATCATCTTTGATCTGTTGGCAGATGAAGGGCTGTGCATGGGTGGCTCAACCGGCATCAATATCGCTGGCGCCATCAGGCTCGCGCGCGACATGGGACCGGGCCATACGATTGTGACGATCCTGTGCGATTACGGCACCCGGTATCAATCAAAGGTCTACAATCCCGAATTTCTGCGCTCCAAGGGGCTGCCAGTACCCGTATGGCTGGAGTCTGACAAAGACGTGCCCACGGTTTTTGAAGACGTATGATCCTGCGGGTCTTCGCAGTACTGACGGCATGCTTGATGCTCTGTTTGGCGCCCGTTAAGGGGGGCGCGCAAACACTGCCAGAACCCGGCTCTGAGACCGCAGAAGAAGAGGCGAGTTGGGAACGCATTGCCCAGCGTGCTGAACAACTCGCGGCGCGCGACGATGCCTCGGAATTCGCGCTTAATCGCTTAAGGGCAGAACTTGTCACGTGGCGCGACATTTTTCTGGCGCGAACGTCAATCAATGCTGGCCGCATTGCGACGGTTGAGGCACAGATTGCCGCACTCGGCCCCATCCCGGAAAGCGGTGAGGAATCGGACCTCATCGCACAGCGTCGTGTCGCGTTGGAGGCGCAACGGCAAGAGCTGATCGCGCCCCGACTTCTGGCAGAGGAGGCCTATGCACGGGCGAACGGGCTCATCGGCGAATTTGATGCGCAGCTTCTGTTACGCCAGACGACAGCGCTGACCCAGAGGGGGCCAACCCCACTCAACCCAACACACGCGGCCGGCGCTGTGGCGGCGTTGTGGGATCTGGTGCAGGTGATCGGCGTCGAGACCCGTGCGAGGACTGAGCAGCAATGGGGTGCGGGTCGCCTGATCGCCGGATTGCCACGGGCAATCCTTCTCTTCCTGGTAGCTCTTGCCTGTCTGGGCCTTTTTCGTCGGCGTTTGACCGCGTGGCGGCAGCAGGTCCGCAGGGACAATCGCCGTTTCGCGCCCGTCTGGCTGTTCGTCCTGTCGCTAGCCCAACTTCTCATTCCCACGATCGGACTGGTGGCGCTGTCTGAGGCGTTGACGACACTCGATATCTTTGGATTGCGCGGCAATGACGTGGTCGAGGCCTTGCCAGCGGCGGGGTTTGTTGTGCTCTTCGCCTGGTGGCTGAGCCGGATGATTTTTCCCGTGGGAGCCGAGGCAGGCTATTTGGGGCACGATGTTCGCACGCGCTCAGCCGGTCGACGCTATTCGCTTGCTTTGGGGTGGATGCTCGCCCTTTGGGTGCTGATCACCGGTGCGTTGCAAACGATGGATATTGAGGCAGGCCCGCGTGCGGCCATCGATTGGCCACTGATGGCGATCATGGGTGTCCTTTTGTGGCGCTTTGGTTTCGTACTGCGCACGAAGCCTGAACCGATCCCAGGCGAAATCGTGTCAGAGGGCCGCATGCGGGGATTGATCGGGCGGTTTTGCACGATTGTGGCCGTTGTCGCTCCCGTAGCGGCTGCCTTCGGATTTGGCGCGGCAGGGGCAGCTCTTCTTATCCCGGCCCTGTCTTCATTGGGGCTGGCGGGCGTGGTGTTTTTGGTCCAGCGGCTCCTGCAGGATGTGACAACCCCGCGCGCCACGGACGAGGCGGCAAAGGGTTTTGCGGCACTCGTGCCTGTTTTTCTGAGCTTCGTCATCTACATGGCCAGCCTGCCTGTATTCGCTTTGATATGGGGGGCTCGTGTTGATGATCTGGTCGAAATCTGGACGCGCTTTCGCGAGGGCTTTGCGCTGGGAGAAACGCGGATTTCACCCACCGATTTCCTGGCCTTCATTTTGGTCTTTGCCATCG
The DNA here is from genome assembly GCF_033963905.1 of Cognatiyoonia sp. IB215182. NCBI lineage: Bacteria > Pseudomonadati > Pseudomonadota > Alphaproteobacteria > Rhodobacterales > Paracoccaceae > Cognatiyoonia > Cognatiyoonia sp. IB215182. The sequence continues at coordinate 293,827 of NZ_JAXBMB010000006.1, forward strand.
GTTATCTGCTGACGAGGTTCATTCAGGGGACTTTGCGCCGCTCGGTGATGCCGCGTACCCGGCTGGATATCGGTGGGCAAAACGCCATCGTGGCAGGCTTTGGCTATGTCGGGATCATCCTTGCCGCGATTATCGCGATCACCAGTGCGGGCATTGATCTGTCTAACATTGCCCTTGTCGCCGGCGCCTTATCGGTTGGGATCGGTTTTGGTCTGCAGAACATCGTTTCAAACTTTGTTTCTGGCATCATCCTGTTGATTGAACGCCCGGTCAGCGAAGGCGACTGGATTGAGGTGGGCGGGCAGATGGGCTATGTCCGCGCCATTTCTGTCCGCTCCACACGGATCGAGACCTTTGACCGGACTGATGTGATCGTCCCCAATGCAGATCTTGTCAGCGGGCAGGTCACCAACTGGACGCGCGGCAATCTGGTGGGCCGGGTCATCGTGCCGGTAGGTGTCGCCTATGGCTCTGACGTGGACAAGGTGACCGAGATCTTGCGCGGCATCGCCGAGGCCCATCCGCAAGTGGTGATGACACCGCCGCCTGCCATCCTGTTTCAGGGATTTGGCGCGGATTCGCTGGATTTCGAAATCCGCGCGATCTTGCGGGACGTTAACTATGTCCTCACCGTGAAGTCGGAAATGAATCACGCTATTGCCAAGGAATTCGCGGCTGCGGGCATTGAGATTCCCTTTGCCCAGCGTGATATTTGGCTGCGCAACCCCGAAGCCCTGAAAGGAGACACCGCGTGACCGAACTCTTGTTCCGGCGAGATGCCTATATGCGAGAGGCATCCGCGAAAGTCACTGCGCTCACTTCAGAAGGGGGCGTTATCCTGGATCAGACGCTGTTTTATCCGACTTCCGGCGGGCAGCCGGGCGATAGCGGGACATTGTCGTGGGATGACGGGACACTGGAAATCGCCACCAGTGTGAAAGGCGAGGGGGAAGACGTGGTGCATCTGCCTGCCACACCATCGCCCTTGCCACCTGTTGGCGCTAACGTCAGCCAAAAGCTGAACTGGGACCGCCGCTACAGGCATATGCGCGTTCATACCGCGCTGCACCTTTTGTCTGTTGTCATCCCCTTACCCGTGTCGGGTGGGGCGATCAGCACCGAAAAAGGCAGGCTCGATTTCGACATGCCGGAGGCGCCAGAGGATAAGGAGGCGCTAGCCGCCGATCTTAACCGACTGATCGCCTGCAACATGGATGTGCGCGAGGAATGGATCACGGATGCGGAGCTGGATGCGCAGCCGGATCTTGTGAAAACGATGTCGGTTCAGCCGCCAAGAGGCAGCGGTAAGATCCGCCTGATCCGTATTGGCGTCGGTGCCGAAACCGCCGACCTGCAGCCCTGCGGCGGCACGCATGTGGCCAATACCGATGAAATTGGTCCGGTGCGCCTGGGCAAAATCGAAAAGAAAGGCCGCCAGAACCGGCGCGTCTATCTGCATTTGGAGTAGCGCGATGGTACGGTTCGGTCTTCTTGTGATCTTGATGCTTGGGCTGGCACGGCCTGCAATGGCGCAATCCCTTATCGATTGCGGTAAGGATGAGGCGCGCGTCGTCACCGACGCGCTGCGCAATGCCAAGGACCTCACGCTCGTTGCAGCAGCGCGGGTGGGTGACACGCCAGAATATCGCCGGTGGTTCGGCGATTATTCGGATGCCAATGCCGAGGTTGTGCGCGCCACACTTAAATCCGTTATCACCGCGATCCGTAGCGGCGGTGTGTCAACGGAATGTCATCGCGCCACCGATCCCAGCTGTAGCGCGGGCGAATATGCCTGGGTCTATCCGCATCGCCCGTTCGAGGTACATGTCTGTCCGCCATTCTTCCAACTTCCCCCGCTGACAGCATTGCGCCCCGGCGAACGGCGCAGCGACAACGGCACGCGCGAAGGCACGATGGTGCATGAGATTTCGCATTTCCTCGAAGTCGCGGATACGTGGGATCATTGCTATTCGCGCAGTGAATGCAGCCAGATGGCCATCGACTACCCGCGCCGTGCGATCGAGAACGCGGATAGCTATCAGTATTTTACCGAGGATGTGACGTACTACGCGCGTCAGCCCTTGGCGGGCAAACCGGCGACGGACTAGTCCTTGTACTGATCCTGCATCAAGAGATCGCGTGGCGCCTGGTCCAGCATCCGTTCGGACTCTGGCAGTCCCTCGCGCGATAAAAGGATCGCGAAGGGGCGCAAGCCGGGAACATGGCTGCAGACGACCAGCAGCATCACCATGATCGGCACCGACAGGAACATGCCGGGAATGCCCCAGACCGCCCCCCAGAAGGCCAGCGACAGAATGATCCCGAACGATGACAGGCGCAGTGCACGCCCCATCAGCATCGGATCAATGACACTGCCATTCACAAACTGAATGATGCCGGCAATTGTGAAGATCATCGCGGTTGTCGCAGGATCGCCGAGTTGCACATGCGCGATTAGCGCGATGAGCGCTGTTGCAATAATCGACCCGATATTCGGGATGAAGTTCAGCACAAAGGTGATGATCCCGATGGCCGCCGCAAGCTCCAATTCGAAGAAGCGCGCGACGAAGTAGATCATCACTCCAGTGACCAGGCTGATCACGGTCTTGACCAGCAGGTAGTAGTTCACGCGGTGGATGATCGATTGAATGATCTTGCCGATGCGTTTGGCCTGTTCGGGGTCGCCGACAAAGTTCTGTAACTTGGTCTCAAACCAGATCCGCTCGGCAAACAGAAAACCAACGAAGAGGATGATTAGTACTGTGGCTTGCGTCATCCCGCTGGCCTGTCCGGCTGCCGTCCGCAGATAGCTGGACACGTCAAAGGAGCGCATCGCATTGAATATGGCTTGCTCGCTGTCCGGCCCCAGCCAGGTAAACAGCGACGCAATGGCCGAAGGGGCCTGCTCTGTATACGACAAGGTGGTGACCAGCACCGTGTTGACCTGCGCCAGCAATATCGAGGTCAGTGTCAGGAGTGCTGCGGTAATCAGCACCATCGCCGCGATACTGGCCAAGGTGAAGGGGATGCGAAACGGGCCAATCCGCTGGCGGGCAATAAAGCTGATCACGTCGCTTGTCAGGCTGAAAAGGATGATTGCCGTGGCCAACGAGATCAGAATGAACCGCGCCTGCACCAGCAGGAACAGCACAACAGCAAAGGCAATGATGACCAAGGCGCCGGTTTGCAACCGGGCCGCGTCAGAGCGACGTTCGGGGCTATTGGCCTTGGGTGGATCATGCAGCATGGCGCGAATTGCTCTTTGACAGGATAAGCCTGTTATACGGGTGCTGCACGTGCGGCGTAAACCACAGTCACAAACATATGTTGGGGTCTTGCAAAAGGGGGGCAGTGCGCGCTAAACCGCCCGGCACGGACAGGTGGCCGAGTGGTCGAAGGCGCACGCCTGGAAAGTGTGTAGGCGGGAGACCGTCTCCAGGGTTCGAATCCCTGTCTGTCCGCCAGATATCCAAATCAGAATTTATGACAGGCGTAGAGAATGCACCGTTTGGCAGAGCCGTCACGTAGGTTCGCCAATAGAAGGCATCAACCGATCTGCCCATCCATCCTGCAAGCTTTGTCAAATGGCTTTTCGCACGATCTCTTCAGGGGCGATCCGCGCGCTGCGCCATCTCCGACACTGAGACTCACACGCCGCAGATTTGGTGCGTAAGCACTTCATTTCCGGGGACGTCTTACGTGGCGTCAGGCATTCCGCCAAAAATCAGACAGAAATGAGGCGCTATATTACACGAGTTTTGCGTGCCAAATTATTGTTAGAAATAAATAAATGTGAGCTGCCATTTCACTTGCGCAGTGTAAACTAAACATGACAGTTGATTTTGACGCGACAAAATGACACCTTGCGAATGCATGTGCGTCAAAATGACGCGATGCTCTGAGGCTCGCGTTGGCCGTTCGTGATCTTGGTCATCCCCGCTTCTGAGAAGATTAATCAAGGAGGATTCGGAGATGTCCGATGATGACGAAAAGGTTTGGCCAACAGGCTTGACCCTGCGAGAAGCTGAGGAAGTCCACAGTTATCTCATTGACGGTACGCGGGTATTTGGGGCCATTGCCCTGCTTGCGCATGTGCTCGTGGCGATTTCGACGCCTTGGCTCGGATAAGGGGGTGACGTCATGAATAATGCAAAGATGTGGCTTGTTGTCCCTCCTGCGGTTGGCGTGCCGGTATTCCTGGGTGCTGTCGCGGTCGGGTCCTTTGCCGTTCACGTGGCTGTTGTCAGCAACACGTCATGGGTGGCTGATTTCCTGTCGGGTCAACCGCTTGGCACGGGTGATATGCAGGCATCGGCGACGACGCTCTTGCCGGATGTGGACACTGCAAAGGCGGCTTATGTGATCGAAGGTGAGGATGGCAGTCACGAGGTGACGATCATCATGCCGGATGGCACTGTGGCGCGGGCGATACTGCAACCCAATGATGTCCTCGCATCGGCAACAACCGAAGCGCCACCTCTTATCGTCGAGCACTGACGCTTCAAAAACTGGGTGCGCTTGCGCCCATCTTCTTCCCGCGCCTCTCATCGGGTGTTCCTGACGATTGGGATGCTCTGAGGGCGCGATTAGGGAGCATTCATGTTCGACTATCGCAACTTTGCGCTGCGCCGGTTGGCGACACTGGCGCCGAAGTATCTGCCGTTTGCAGATGTAGCGACCGACGACGTTCCATTGTCGCGGTTGTTGCGATTGTCCTTGTTTCAAGTGACGGTCGGTATGGCTCTTGTACTGCTGGTCGGGACGCTCAACCGCGTCATGATCGTTGAGTTATCGGTGCCTGCAACGCTTGTAGCGGGCATGTTGGCGCTGCCTTTGCTCTTCGCGCCGTTTCGCACCTTTATCGGCTATAAGTCGGACACGCACAGGTCTGCACTCGGCTGGCGGCGTGTGCCCTATATCTGGAAAGGCACGCTTTACCAGTTTGGCGGCTTTGCGATCATGCCTTTCGCCTTGCTGGTTCTTTCCGGTTACGCCGAAGCCATTGATGCACCACGGTGGATCGGCCTTTCTGCGGCAGCCCTTTCGTTTTTGTTGGTCGGCGCGGGCGTGCATATGGTCCAGACCGTTGGCCTCGCACTCGCCACTGATCTTGTCGATGATGCGGATCACCCCAAGGTCGTGGGGCTGATGTATGTAATGCTTTTGGTCGGTATGGTGCTGAGCGCGCTTATCTATGGGGCACTTTTGGCGAATTACACACCCGGCCGTCTGATCCAGGTGATCCAGGGATCAGCCGTGGTCACCGTTGCCCTGAACCTCTTTGCCCTGTGGAAGCAGGAAGCGCGTGATAGAGTGCGGGCGAAAGAGATGGAAACGGCCCGACACGAGCGGTTTTTCGTGGCGTGGCAAAGGCTGGTTAATCGACCGGGCGCGCTGCGCCTTTTGGTACTGATCGGTCTCGGCTCCTTTGGGTTTGGCATGGCGGATGTCTTGTTGGAGCCCTATGGCGGGCAGGCGCTCGGCTTCTCGGTGGCTGAGACCACGCGGCTCACGGCTATCCTTGCTACGGGGACCTTGATTGGGTTCGGCGTCGCCTCGCGTGCGCTGTCCGGGGGGCGGTCGCCCATACCCCTTGCAACCATCGGTGCCGCAATTGGGGTGCCCGGCTTTCTCGCCATTATCATGTCATCAAGCGTCATCGGGCCGATGCTCTTTGTTGCAGGCACATTCGCCTGCGGGCTTGGCGCGGGGCTCTTCGGCCACGCCACACTGACGGCAACGATCCAAAGCGCACCCAAGGGGCGGGTCGGCCTCTCGCTGGGTGCGTGGGGCGCTGTCCAGGCAACATGCGCGGGCATTGGTGTCGCGCTTGCCGGCATTGTCCGGGATGTGATGGTGGGTTTTTCGGCACAAACGGGACTTCAGGCCCAAACGCCCTACAATATTGTATTCGGCATAGAGATCGTCTTTCTGGCGGTCGCGATCCTCGTGGCGATCCCGCTGCTATCGAAATCGAAAGTTGGATCCGACAGACCGCAAAACGCTCTTATGCAAAATAAGTCGGTGGAGGTCTCATGACACAAGTCATCACACGATACTTCGACAGCGCGAAGAACGCGCAGAAAGCCAAGTACGAGCTGATCAAGATACGCGGTTTGTCGCCTGGTATTCTGGATCTCTATGATCAGCCGGACGGGCTGAGCGATGCTTTGGCCGCCCAAAACGTTGAAGACGCGACGATCCGCGCCTACCAGCAGGAAATGTCGGCGAAGGGTGGTGCTGTGATGCTGGTGCGTGCAGGGTACAAGCCCTTGCGCGTCGCTCAGATCACCCGGGATGTTACGGCAGCGATGGGTGCTTCCGAGCTGGGCGGACTGGTCGAAGAGGTCTATGTCAAGGAGCGGCCAAAACGGCCTTTGAGCATCCTTGATAACCATCCTCACATGCTCAAACGCGACAAGGATCCTTATCGGACCGAGTTCCACATGGCCGATTGGCCAATTCCGCTCATCAAGCGTCGTGACCGCGCCCCTCACAGTGTCACGGACGCGGATTTTCACCTGACCGAAGTTTTCTGGCCACTCACGGACCGCAGAAAGCCCTATACGGGCTCCATCATCGCGCCGCATGCCCGGATGGCGAACTTTCCGTTGCCATTGATTAGCAGAACGCAACCCTTCACTGGTTCGATCTTTCCACTCCATGCGCGGATGGCAAACTTTCCCATCCCGCTGATCAGCAGACGGAAGCCCTTCAACCGGTCGTTGATCCCGCGCCACGGACGGATGGCATCGGTTCCGTTTCCGCTCCTGATCAACGAAAAGACCGGCAAGAATGCCCTGATCCCGGGCGGTCCGCGAATGGCGAATTTCCCGATTTCGCTGCTGAGCGATCGCAAACCGTTTACCGGTTCGATTTTTCCGCGCCACGCGCGGATGGCCAACTTTCCCATCAGGCTCATCAGCCGGCGCAAGCCGTTCACCGGTTCCTTGATACCCCGTCATGGCCGGATGGCGAACTTCATTCTGCCATTGATCACCCGGCGTGACGATGTTGCTTCAGACCAAGGTGGTGAAGGTTTCTCATTCTCAAAGCTGATTGGGGTGCCGACTCTCATCCGAAGACGCGCATAGCGGTTTGCTGCTGCGTCCTTAACGCCCAACAACCAACTCGGCCATCAAGCCGCCGAGCTTGGCGCTTTGTCCCAATCGCAAAACACCGCCATGGGTGCGCGCAACATCGGCCACGATGGAAAGGCCGAGGCCTACGCCACTGCCTTTGTCTTGATTGCGCGCCGGATCAAGCCGAACAAAGGGGCTGATCGCATCCTCCCGCTGTTCAGGTGGAATGCCGGGCCCGTCATCCTCAACCCAGAACCGTACCGCGCGATCCGTGACGCTGACCCCAATCTCCGCCTTGGAACCATAGCGCAAGGCATTGTTAATCAGGTTGTCGAGCGCGCGGCGCAGGGCCAGCGGGCGCATGCTGATCGCATCATGCGCACCTTCGATACCGCCACAGGTGACTGCTTGACCGGTTCGTTCGGCATCCTCCAACACTGCTGTGACTAGATCGGCGGGCACTATCGTCTCAAGCCTGTCACTCGCGTCACTGCGTGCAAAATCAAGGAACCCATCCAGCAACCGCTGCATGTCATCGACATCACGGATCAGCGGCCCGACATCCTCGCCCTCCATCATCGACAGGCCCAGCCGCAAACGGGTCAGCGGCGTGCGCAGATCATGGCTCACCCCCGAGAGCATGAGGGTCCGGCTTTGCGCCTGCCGCTCTAGCCGGTTGCGCATATCGAGGAACGCCATGCCGGCCGCACGCACCTCAACGGCGCCGGTCGGTGTAAACTGCGTGATCCGACCCTTCCCGTAATCCGCCGCTGCGGTCGCCAACCGCTTGATCGGGCGTAACTGGTTGCGCAGAAACACATAGGCAATCGCCGTCATCAGCCCGCCCAGGACCACCATGATGACCAACAACTGGTGCGGGTTCGAGGCCGAGACACGACGGCGCGAAAAATCCATCTTGAACGGCCCATGCCGCGTGTCGACCCAGACAACCACCCGCCGCCTGTCCTCAAGCGAGATGGCCAGAATATTCGCGATGCCAGAACGCATATTGCGGATCACCCCGTTGCCGGTCAGGTCGATGAAGGGCTTGATATCAACGGGCGAGACATCATCGGCGGGCAAATCGGTCAATATCTCAAGCGGCGCATCGATGCGCGCAACAGCGGCCCGTGCCGCCTGCAGATCAGGTGCATCATTGGCAGTGTCAATCAGAAAGCGCAGCTCGATATTCACCGCACTTGTCATCAGCCGCGTCACACCGTCAAAGTGACGCTGAATAAACACAACCGAGACCAGCAATTGCAAAAAGATAACCGGCAAGATGAGGATCAACGCCGCCCGCGCATAGATTCCCCGCGGCATCGTGTTTTTGAGCCAACGAAACAGCATGCGCCTACGCTAGCGGGCCGCGCGGGAAACCGGAAGCCAAGATCATGACGGATGCCGTATCCTATCCAGTTGGCGTACCCGTGCAATTGGCACCTGATCTGCACTGCGTGCTGGCGCCCAACCCCTCACCGATGACCTTTTGGGGTACTAACACCTATCTGATTGGCGCTGCAGCGTTAGCGGTCGTGGATCCGGGCCCGGCGGACATGCAACATCTTGATGCCTTACTCGCCGCAATTGCGGGTCGCCCTGTCACCCACATTCTGGTCACGCACAGCCATTTGGATCATTCGCCGCTGGCCCGACCGCTGTCAGAGGTCGTCAACGCACCCATTTTGGCCTTCGGTGATGCACAGGCCGGGCGCAGTCACGTAATGACGCGTCTGGCTGCAGCTGGTCTGACGGGTGGAGGGGAGGGAATAGATGCCGATTTCGTGCCCGATGAATGCCTATCGGATCAGGCAATCGTCAACGGACCGTGGGGGACAATCCGCGCGGTGCACACGCCTGGTCATCTTGGCAATCACTTGTCCTTTCAATGGCGGCAATCTCTTTTTAGCGGGGATCACGTAATGGGCTGGGCCAGTTCCTTGGTTTCGCCGCCGGACGGTGATCTGACCGACTTCATGCTGTCATGCCAGAAACTCAGCGCAATTGACGCGACAACCTATTTTCCTGCCCATGGCCCAGCCATCACTGACCCGAAAACGCGGCTGGCATGGCTTGTGGGTCACCGCAAAGACCGCGAGACGCAGATCCTTGATCAACTGTCACTTGATGATCTGACCGTCAGTGAACTGACGCGCCGGATCTACGTGGAAGTGGCGCCTGCGCTGCTGCCAGCCGCCGAAAGAAACGTTTTCGCCCACCTCGTGGATCTGACCGAGCGTGGCATCATTGATGCCTGGCCGACCCTTGCGTTCACCGCACAGTACCACCGCCGATAGTAGCCGTCACGGAAAGCAGAAATTCTGTTCCAAACCCTCTGGACGGAGCGGATTCACATTGCTATACGGCCCGTCATGTTCCGGCGTAGCTCAGCGGTAGAGCAGTTGACTGTTAATCAATTGGTCGTAGGTTCGATCCCTACCGCCGGAGCCAAAATACCCAATAAGTGAGTGTTTTGGCAAAGGCGTTGCGCAGCAAAACTGGAGCGCCTACAACGTTGTGCTCCACTCAATTCTTCGATCATTTCAATACCAGGTTCGGTTGCGAAGTTGACTTACGCGGCAGTGATGGCAAGCGGCTGAGTATAGAAACCGATCACATGCATCCGCATTCTAAAAAAAAGCGGGCAACCGGTCTGATGTTGATGTTTTGGCGGAGAGACAGGGATTCGAACCCTGGGTAGGCTTGCACCCACAACGGTTTTCGAGACCGCCCCGTTCGACCACTCCGGCACCTCTCCGCGGGGGTCGCGCTGTCCTAATGCGCGGATGCGGCACTGGCAAGTCCCAATGCGGCGGGCGGTGACAATTCCGTCACTGCCCTTGGAAAAGGCCCGTCGCCCACATATCAGTAGATTAACGGGATCTTTGGAAGGAATTGCGATGCAACGCCTGGTTGGGCCTACCTTTGCAACAATGATCACGGTCTTCGCTTTGCCCGGCTGGGCGCAGGACGATGAAGCTGCGAAGATCGATGCTCTATATGAAGCACTTGCGTTGCCGCAGATGCTTGAGATCATGCGCGAAGAGGGGCTTGATTATGGCGAGACCATCGCGACCGACATGTTCCCGGGCAGCGGCATTGCCCGCTGGAATGACGCCGTGTCTCAGATTTACGACGTCGAGATGATGAATGAAGAGGTGCGTGGCGCATTCGGTGAGGCCTTGGAAGGCGATGATATCGACGCAATGCTGGCCTTCTACAACTCCGATACGGGCCGCACGATTATCGAGCTTGAAGTCAGCGCGCGGCGCGCCTTGCTGGATGATGCGATTGAACAGGCCAGCAAAGATAATGCGGCCCTTGCGATGGCTGACGAGACGCCGCTGGCCTTGCAAGTGCAGGATTTTGTTACGGCAAACGATCTGATTGAAGCCAACGTGGTCGGTGCGCTCAATTCAAACTATGCGTTCATGACTGGCCTGATCGATGGTGGTGCCATGCCCCCCGGGATCACGCCGGAAACCGTTTTGCGGGATGTTTGGGCGCAAGAGGATGAGATCCGTGCCAATACATCCGAATGGGTTTATTCGTTCCTGCTGATGGCTTACCAACCGCTCGAAGCCGAGCAGATGGACGAGTATATCGCCTTCTCAAAAAGCGATGCCGGCGCCGAGATCAATGGTGCCTTGTTTGAGGCCTTTAACGGCATGTTTGATGATATCTCGCGCGCATTGGGGCTGGCAGCATCGCGGTTCATGATCAGTCAGGAGTTGTAGACTGGTCTTGGCATTCGGGGCGCAGGGCTTATTCTGCCGCCAAAGCCGCTGACGAAAGGACCGCCTCCCTTGCTTCGACTAACTGCCGCCGCTGCGGCACTCTCCATCCTTGCCGCATGTGATCAGACCCCGGCGATCACAGGGGACCCGAACCTGCCGCTGGATGATCCGGCGCAACAGGCGCTGGTGATCAGCGAATGCGCGATCTACTTTGCCGCAGTTCAAAAATTGGAAAGCGAAGGACGCAGTGCCAATGGCAATCCAACGCGGGATTGTCCGGATGTGGCGCGTGGACGGCAGGCGGATATCAATCCGCGCGTCAGCGTGCCACCGGTCAGCCCCGGTTATCCCGAAACGCTCTACCAGCGCATGATCGCGCGCGGCATCCCGCAGGACCTGGCGGATGATATCGCGAAATCGCAGGCCTTCTGGAACCTCGTGGCGCAGCGCGATTCGGCTGTTGGATCGTTCTAGCGCATAGAAGATGTAGCAACATCGGAGCCTCAATATGACCACCTGGGCTGACTTTGCGATCATATTTGGTTTGGGTTTATTGCCGCTGACCGGCGCGTCTGAAAGCAGAACATTCTGGGGGCCTGATCGCCCCTGGTTTCTGCCAAACAGGATACGGACACCGCTCGGTCTTTCGTTGCTTTTGATCGCCTTCTTTGGCTTTCAATATCAAGACTACCCACGCCCAGAGGATGCGGATTGGCAGTGGATTGATTTTCTGGGCCAGCTTGGCACGGCCTTTTCGCGCGTCTTCGGGATCGGCTAAGGCGATCCGAACTCAGCCGCCATACACCATCAAGGCCACGACCAGCGCGCCGGGATTGGCGGCATAAAGGCCAAGATCTGATTGCAGCTGGATGATGCGGGCAGGGCGGTCAGCTGCGGGGATCCCGGCGGCATCCATCGCCTCGGTCAGGACCGGACCGCCACCTGCATTGATGTCGGCAATGATGGCGTCGAAATTGCTTTTGACGATGACTTCCACACGTCCGCGCCGCTCATTGTACGCCGCATTGCCCACCGCGGTACTAACGCCCGAGACCGACAGCAGCAGCGGATTGCCCAGATGACTGGCCTCCTGCGAACAGGCGGCGAGCGTGAACGCAACGGCATAGATAAGTCGCATGGGTGTTCCACCTTCTTTTGGCTTGACTTGCAGCGATATTGCTCACATAAGCCGCCATCTCAGCAACCCGTTTGCTGAACCATTGCGAAAACTCGCCCAAGGGCGCGCTGTCCACAGGTACCAAACACCGGACCGATCCGGGGCCTAAGAGACGCGGAAAATGAAGGAAAATAGCATGTTTGCGGTTCTGAAAACCGGCGGCAAGCAGTACAAGGTTGCTTCAGGCGACGTTCTGCGTGTCGAAAAGCTGGCAGCACAAGCTGGCGACAAAGTCCAATTCAACGAGATTCTGATGGTCGGCAACACGGTCGGCACGCCCTTCGTCGAAGGTGCTGGCGTGCAGGCTGACGTGATCGATCAGATCAAGGGCGAAAAGACCATCAACTTCGTCAAGCGCCGCCGCAAGCACAGCTCGCAGCGCAAGAAAGGTCATCGCCAGCAACTGACCTTGGTGCGGATTGCCGACATCCTTGAAAAAGGTGCGGACAAATCCGGCGTGATGGCAGCGGTCTCTGGTGCCGGTGTTGTCGCAGCCCCTGCGGCAAAGCCTGCCAAGAAGGCGGCACCAAAGAAAGAAGCTGAGGCACCCAAAGCCGAAGCTCCCAAGGCCGAGAAGCCAAAGGCAGAGAAGAAAGCAGCCCCTGCGAAAGCAGAAGGCGCTGACGATCTGAAAAAGCTGTCCGGCGTTGGTCCCGCTTTGGAGAAAAAGCTGCATGACGCAGGCGTGACCACATTCGCCCAGATTGCAGCATGGACCGAAGCCGATGTAGCTGCTATGGACGAGAAATTGTCATTCAAAGGCCGGATCGAGCGTGAAGGCTGGATCGACCAGGCCAAAGACCTGGCCAAGGGTTAAGGAGAGCAACCGATGGCACACAAAAAAGCAGGCGGTTCATCCCGTAACGGGCGCGACTCAGCCGGTCGCCGCCTTGGCGTGAAGAAATTCGGCGGTGAAGCCGTCGTTCCAGGCAACATCATTTTGCGTCAGCGCGGCACAAAGATGTGGCCAGGCTCCGGCGTGGGCATGGGCAAGGATCATACGATCTTTGCAACTGCCGAGGGCGCCGTGAAGTTTCACAAGGGCCTCAAAGGTCGCACCTTTATTTCGGTTCTCCCGGTGGCGGAGGCCGCTGAATAAGCCGAAAAGCTCAAGAACAAACATTTGAGGGGATCGGTGCAAACCGGTCCCCTTTTTTATTCATAGTTTCGCCACCATCTGTGACTAGGGAAGAGGCGAAGTCGGTAAGTGGGTTTCGAGGAGGGAACGCAATGAGACATGAGGATATCACCGTGCAGGACACGATCGAGGCAGCGCGCTTTATTCTGCGTCCATGCCGCAAGTCCGATGCGGGTCTTATTGCGATGTATGCAGGCGATGATCGTGTCGCCCGTGGCACCCGTGCGATGCCGCATCCCCTGCCGCCCGGTGCCGTTGAGGCGATGATCGAACGCGCGAGCCAGCCTGACCGGACAGAGGATGTCTGGGTCATCGACGGCTCTGGTCACGGCCATGCCGAAGCCTTGGGGCTGATCAGCCTTGAGCGGATGGACCGCGCGCAATCGGAGATCTTCTATTGGATCGCGCCCGCCTTCTGGAACACCGGTTTCGCGACCGAGGCGGTGCGCACCCTGATCGCAGCCAACCCGCACAAGGCCGAACGCATCTTCGCCGAGGCGTTTCAGGACAACCCAAGCTCGGCCCGCGTGCTGACCAATTGCGGCTTCGATTATCTTGGTGATGCAGAGGCGTTTTCCGTCTCGCGCAATGCCACGGTGCCAACCTGGACCTATACGCTCAAAACGGGGTGATGACCGTCCCGACATTGCGGACGGAGCGGCTCCTTTTGCGCGGATTGGTGCAAGAGGATGCGCCTGTATTGGCCGCGGAGCTGAACAATTACGAGATCAGCAAATGGCTGACGGTCGTGCCGTACCCGTACACCCTTGCGGATGCGGAATGGTTTATCGGTGAGAATCTGGCAGGCCGCATGCTTGCTAGGACAATCTGGCGTGGCGAGGTCTTTGTCGGTGTTATGAGCATCGACAAGGAACTCGGCTACTGGCTGGCGCAGGACGCCTGGGGGCAGGGTTATGCGACCGAGGCGGCTGGTGCGGTGGTCGGTCACCAATTCGCGTCCACGGACGCAGAGGCAGTTGGTTCGAGCCACTTCGTTGAAAACGAGGCGTCGCGCAACGTCCTGACAAAGCTGGGTTTTGTTGATATCGGCCCGCATGTCCATTTCTCCAAAGCCCGCGATGCAGAGGTGCCGGGGCGCAGCATGGAACTCACCCGCGCCCGGTGGGAGGCAAGCCAAGATGCCTGATCTGACCCATCGCAACATCCGCACGGATGATTTTGAAGATCTGCACGCAATGGTGTCGCACTGGTCCGTCACCCGCCAACTCGGCGGCTGGCCCTGGCCCGCAGACCCGGATTTCACGCGCAGCCGTTGCAAACCCTACGAGGGAGACGGATTTATCTGGGCTGTCTGTCTGGATGATCGCCTGATCGGCTCAATTGGCGTCACAAACGGCGATCTCGGCTACATGCTCAACCCCGCCCATCACGGGCAGGGGATCATGCGCCATGCCGCTCGCACGGCTGTTGATCATGCGTTTCAAACGAGTGAGCGCGATCATCTGACCGGATCAACCTGGTACGACAACCCCACCTCCGCCCGGCTGCTTGAAAGACTTGGTTTCCTGCACTGGCAGACGGCTTACATCCGCAGCAAGGCGCGGGGCTTTCCCGTGTTGGTGCATCATCGGAGGTTGACCCGTGTCGATTGGGAGAAGCCTTGAGAGCGCGTTCTGTCAACGGTCTTGAGTGGTAAATTCAATGTCGCAGCGACCGCGCTAAAACTTGTTTTGGGACGTATTGGTTCAGCGGAGAGCAGCAAACGTTTCAAACTTAAGACCTCGTTGCCTGAATTTATAAGAACCGTTGTGGTGCGTGTCCCCGGATTCGAACCGGGACTTTTCGGATTTTAAGTCCGATGCCTCTACCAGTTGGGCTAAACACGCTGAGTTATGGTGTCAGACCCGGGACTCGAACCCGGAACAAATACGCCCTCAACGTACTGCGTCTACCGATTGCGCCAGTCTGACGAGTGTTTGGTGCGGGTGGTGGGATTCGAACCCACACTGTCCTGATCCTGAATCAGGCGCCTCCTGCCAGTTGGGCTACACCCGCATGGTGGTTTGGTGGGACAGGCTGGATTCGAACCAGCACAGCTTTTACACGAGAGATTTACAGTCTCCGACCTTCGCCAATAGGAGAGCCGTCCCACAAATTTTAGTGGGTTAGGCGATACTCCAATTGATAAGTCGCGATCTGTTTCATGACGGCGGCTTATATTCAGCAATCCTTTGATGTCAACAGCATTATGCAGGAACTGATATTTATCGGGTGTCCCGAACGTTTCTGCGCGGGTTCACCCGCGTCCGCTTGAGAACCTGACAACAATCGCGTATCGCACATCGCTGAACAGCCGCAGAAAGCCAGCCACATGAAATTCCTCGATCTTGCCAAGGTCTATATTCGGTCCGGTGCCGGTGGGTCGGGCTGTATCTCGTTCCGGCGCGAGAAATACATCGAATATGGCGGCCCGGATGGCGGTGATGGCGGCAAGGGCGGTGATGTGGTAGTGGAGGCCGTGGAAGGCCTGAACACGCTGATCGATTTCCGCTATCAGCAACACTTTTTCGCAGGCAACGGCCAGGCCGGCATGGGCAGCCAGCGGACCGGCAAGGACGGTGGCGACAAGGTGCTGCGCGTGCCTGTCGGCACCGAGATCATCGACGAGGATGAGGAAACCGTCATCGCCGACCTCACCGAAGTGGGCCAACGCATCATCATCGCCAAAGGCGGCAATGGCGGCTGGGGCAATCTGCGCTTCAAGACCGCGACCAACCAGGCCCCGCGCCGCGCCAATCCAGGGCAGGAGGCGATTGAGCGCACGATCTGGCTGCGCCTGAAGCTGATCGCAGATGTGGGCCTTCTCGGCATGCCCAACGCAGGCAAATCCACCTTCCTGGCGGCAACTTCGAACGCCCGGCCCAAAGTCGCCGACCACGCCTTCACGACGCTGATCCCCAACCTTGGTGTTGTCGGGATCGACGAGGTCGAATTCGTCGTTGCCGACATCCCCGGCCTCATCGCGGGCGCATCTGAGGGCAGGGGCCTTGGCGATACCTTCCTCGGCCATGTCGAACGCTGTGCGGTGTTGCTGCATTTGATCGATGGCACCTCCGGCGATCCGGCGGGCGATCTGACCACGATCATCGAAGAGCTTGAGGCCTATGGCGGTGCGCTCGCCGAAAAGCCGCGTATCACCGTCTTGAACAAGATCGACACACTCGACGACGAAGAACGCGCCTTTCTGACCGAGGAGATCGCCGCCGTTGCAGATGGCCCTGTCATGCAGATGTCCGGCGTCAGCCGCGAGGGTATTCCGGATGTGCTGCGCGCGCTACGCGAAAAGATCGACGAAGACCGCCTGCGCCATCGCAAGGAGGCCGCAGAAGAACAGGACGACGCGCCATGGCAGCCTTAAGCGACGCCAAGCGTCTTGTTGTCAAAATCGGCTCGGCCCTGCTGGTCGATGCCGAGACCGGCAAGCTGCGGCAGGACTGGCTGACCTCGCTTGCCAGCGATGTGGCGCGGATCAAGGCGCGGGGGACCGATGTCATTCTCGTCTCGTCTGGATCCATCGCGCTCGGGCGGGGAGTTTTGGGGCTGCCACTTACATCTCTGGCGCTGGAACAATCACAAGCCGCCGCCGCCGTCGGCCAAATCCAGCTCGCCCGTGCCTACGAAGAGGCGCTGGCGCCTCACGGCATCACCACCGGCCAAATCCTCGTCACGCTTGAGGATTCCGAGGATCGCCGCCGTTACCTCAACAGCCGCGCGACGATGGAGACGATGCTTGGGCTTGGTGTGACGCCCATCGTCAACGAAAACGACACGATTGCCACCGACGAAATCCGCTATGGCGACAATGACCGGCTTGCGGCGCAAGTTGCAGTGACGGTGGGGGCCGACCAACTCATCCTGCTGTCCGATGTTGACGGCCTCTACACCGCTAATCCAAAGATCAACAGCGCCGCAAAACACATTGATCACGTTGAGAAAATCACCGCCGAGATCGAGGCTATGGCGGGTGATGCGGGTTCAGGCCTCTCCAAAGGCGGCATGATCACAAAGATCATCGCAGGCCGCATCGCGACCGAGGCGGGATGTGCGATGGCAATCGCACTCGGCACCGCGCTCTACCCACTGGGCAAGCTCGAAAACGGGGCCAAAGCCACCTGGTTCGCTGCCCAGACTGACCCGCAGGCGGCGCGTAAGCGCTGGATCGCATCGATGAAACCGCGCGGCACCATTACGATTGATGCAGGCGCGAAAGATGCACTGGGGCGCGGCAAAAGCCTTTTGCCTGCCGGGGTTGCCCAGATCCACGGCAGTTTCGGGCGCGGCGATCTGGTGGCGATCATCGATACGGAAGGCGCGCAACTTGGCCAGGGCCTGATCCGCTATACCAGCGCGGAGGCGCGTCAAATCATGGGCCGCCGCACGGCTGACATTGTTGATATTCTGGGCTATGAAGGCCGCGCGGCACTGGTGCACCGCGACGACATGGTGCTGTAGGAGGACGCGATGAACGAGCAAAACACAATCGGCACGATGATGGCGAAAGTCGGCAGCGATGCGCGTGCGGCTGCCGCAGTCTTGGCCACCGTCAGCGCAGAGGCCAAAGCGCAGGCGCTGAACGCCGCCGCCGATGAAGTCTGGGCACAGCGCGCCACCATCATCGCCGCGAATAAAGAAGACCTCGCCTTTGGCGCGGAGAAGGGTCTATCGCCCGCGATGATGGACCGCCTGATGCTGGATGAGGGTCGCATTCAGGGTATCGTGGACGGCCTGCGTGCCGTTGCCGCCCAAACCGACCCTGTCGGGGAAGTCGCCGAGGAATGGACACAACCCAGCGGCCTGCACATTCGACGCGTACGCACGCCGATTGGCGTCATCGGCGTGATCTACGAAAGCCGCCCCAATGTGACGGCAGATGCCGGTGCACTCTGCCTCAAATCCGGGAACGCCGTGATCCTGCGCGGCGGTTCAGAAAGCTTTCATTCCAGCCAGGCCATCCATGCCTGCCTCGTCACCGGCCTGAAATCCGCTGGCCTACCTGAGACATCAATCCAACTGATCCCAACGCGGGACCGCGCTGCCGTGACAGCCATGTTGCAAGCGACTGACCATATCGACGTGATCGTCCCCCGTGGCGGCAAAGGCCTTGTGGGCCTTGTCCAACGCGAGGCCCGCGTCCCCGTCTTTGCCCATCTCGAAGGCATCTGCCACATCTATGTGGATGGCGACGCCGACCTCGAAAAGGCGAAGGCCGTTGTGCTGAACGCGAAAACCCGGCGCACGGGTATCTGTGGATCAGCCGAGACATTGCTCGTTGATCGCGCTTTTCACGCCCGCTACGGCGATGTGCTGAGCGAAGCATTGATCAGTGCGGGCGTCGAAGTGCGCAGCGATGGCAGCCTGAAGGGCTCAACACCCGCAAAGGCGGACGATTTCGGCAAGGAATTCCTCGACATGATCATCGCGGCCAAGGTCGTGGATGGCGTGGGTGAGGCGATTGCCCATATCAGGCACTTCGGCTCCAACCATACCGATGCGATCATCACCGAAAATGACGACATCGCCGATCAGTTCTTCCGTCAACTCGACAGTGCCATCCTGATGCGCAACGCCTCAACCCAATTCGCGGATGGGGGCGAGTTCGGCATGGGCGCCGAGATCGGCATTGCCACCGGCAAACTCCATGCACGCGGACCTGTTGGTGCGGTGCAATTGACCAGCTTCAAATACCTGGTCACTGGCGACGGGACGATCCGGCCCTAAAAAACGGCCACCAGCTTGTCAGTGTCCATGGTCAGGCGCAGTCTGCGGCCAGCCTCAGCCATGACGCCCGGGATAAGCGCGAATTGCACCTGCGCGGCGGTGTATTCGTAACCGACGACCGGGCGGCTCATCGTGTCCCACAAAGCGCCATCGACGCTCAGCCGCGGACCCTCGGCACTCAGCCGCCACTGATCCCCTTCCTGCACCACATGGATGTCGCCGCCCATGGGCAGGGCTGCTTCAAAGCATTGCATCAAAAGCAGCGCACAACGCACCAAGCGCCGCGACTGTTCCCCTTCGACATTCCAGAAATAGGTAAAACGTCCGCCGCGCGCCGTGGCGGCAAGGATCGACACGATTTCGGCGCGGCTGATCATCTGATCGTCGCTGGTCGCCCCATAAGCGATACGAAAGTACCGGATCCGCGCATTGGCGTTCTGCACGCTTTCATTGATCAGTTGCATTTCAGGGCCGGTATCACCGTCCGTCAGCGACAAAAGCTCGACACCATTGCCGATCGCGCCGATAGGGCTGATAAGGTCATGACAAATACGCGAACCCACAAGGGCGGCCAGATCGGGGCTCATGAAAGAGGCTCCTTTTGTGAAGGAAAAGACATGTCGGACATCAACGCGATCCTCGAACCGGGCATGCTTGTGCGGCATCCGGAACATGCCGATTGGGGCGTCGGGCAAGTCCAGTCGAACATCGGCGGGAAAATCACCGTGAACTTTCGTGAAGAGGGTAAAGTCGTCATAGATGGATCACGCATCCTGCTTGTCTTGGTATATGAAGAATAAACACAACCCAAAGTAGTTCGACACCAAAAAATGAGAATTTGGACAGAACAGAGCTTGTGATGCAACGGTTAGCAATTGGTTAATGCCGCCGAGGAAAAGTAAACACTTGCACAAATGCAAATGACCCCGACAAAAACACCAACCGCCTTACAGGTTGATCTTGCAAAGACAGAGGATGATCTGCGGCAAATCCAGCGTCTGCGATACGATGTCTTCGTTGCTGAACTGGGTGGGACGGGCCCGCATGTGGATCATGCGGACCGGCTGGAGCGTGATCGCTTTGACGATCACGCCGAACACCTGATGCTGCGCGATCTGGCGCGGCCTCCGGGGCAGGATGTGGTGGGGGTATACCGGCTACTCACCCAATCGGGGGCGGAGGCTGCGGGACAATTCTATTGCGAGGACGAATACAATCTCAGCGTGCTCAAATCAGGCGGCAAGCGTCTGCTGGAGCTCGGTCGATCATGCTTGCATTGCGATTATCGGGGCGGCCCGGGCCTCATGCTTCTTTGGGGGGCGCTGTCGGATTATGTCAGTGCACATCAGATCGAAATTCTGTTCGGCGTTGCCTCTTTCCACGGGACAGATATGAACAGCAAGGCTGAGCAACTGAGCCTTCTACATCACCATTATCGCGCGCCGCAGCATTTGCGCGCGCAGGCGATTGGACCGACCGCAAGCAAGATGGACCTGATCCCCCCCGATGCGATTGATCGAGTGAGGGCAATGCGTGATATGCCGGCACTGATCAAGGCCTATCTACGACTGGGTGGCATGGTCGGTGAAGGCGCTTTTGTTGATCACGCGTTCAACACGATTGATGTCTGCCTGATCCTGCCCATCCACGCTGTGAGTGCGCGCCAACGCGAGCGTCTGGCGAGGGGAAAGCCGCGTCGTGGCTGAGACATGGTATGGTGGCGACGCCCCGGATCCGACGCCCTTGGGCCTCATGGATTGGTGTCGGGTCGTTGCGCGTGCTGTTCCGCTTGGCGTGTTGGTTTTTGGTGGCCTTATCATTCTGTTGGCTGTCCGTCTTTTTGAGCGGCCGCTTTGCGGCGTAAGACGCCCAGTGACACCGCATATCACCCAAGTCGTCTGTCGTTTAGCGTTCATCGTCTTGGGCATCCGGTACAGCGTGACTGGAAGACCGATGCAAGGGCCCGGTGCAGTGGTGGCCAACCACGCGTCCTGGCTCGACATTTTCGCGCTCAACGCCCGCAAACGGGTCTATTTCGTCTCCAAGTCCGAGGTCGCGGGCTGGCCCGGCATCGGCTGGCTCGCCCGCGCGACCGGCACCGTCTTCATCCGCCGCGACCGGCGCGAGGCCGCAACCCAGATCAGCATCTTTCGCGAGAGGCTCGCAGCAGGTCACAAGCTGCTTTTCTTCCCCGAAGGCACCTCCACCGATGGTCAGCAGGTGCTGCCCTTCAAGCCAACGCTCTTTGCCGCATTCTTTGACGACGCATTGCGCGACACGCTCCAGATCCAGCCTGTCACCGTCAACTACACAGCCCCGCCCGGCGCGGACCCCCGGTTTTACGGCTGGTGGGGCGACATGGATTTCGGCCCACACCTCCTCAGCACCCTCGCCGCTCCGCGCCAGGGCAAGGTCAGCGTGACCTACCACGCACCCGTGAAGGTTAGCGATTTCGAAGATCGCAAAACGCTCGCCAAAGCAACAGAAGAGGCGGTGCGGGATGGGCTGGCAAGCGCACCGGTCTAACGCCGCTTCGGCGTGTTCTTTGGGTGTCGCCCACGTGCATGAAAGTCAGCGTTGTCGACGCAAAAACTATCAAAAGCTCCGCTAACGCTTTCGGGCTTTTCCCGCGCGTTCAACGCAGGGGCTCTGCCGCCAAGCGCCGGAAACATGCCGTCCTCTTTTTGCGTCAAAACGAGCCCAATCAACCGCTTACCGGACACGAGGTAATCGCGACTATGCCGCTCGATAAGGTCAAGAACATGCCAGCCCTGGCCGTTCAACCCGGCGTCCACTGCGTCATAGTCCGGCAGCCCAATCACACACCTGTCCGTCCGCGAAAACGGCTGCAAAGCAAGCGCGTCGTTGAGCGCATCCATGTTGCCCGTCCAGGGCGTGTAGCCAAAGCTTTCCTCCAATCGCAGATCGTCGCTGACACGCGCGCAAAATTGCGTCCAGTCCCGAAAATGCCAATTCAGCAACTCGTATCCAAGTATTGCCAGATCTTCTATCGCGCGCTGGTAAACATCCTCTTTATGAAAAAGCGTGATCGCGCCGTGCCGCAGCAAGTCGGTGTCAGCCGACATGTCTAGCCACCCATCGCGGCATGCATCTCAAGCAATGTCGCAGCCGCATCATCAGCGCCCCAAATCTCCTGCCCGATCCCAAAGAAATCCGTATGCGGGGCGAGCGTGCGGATTAGAACTTGATCAAGCGCACCTTCGGCGACCACGGGCACTTCGATCATCATCGACCACCATTCAAAAAGCTCAAGTTCCGCCTGCCGCCCGTCACCCAGCGCAGTGACGCCAACCGGGCCAAAGCTCACATAATCAGCGCCCAATTCCCCAGCCGTCATCCCGTCATGGCGCGAATTGCCGCAATAGCTGCCCACAATTGCGTCCTCACCCAGATCCTTCCGAACCTGCCGGACAGAGCGCGCGCCGTCCGGCAGATGCACCCCGTCAAGGCCCAGCCGCTCGACCATCAGGATATGACTGTCGATCACGAGCGGGACGTCCCGCGCGTGGGTCACCTCGCGCAGCGCGTCAGCGGCTTTGACAATGCGTGCGTCATCCTTGGTTCCCAGTGCCAGCCGCACGCATGCCACCGGGACCTGATCAAGGCAGGCGGCCAGCTGCGCCGGAAACCGCGACAGATCAAATTCCGAAGGGGTGATCAGGTAAATCTGCGGCGTGTCCTGGTCGTCCGACATGAGCGTGTCTTTCGTATTTCTTCTTTGGTGAAAGGGTTCTAGCGGGGATCACACGGCTTGGCCATGGGGTGCTTGCCTCTGCGCGGGGTGCGGCGTATCAGGCCGCGACCGTCAGATGAGAATGCCGATGCCCAGCCCCGACCCGCAACCCGCCTTTGTCCTGATCCGCCCGCAAATGGGCGAAAACATCGGTGCTGCCGCGCGGGGCATGTGGAATTTCGGGCTCGACCGGATGCGCATCATCGCGCCGCGCGACGGATGGCCCAACCAAAAGGCGGTCGCGATGGCCAGCGGGGCAGGGCGGCTCCTCGACGAGGCGCAGATCTTTGATGACACACCTGCAGCCATCGCCGATTGCGATTACGTCTATGCGACAACAGCACGCCCCCGCGGGCTGACCAAACCGGTGCTGACGCCAGAGGCCGCCATGGACGAGGCGCGCGCGATGATCGCCGAAGGTCGCAAAGTCGCAGTCATGTTCGGGCCGGAACGGTCCGGCATGGAAAACGACGACATCGCGCGGGCCAATGCGATCATCTCGGTGCCGGTGAACCTGGATTTCCCGTCGCTGAACCTCGCCCAATGTGTCCTGCTGACCGGTTATGAATGGCGCCGTGCGTCGGTGCCTGCCCGGCCAGCCCATGTGGATGCGGCGGGCGATTGGGCCGAACAGATCGAGATTGAAAAGCTCAGCCAGCATTACGAAGAGACGCTCGACCAGGCAGGCTTTTTCTTCCCCGACCACAAAGCGGCCAATATGAAGACCAACCTGCGCAACCTTTGGTCCCGCATGCCGCTGACCCGCGCGGATGTGCAGGTGCTGCACGGGATCATGCGGCAGATGGTGCGCTGGAAGGATTGCGGCTAGCGCGCGTTCCGCGTCACCCTGACGCTTGCAGGTGACGCCCGGCGCGCATAGGTTCCGCGCGACAAAGATGAAGGTTCGTAATGGCCAACAAACGCAGCATTTTCGAAGAGGTTGGCGACACCCCCAAACAAACCGCCGCACCGGGTGCGATCGACGCGAAATCAGGCGGAGCGCGGCAGGGCATCAGGCTCTGGCTCATGGCGCTTTTTGGTCTGGTGGTCGTGATGATCGTCGTGGGCGGCCTGACGCGCCTGACCGATAGCGGATTGTCGATCACCGAGTGGAAACCCGTCACCGGCGCGCTGCCCCCGATGTCAGCAGCGGAATGGGATGCCGAGTTTGAAAAATACCGCGCCATCCCCGAATATCAGTTGCAAAACAAAGGGATGACGATGGCCGAGTTCAAGGTCATCTACTGGTGGGAGTGGGGTCACCGGCAGCTTGGGCGCTTTATCGGCCTCGTCTGGGCGCTGGGTTTCGTGGGCTTTCTGGTGGCGCGCAAAATCCCCACCGGCTGGACGCCCAAGCTGCTTTTGCTCGGTGCTCTTGGTGGGTTGCAAGGCTTCATCGGCTGGTGGATGGTCGCCTCTGGTCTTGAGGAGGGGATGCTCGATGTCGCCTCCTACCGGCTGGCGACCCATCTGGGTGTCGCCTTTGTGATATTTGGCTTCATTGCCTGGTATATCTACCAACTCGGACGCAGCCAAGGCGACCTCTTGCAAGCGCGCCGCAACGGCGATGTCCGGCTTGCGCGCCTCGGTTCTATCCTGATCGTTCTCACCTTCCTGCAAATCTTGCTCGGCGCGCTGGTCGCCGGGATTGACGCCGGCCGCGCATACCCCGATTGGCCGCTAATGGCGGGTAGCTTCTTCCCACCGCAACCCTTTGATTTGCAGCCGATTTGGCGAAACTTCTTTGAGGATGACGGCCTCGTACAATTCATGCACCGCATGGCCGGATACCTCTTGTTCCTCGTCGCCATCGGCGTCTGGCTGCGCGCCCGGAAGTCGGCGAATGGACAGACCCGCTTTGCCTTTAATGCCATGATGGCGATGATGTTTTTGCAGATGATCATCGGGATCGTCACGGTCATCTATTCCGCCCCCTGGCAGATCGCGATTGTCCATCAACTGGGTGCGGTGATCCTGTGGGCGCTCGTACTGCGCGCCCGTTTCCTCGCGCAATATCCCATCCCGCAATCCATCCGAGGCACGTAAATGACCGCATATCAAGAGCTTATGGCGTTCCAGCGCGAGACAGAGGCACTGGGTCAAATCGCAGGCCGCCTCGGCTGGGATCAAGAAACGATGATGCCGGAAGGCGCAACACCCCAACGGGCCGAGGAACATGCGGCGATGGCGCATGTGCTGCATGCCCGCCGCATTGATCCGCAAGTAGGTGAGTGGCTCGCCAAGGCCGAGCCTGAGGATGACATTGCGCGCGCTAACCTACGGGAAATCAAGCGAGATTTTGAACGCACCTCGAAGGTGCCCGCGCGGTTGGCGGCGGAACTGGCCAAAACAACCTCGCTCGCCCATCGGGTCTGGGCGCAGGCGCGCGCAGATGAGGATGTGGCGGCGTTTCTGCCGATGCTGCAAAAGGTGCTCGACCTGCGCAAGGAAGAGGCGGCAGCGATTGCCGGGGATACTGACCCATACGATGCGCTGCTTGAGAATTACGAGCCCGGCGCAACCGGGGCCAGTCTTGCGGCGATGTTCGACGCTCTGCGGCCACGACTTGTGACTTTGCGCGCCGCGATCCTGGAAAAACCTGCGCCCGCGTCGCTGTCGGGGACATTTGACGAGGCGGGGCAGCTTGCGATTTCCGAGAAGCTCGCGCTCGCCTTCGGCTACAGCCTGACGAATGGGCGGATCGACAAGGCTGTGCATCCTTTCTCGTCAGGTTCCGGTCTGGATGTGCGGATCACAACGCGGACTGCAGCCGAGGACCCATTCAACTGCTTCTATTCGACCGTGCATGAGGTTGGCCATGCCGCCTATGAGCAGGGGATCGATGACACTCATCTTCTGACCCCGCTGGGACGGGGCGTGTCGATGGGCGTGCATGAAAGCCAGAGCCGGATTTACGAGAACCAGTTGGCGCGCAGCCGCGCGTTCACAGGCTGGCTCTACGGTCAGATGTGCGACACATTCGGGGATTTCGGGATCGCGGATGAAGACGCGTTTTATGCGACCGTGAACCGTGTGCATGACGGCTTTATCCGGACCGAGGCCGATGAGGTGCAGTATAACCTGCATGTGCTGCTGCGCTTCGATCTAGAGCGTGCGCTGATGGCGGGTGATCTGCAGGTAGGCGATCTTGAGGCCGCGTGGAATGACCGGTTCAAGGCCGATTTCGGCTATGCGGTCGACAAACCCTCAAACGGCGTCCTGCAGGATGTGCATTGGTCTGAGGGGCTTTTTGGCTATTTCCCGACCTACACGCTTGGCAATGTCTATGCGGGTTGTCTGCATGACGCTTTGCGTAAAGCGCTGCCTGATCTGGATGCGGACTTTGCCAAGGGTGACACGTCAGCGGCGACCGGATGGCTGCGCGAGAATCTGCAGCAATATGGCGGGCTGCGGATGCCGGTGGAGACGATCATCCATGCGACAGGTGCAGAACCGAGTGAGGGGCCGTTGCTCGATTATCTCGACACCAAGTTTGGCGAGATTTACGGGCTATGACACAAAGGTGCGGCTGCGCCGCACGACATTTTTAGTGCCTCCGGCGGAGGTATTTGAAAACATGAGAAGTTACCAGTCGGGGTCGCGCTTTTCGAGGAACGCGTTGATCCCTTCATTGGTGTTGGCGTCCAGCATGTTCTGCACCATCACGTTGCCCGTATAGGCGTAAGCTTCCTTTGTGGTCATCTGAGCCTGCTCATAGAAGGCCTGTTTGCCGATTTTCACGGCACTGGGCAGCTTGCCCGCAATCGCCTGCGCCAATTCCGTCGTCTCACGCGCCAGGGCGTCAGCATGAACGGCGCGGTTGATCAGGCCAAGCTCTTGCGCCTCGCGGGCATTGATGAAACGGCCCGTTGTTAGCATCTCGAACGCCGCTTTGCGGTGAGTGTTGCGGGTAAGCGCCACCATGGGGGTGGAGCAGAACAGCCCGATATTCACCCCATTCACGCCAAAGCGCGTATCATCGGAGGCCACGGCCAGATCGCAAGTCGCGACCAGCTGGCAGCCAGCAGCGGTTGCAATTCCGTGGACCTGCGCGATTACCGGCTGCGGCATCTTCTGGATCGTTTGCATCATCACGGCACAGCGGTCGAAGAGATCCTTGAAATAGGCCGCACCCCCATCTTCGGCCTGTCGTCCGTTTTGCATCTCTTTCAGATCATGCCCGGCGCAGAAGGACTTGCCCGCGCCTTTCAGAATAACGACGCGCACCGTCGGATCGTCCGCAATCGCGTCAAATGTGGTTTGTAACGCTGCCAGCATCGCGTCCGACAGCGCGTTCAGCCGATCAGGGGCGTTCAGTGTCAGGGTTGCGATCGACGCTGCGTCATTGCGGGCAAGGATTGTCATGGGCGCTCTTCTCTGCTGATTTGACGCGAGGTTAAGGGGGAGCGGCTTACAATGGAACCAAAGATGGACATCCCCGCTTTGCAGGCCTTCGTCTCAAACGAATTTCCGCAACTGGGCGATGATTTTATCATCGAAGAGTTGACCGAGGAGGGTGTGCGGGTGCGGCTTCAGGTGGCGCAGCGGCACTTGCGCCCCGGTGGCACCGTGTCGGGACCGTCCATGTTCGCGCTGGCGGATGTAGGAATGTATCTGGCCATTCTTGCGCGGATTGGCCCGGTCGCGCTGGCTGTGACCACAAATTGCTCTATCGATTTCATGCGCAAACCTGCGGCGAGTGCTGACATGATCTGCGAGACGCGTCTTCTGAAATTGGGCCGGGTTTTGGCCGTCGGGGATGCGATGCTTTACAGCGAAGGCGTGGTCCAGCCCGTTGCTCGGGCGTCGCTGACCTATTCGATCCCACCGAAATGAAAAAAGGGCCGGAATGCTCCGGCCCAGTCAGGAAGAAGGCAGGAGGGGATTAATCCTGCCAGAACGGTTTGGACGCCTCTGCTTGGGCAGTGGCGTGATCCAGACCGATATCGCGGAGCAGATGCGGGCCGAGCCGTTTGAGCGCGCGGCGGCTTTTGCGGCGCATGTCCCACTTCACAACCACCACCGCCAGACGCACTGCAAGACCGGCGACGACGGGAAGTGTCGCCTGGGCGTTCAGAACCTGGATTTGCGCGGGGTGGAGCGCGTGTGACATCGGACTACTCCTCAAATTGTATTGACACAATGTAGCGGTATGCTACGGTATATTGATACAAAAGCGGTAGCTGTGGGTCTATGAAATGATTGTATCGGGTACAAAATGGGAAGAGGACCTGCAGCGCGCCGGGAAATCGAAGTACAAAGCGCTGGCCAAGGCCATTCGCGAAGGCATTGTATCGGGTCAAATGCCCGCCGGGCACAAGCTACCGCCGGTGCGCGAACTTGCCTTTCAGGTTGGCATGACGCCGGGCACCGTGGCGCGCGCCTACAAGCTCTTGATCGATGAAGGGCGGTTGGAGGCGGGGGTGGGCCGCGGTACCTTTGTGGCCGGTGGGCAGCGCGCACCACAACCGGTCGTGCCCGGCACGCCGGTCATGCATGACCCGGTTTATGAAATGCATGCCCGCGCCCATCTGCTCAGCCCGAAAATGCCGGAAATGGGGCAGGCCGCGCTGATCCGTGACGCCATGCATGCTGTTGCGAATGAGACTGATGCCGAGGCGTTGTTGGGCTATCCCAGCCGCGACAGTGATGTGCCCGCGCGGTTGGCGTTTGCCAAGATGCTCAGCCCCGATCAGGTTGGGGTGTTCACATTGGATGATGTGGTCACGTCACATGGCGGCCAAAACGGGATCATCATGATCTTGCAAAGCCTGTTGCGCGGCCCCAACCCGCTGGTTGCGGTTGATGAGCTCAGCTATGGCGGCTTCCGTTCTGCCGCGCTGGTCAGCCGCGCGGCGCTTGTCGGCATCCCGTGGGATGATCAGGGGCCGCGTCCGGATGCGCTCGCAATGGCGATCAAGGAAAAGGGGATACAGGTCTTTTGCACCTCGGCAGAGGTTTGCAACCCGACCGTGCTGTCAACATCTGCGACGCGCCGGCAAGAGATTGCACGGGTGGCGGAACGCTATGGCGTGCATGTGCTGGATGATGATTGCTACCGGCTGATGGGAACGGCCTATACAGGCCCGAGCTATCGGATGCTGTTGCCCG
Source organism: Cognatiyoonia sp. IB215182 (assembly GCF_033963905.1). Lineage (NCBI taxonomy): Bacteria > Pseudomonadati > Pseudomonadota > Alphaproteobacteria > Rhodobacterales > Paracoccaceae > Cognatiyoonia > Cognatiyoonia sp. IB215182. The sequence continues at coordinate 322,565 of NZ_JAXBMB010000006.1, forward strand.
AACTGGGCTGGTATGTGACGTCGCCTTCGAAATCCATCACGGCGGCATTGCGGATCGGCTTCGCAATTGCGCCAAACGGCTGGGCCGGGGCGCTTATGCGCACGGCGACCTTTGGGTCATTTGGCGTCAGTCGGTTGGTGACAGATGTCTATGCGCATATCATGGCGCAACCGATGCTGGATCAGGTGACGGGGCAGATCAGGGCGCGGATCAGGCAGGATATCCGCGCTGCGGTCAATGTGCTGGGCCGTTACCGGATGAACTGGTCAGAGGACGTGCCGTTCTTCTGGCTCGACCTCCCGGGCGGATGGCGGGCGGGCGAGTTCTGTCAGGCTGCCGAAGCCGCGGGCGTTCTGGTGAAATCAGCCGAGGACTTTTCCTTGCGCGACGGCAGATCCGTTCATTCGGTGCGGGTTGCGGTGAACGGACGTGTGCCGCACAGTCGTTTTCTGGATGCGCTACAGGTCCTGCGTGATTTGTTGGACAACCCGCCGGAAAGATTGGCTGTGTGATGGGGTAAAATAATACCTAAATTGTAAAGCATTGTTTTTGCTTAATTTATCACGGCATGTTGCGCTTGACTGTATCTTGCGCCCCTTTATAACGCCGCAATCCGAATGAATGCGGCCCGGTGCCGCCCCAACGATATTGGTGAGACATGAAGACCTTTACCGCAACTCCGGCGGATATCGACAAGAAATGGATCCTGATCGACGCCGAGGGCGTGGTTCTGGGCCGTCTTGCCTCGATCATCGCCATGCGCTTGCGCGGCAAGCACAAACCATCCTTCACGCCGCACATGGATATGGGCGACAACGTGATCGTCATCAACGCAGAAAAGGTCCAGATGACCGGCAACAAGCGTGATGAGAAATACTACTGGCACACCGGCCATCCCGGCGGGATTAAGTCCAAGACCAAGGCGGAAATCCTGGAAGGCGCGCATCCTGAGCGCGTTGTGATGAAGGCCGTTCAGCGCATGCTGCCCGGAGGCAAGCTGAGCCGTCAGCAGATGACCCATCTGCGTGTCTTTGCTGGTGCCGAACATGGGATGGACGCCCAGAAGCCCGAAGTGCTCGACGTCAAATCCATGAACAAGAAAAACACGAGGAGCGCATAATGGCCGATCAAGTGAACTCGCTCGAAGAGCTCGGCCAGGTTGCCGAAGGTGTTGAAGCTGTCGAAGCTGTTATTGAGACCGCTACACCGCGCGAGCCCGTCCGTGATGAGCTGGGCCGCTCTTACGCGACCGGCAAGCGGAAGGATGCGGTTGCCCGTGTCTGGATTAAGCCGGGTTCCGGTAAGGTGACCGTGAACGGGAAGGACATGAACGCATACTTCGCGCGTCCTGTGCTGCAGATGATCCTTGCACAGCCTTTCACTGTTGCCGGTGTCACCGGTCAGTTTGACGTGGTGGCCACGGTCAAAGGCGGTGGTCTCTCCGGTCAGGCCGGTGCGGTCAAGCACGGTGTGTCCAAAGCGCTGCAGCTTTATGATCCGTCGCTGCGTCCCGCGCTGAAAGCCGCGGGCTTCCTGACCCGCGACAGCCGCGTGGTTGAGCGGAAGAAATACGGTAAGGCCAAAGCGCGGAAGAGCTTCCAGTTCTCGAAGCGTTAAGAATTTTTCACGGTTTTGTCGAAGGGCGGTCCGACTGGGCCGCCCTTTTTTTTGCGTTCAGCTGGTCTTGCGCTTGCGGGCCTGCAAGTTGGCGCTGGCATAGGTGTTGATCATGTTCAGCGTGTTCACGAAGGCCTCAATCGAATAGCCGAAGATGAAAGATAGCAAATAGATCAGCGGTCTGTTCAGGTCGACGGTGAGCGTCAGGATGTTGGACGGCACAAGCAGCATCGAAAAGGTCAGCGCTGCGAGGCCAGCAAACACGGTGCGTAACACCGAATAGCTCAGGCTAAGGGCCGAGACATTCGTGTTCAGAATCCGCCACATGCAATAGACGATCGAGCCCAACGCGCCATAGATGATCGGTAGCGCCCAGAGGTGGACGATGTTCAGCCGCTCTTGCAATTCCTGCATGCGGGCGATCACTGAATAGCGCGATTGCGCATAGGTGCTACTTGCCTCGCGGCCCGCAGCCTGCATCGTGGCAAGTTCAATCCGGGCAATTTGCGACAGGCTTTCGCGGAAGCTGCTGTCGACTGGGCCGCCCTCAAGCGCGCCTGCTGGATCATCCGGGAGCGTATCGGTCCGCATGTGCACCGTCTGGATATCACTGATTTCAGGACAGGCGAGGAAAGGGACCCATGCGCTGTCCGTCCCGCAATAGCGGTCTTGCGCGGCGTTTCGCCATTTGGTGATGGGGTTAAAGTCTTCGCGCAGTTCATGCATGCGCTGCGGCAGCAGTTCCTCGCTGTGATATTGCGTTTTCAGCGCCGAGAACTGCTCAAGATAGACAAGCTGCGGTTCCAGATCGCCGTTTGGCGTGGCCCCTGCGGATTGGGCAAAGTAGTTTTCAAGCTCGACCAACTGCATCATCGCGCCGAAATGGTCGAATTTGACGAATTCCTGCGCCTCTTGAATCACGAAGGTCGCCCGGTTCGACCAATACGAGAAATGAAAGGCCCCAACCACGAGGACAAAGCCGATGATTGCCAATAGCGGACTGCTGAGGGTGTGGTGCTTGCTGCGATGGGGTGAACGGCCGCTCAGCACCTCATTCAGCGTATAGGTATCGACGGTTGCCAGCGCATTGTCATAAGCCTCTTGAAACGCGCGGCTGAGTTCGTTGACCTCGTCATCGGTGAAGGTCTGGTTTTTGCCTTCATCCTCGTAATCGAAAGGTTTGTTGTCAAAAGGGCGCAACGCGCTGACCAAAGCCAGACAATCCTGCCCTTCGATCCGCAGAAGATAATCCCGCACATGCGTGCTTTCGCGCCTCAATTTGTCCAGGCTGCTTTCCGTCTTTCGCGAAAGATAGGCCATTACTGCATCACGCCCTGGACGGGTCCCTGTGGTAGCGTGCAGCGGCAGATCTGGCCCTTATTGACCACGACGACCGGCCAGCACCATTGTCCGCTTGGCAGTACGCATGAGCCTTGGGGGGCTTGTTGGGCCGCGACGGGCACGGTCAAAAAGATGAATGTGATCAGTGCAACGAGGCACTGTTTGATCGTTGAAATAAACATAGAAACCCTCGACTAAAATCGTGTGGATCGCTTAAGCACTTTAGAAATAATGACTAAAAATTAACACAAACTGTGCCCAGCGTCAAAACAATGCCGGGCAAGGTATTCCTGACCGGCGCAAATAGCGCGAATGGGGATTGCACTTTGATGAGGCTGCGACAAAGCTCTTTGCGATGTGGCAGCGAATAGTATCCAGTGAGGGCGGACGCAGCGCGCTGATGATCAGCCCGCCGTTTCTTTATGCGCTGCTGCTTTTAGCCTTTCCGCTGGCGGCGATCTTCCTGTTCAGTTTCTGGACGCAGGACTTCATGACTGTCGATACGACATTCACGCTGGATAATTACCGCGAGATCGCCACCCAGCCGATTTATGGCACGCTACTAAAGCGGTCGCTTTATGTCTCGGCCTGTGTGACGGCCGTGACGGTTTTGCTCGCCTTTCCAGTGGCTTATTATGTGTCCTTCCATGTGCGCCCGGAACGCAAATCGCTGTGGCTGTTCCTCATTACGATCCCGTTCTGGACGTCCTATCTGATCCGCGTTTTTCTGTGGAAGGTGATCCTGGGCTTTAATGGCGTGATCAATACCGGGCTGATCAATATCGGCCTGATTGAAGAACCGCTGACCTTTATCCTTTATAACGTCAATGCGGTGATCATCACGTTGGCGCATGCTTTCGCCCCCTTTGCGATCCTGCCGATTTTTGTGGCCCTGGAAAAGATTGACCGGTCGCTCTTGGAGGCGGCGCAGGACCTTGGCGAGAACCGGGTGATGACGTTCTTTCGGGTCACATTGCCCCTGGCGATGCCAGGTGTCGTTGCGGCGGTGTTGATCGTGTTCATCCCGACCATCGGCGATTACGTGACGCCTGAACTGATGGGTGGAGCGGGTGGCAAGCTGATCGCCAATATGATCCAGACCCAGTTTCTGGCCTTGAACAACGCGCCTCTTGGGGCAGCCCTTGCCATCGTCGCGATGGTCTGTGTCTCTGCGATTGCGCTGGTCTTTGTGTTGCTCAATCGCCGTTGGCTGCGGGGGCGGTCATGAGCTTGCGGTTCTACGCCATTGCCTACCTGATTTTCCTTTACGCACCAATCGCTTTGCTGCCGATCTTTGCGTTCAATGATGCGACGATTATCGCCTTCCCGCTGAGCGGCTTCACCACGAACTGGTTCTCCGAATTGTGGACGAACACCGCCTTGCACACCGCCGTTGGCAACTCGGTCTTCATCGCGGTGATGACGGCGATCCTGTCGACCTTGCTGGGCATCTGCGCCGCCCGCGCGGGGGCGATGGCCAATTTCCCGCTGAAGGCCGGCATCATGGGCTTCATCATGTTGCCGCTTGTTTTGCCGGAGATAATCGTGGCGGTCTCTCTGCTCGTGGTCGTGGTGCAGATCTTTGATCTGGGCCTGTCGAACTGGACGATCATTGCGGCGCACGTGTTGATCTGCACGCCGTTCAGCATCGCGATCCTCAACGGCGCCTTTCAATATTTGGACCCGTCCATGGAAGAGGCGGCGATGGATCTGGGTGAGACCCGGTTTGGCGCGTTCCGGTCCGTCACCTTGCCGCTGGTGATGCCGGGGATCATTTCATCGATGCTGATCGCCTTCACGATTTCCCTCGATGAGTTCATCATCGCGTTTTTCCTGTCCGGCGTCAGCCCGACGATGCCCGTCTATATCTGGGGGCTTTTGCGCTTTCCGGCCTCATTGCCGGTGGTCATGGCGCTTGGGACAATCCTTGTTGCGCTTTCTATCCTGTTGCTCACAATCGCAGAAATCCTGCGCCGCCGCGGCCTGGCGCGCGCGGGTGTCGCGGATAAAGGGGGCTTTCTTTGACCTCTCTGATCACGCTGGAAAGCGTCAACAAGTATTACGGCGACTACCACGCGCTGCGCGATATTGACCTCACGATTGACGAAGGAGAGTTCTTTTCGCTGCTCGGCCCGTCGGGCTGCGGCAAGACCACGCTCTTGCGGACGATTGCCGGTTTTGAGAGCGTTTCCAGCGGGTTAGTGGCCATCGGTGGTAAGGATATGGCGGGGGTGCCCGCGAACCTGCGGCCGACCAATATGGTCTTTCAGTCGTATGCCATTTTTCCGCATCTGAGCGTGGAGGAGAATGTGGCCTTTGGCCTGCGCAAGCGGTCCGACCTGAACAGGCAGGCCAAGCAGGTGCTAGTTGATGACGCGCTGGATATGGTGGGGCTGGATGGCTATGGCGGGCGCGCCGCCCATGCGCTGTCCGGTGGCCAGCGGCAGCGTGTCGCGCTGGCCCGCGCGCTGATCCTGAAACCCAAAGTGTTGCTATTGGATGAGCCGCTTTCGGCGCTCGACAAGAAGATGCGCGAGCAGATGCAGGTGGAACTGATGCGCCTGCAGCGCCATGTGGGGATCACCTTCATTCTGGTCACACATGATCAGGAAGAGGCGCTGGTGATGTCTGACCGGATTGCTGTGATGTTCGAAGGCCGCATCGGGCAATTGGCGGATGCCGAGACACTTTATCGCCGTCCGCGCAACCGGCAAGTGGCTGAATTCATTGGCAAGATGAATTTTCTGGAGGCAGATGTGACGGCGATGGGTGACACCATCTCTCTGCAGGTTCAGGGGCTGGGTGGCTTGCAGATCACGCCGGAACAATCGCCAGAGGTGCGCGAGACCGGCGCTGCTGTCGTGGGGATCAGGCCTGAGACTTTGGGCATTCTCTTTGAGGGCGAGACCACCGACCGGAAGTTGGCGGAAGGGGTTGTTGATGAGGTCGTCTACTACGGCGACATGACCTATTACGACGTGCGGATTGCCGGGGTCGAGAGGCCGCTCAACATCGCGATGAAGAACATCATCGGGCAGCCGGTGCTCGATGTGGGCGCGCCTGCGCAGGTGATCTGGGATGAACGGTCTTTGGTGTTGCTGAAGTGACCGAATGCGCACAGGTTGCTGTTTGTCCTGAGGCAAGCGCCACCATCGGGCAGATCGGCGCGCTTGTAACGTCATGTCAACGAAGCCGCCAACTGTCTGATGGCTGACCTTTGCTGAGATGCAAGCGACACTCGTCTTCAAGACAATCTCCGATCACCAGCCTTCGCGAACGTCCACGAGAGTGTCTCGCCTTACTAGTCCTTCTGGCTTGTCGGCACCCAGCCCGGCTTTGCGTTCCTTTCGGCACGCGCGCGACTTTGTTCGCGTTCGGTTGCATCGATCGCTCTTGCCCTAGCCTGAACATACCCGCTGTCGCCCGGCTCTCTGCCTGGAATGATGACTTCTTCAAACTTGGCAGGTGCCCCAGTTCTTTCGCGCTGCCAGTCACCAAAGGATAAGGGATTTTCCAAATCCGTGAAATCGCGCTCACGATACGCACGGAAATCAGTTTTGGTTGATGATTGGCGACTTTCGCCCATGGATCTGTCAAACAACTGACGTGCCATCACCGATGAAACTTTCTCCGGATATCCAAGATGCAAAATGCCAGAAAGCAGCATATCGCTGAGGCTTGGACCTGCCTGTTCGGTGCCATCCAGGTGTTCTTGGCGAACGATCATTTTCTTGTCTGTGTCCAGATCACCGGGTCGCTTGCTCGCATCAATCTTCAAGCCACGAAATCCCATTTCGAAGACCAGCCTTTTGATGCCGTTTACAAGTCCTGGATCGTGAAGGATGTTCATACGCACATGCGGGGCCGCATCTTTGAGTACTTCGTCCACAAAGCGCTCTTCATCATTCAGACGGTCGCGTGAGTGTGTTCTGGATGTGTATATCCGTGTCGTCAAACCGCGGGCCCCGTCGACGCCAGGATAGCCGATCAAGACGGTACCCACGCTGGAATCGTCATCCGTTATGATGCTGGATCTATCGTTGTCTTCGATACTCAAGGCGTCAGGATTATCGTTCGCCAACGCATGTGCGCCGTCCCGGGTTACGTTTCGCGTATTGACTTGTACAGGTGTAGGCGGGCGGGCGCCATCGCCTTCCTGAAAAGCATGATCGCCGACAGTGGCGGGCTGCACGTCATCGCGTTGAACAGGGGCCGCGATATGCGCGTTGGCTGCTGCATTACCTGTCGCATCAGATCCCGTAGTATAGGCCATCGTCATTGTTCCTTGCTGAATGTGGCGCATCAATTGGTGTCGTGTTGCGACATTACAAATGTTGCACTGGCGCGCTGTCACATTTGATACGGGGAACCGGAAAAACTTCTGACACGTCCAAATGCACCGGACTGGTGAGTGTGTTTTGAACATTATGTGCGCCGTAGTTCCTGCATGTCACCGCAGCCGCGTCCTGCCGCCGCTGATCTCGCCGTGGGCGCAGGGTGGGCAATGCAATAGGGCGGCCCAATCCACCTTCTGTTGGGTATCGCGAAAGGATGGCGTGGCTGGAACGGAGCCGTTTCTCGTCATCCCAGAGCATGACCCCCAAAAAAAGTGCCGCCCAATCGATTTGGGCGGCACGTGCTGTTTGATGCAAGCAGGGCTATTCCGCGGGTGTGGCGCCGTTGGGTTTGGCTGCGTCAATCACCTCGGGCTTTGGGGCGGTGATTTCCTCGGCCTCTTTCGCCGGGCCGGGGTAGGCGTTGCCTGTAACTTCGGCCAGACCGCCCTCCATGCTCAGGCCCAGTTCCTCGCCCAGCTTTTTCATTGCGGGCATCTGCAGGGCCATGCCCATGATGCTGTCGAGCGCCTGGTTGACCGGGGCGCCGGGCGTGCCTTCACCACCTGACGCGCCGTTCATGCCGGTGACCTGGTGGATCTTGATGCTGTCGATCTTTTCGGCAGGCTTCACCATTTCGGCCACGATGGCGGGCAGCGCTTCCAGTCGCGCGATGTCGAGCTTCATCTTGATGATCTCGGCGCTCAGCGCGTTTTCGGCACCCGCGATGGCGTGGCGACCCTCGGCCTCGGCCAGCATGTCGCTTTTCTTGGCTTCGGCGCGGATGGTGAGCGCGTCTGCATCGGCTGTCGCTTCTTCGCGAAGGGCGGCGGCGCGGTCGGCCGCGGCATCCTTTTCGGCCTCGGCTGCCAGACGGATCGCGGTGGCCTGACGCTCAGCCTCTTTCGTGGCTTCGATCAGGGCGATCTGCTTGGCGCGGTCAGCCTCGGCCACGGCACGGGCGGTCTCAATCGCCTCTTGTGCCTTTTTGGCCTCTGCGCGGGCAGTGTCGGCGGAAGCACGAGCGCGACTTTCTTCCTCGGACTTTTGCGCGATGATGATCTGACGATCCTGATCGGCGACTTCGAGTTCACGTTCATTCGCGATCTCAGCCTCGCGGATTACGCGCTCGCGTTCGATCTCGGCTGCGCGGATTTCACGCTCTTTCTCGATCCGGGCCTTTTCCTTGGCCTGATCCGAGATTTCCTTGTTCCGCGCGATCTCGGCCTCTTGTTCGGCCTGCAGGATCTCGATCTGTTTGATCTGGGCGATCTTCGCCTCTTCCTGCGCACGCTCAATCTCGTATTTCTGGCGCTCGGCTTCCATTTCCGCCTGACGGACGGCCACGTCCGCCTCAGCCGTAATCGTCGCGCGCTCTTTCTTCGAGGTCGCGATCACCTCGGCCAGTTTGCGCATACCGACCGCGTTAAAGGCGTTGTTCTCGTCCAGCGCGTCGAACGAGGTCTGGTCGAGTGCGGTCAGCGAGACCGATTCCAGTTCGAGACCGTTCTTCAAGAGGTCCTCGGAAATCGCGTTCTGCACCTCTTGTACGAATTCAGAGCGGTTTTCGTGGAGTTCATCCATAGACATGCGCGCGGCAACCGAGCGGAGGCCGTCAACAAGCTTACCTTCGATCATCTCGCGCAGCTGATCGACGTTGAATGTGCGGTCACCCAGGGTCTGGGCGGCGCGGCTGATGCCGTCTTCGGTCGCGTTGACCGAGACGTAGAACTCCACACCCACATCCACACGCATCCGGTCGCGGGTGATGAGTGAGGCGTCGTCTTTCCGGTGCACCTCCAACCGCAGGGTCTTCATGTTCACGTATGAGATTTCGTGCAGGAACGGGATCGCGATCGTGCCGCCATCCATGATGACCTTGCGCCCGCCGGATCCGGTTTTGACAAGGCTGACCTCGCGCGTTGAGCGGCGATAGAGGCGGGCCATGATGAGGCCGATGAAGATGAAGAGGCCGATGATTGCGGCCGCAATGATGAGTATGGATTGCAGATCCATTTACGTCTCCTTTGTTAGAGAAAGTTGTTTGTTTGGTTGCGGTTACGTTGTGATGTCGACGACAAAGAACATGCCGTCGCGTTTGCGGATCACGTGCACATCGCGCCCTTGCGGGATTTCCACGTCATCTTCCAGCGGTTCGACCCGCAGGTAGTGGATGTTGCCGTGCCGGTCCTTGATCTTGGCCTCGGCCGGGCGGCCACGGCGGGCGGTGCCTTGAGTGATCACCCCGTGATGGCCACCCAGAAAGCGGGTGCGCATGGCGGTGCTTTCGGTCTTGGGCATGATTGCGGCGACGATGCGCGCGATGAAGCGGGCGCAGTAGATGCCGGCGATCGTAGCCAGCGGCAGGCTGGCGGCAAGCGGGATTGTGACCCCGCTGATCGCGGCGCCCGCATTCAGGATCACAAGGCCAGAGAGGCCAAAGATCGTAAGGAACGAGACCAACCAGATCAGGAACGGCACCTCGCCGATGCCGAGCCAGCCCAGCAGCCCAGCGGGGGCGGCCGCGGCGTCGGTGTCAAAGTCCGGCTCCACGTCGAGATCGGCATCAAGATCGATGTCAAAATCGGCGTCGATATCTAGATCGACATCAGGCGCATCGGACCCGATGGCCATGATGCTGCCGCCAAGGATGAGAGAGATGATTTCGAGGATAAAAAGACCCAGAACAACGCAAAGTGCGATGGAAAACGGATAGGCTTCGGGGGCTAAGAATACTGCGATCATCTGGTCTCCTTTGATGTATACATAGGTATACGTATGATCACGTTAAAGTGAGTGTCGCAAAAATTTCACATAAATCGGAGCGCTGATCAAATCAGGAGTGTCGTTCAAGCTATTGAAATTGATATGAATACCTAATTCCCAAAGTTTCGATGCCGGGATTGGTTTCCGTGGCGTTTGCGTTCGAGCGGTGGTCGAAAAACACTGTCAGGCTGCCCGCATCGCCGAAGTTCACACCCGCCCCAAGCGCGCCACGGAACTGCAGGGGAAAGCCCAGATCCGGCCCTTCGCCGCGAAAGTAGACACCCGGCATGAGCGAGAGTTCGATGAAGATCGGACTGTCGGAAATCCGCTCCGTGCTCCATTTCCCACCAGCGCCAATCCAGAAATCATCGTCGCTGGTCAGGCTGGCCCCAAATGTGGGCTGAAACGCGCCGTAGCGGCGGGGCAGGTCGTAGGTGGCGTAGATTTCTTCGCCGATATCCTCTTCCTGAAAATAGGTATCGGCATATTGCACGCCAAAGCGCTCTGGCGCCTCACTTTGCTGTAAGCAATCAGTCGGGCAATCATTCAGGTAGGTATCAAGCCCGCCCACGATAAAAAAGAACACTGCAAATCGGCTGTCCATGGTTTTCCTTTAGCGATCAGGTTCGATCAGGCCGAGCCCGCGGAGATAAATGCCAATGCCGGTTTCCAGCAGGTCTTCGGGCGGGAAGGGGCTTTTGGTGCCGGGGTTGGAACGTGCGAAAAGTTCGACCACGCCGTGGGACATGGCCCAGATATGGGCGCTGAACATCTGCGGAGGCGGGCGTTTTTCTTCGGGGATATGCTGGCTGAGTTCGGTGGCGGCCTTTTCCAACACGCCCATGGCGCGGGTGGCGACGCTGTGCAGCTCTGGCGTGCGGTTGATCGAAATGCCGGATTCGAACATCGCGATGTAGTAGCCGGGATACTTGTTGGCGAAGGCGAGGTAAGCGCGGCCAGTCGCCTCAAACGCCGACAGGGCGGAGGGCTGGCCATCGTTATAGGCATGCTCCATCAGGTCGCCGAACATCTCATAGCCTTGCTGGGCTGCAGCGGCGATCAGATCTTCGCGACCTTCGAAATGGCGGTAGACGGCGGCGGGGGTCACACCGGCCTCACGCGCGGCCTCGGACAGCGTAAAACCGGTGGGTCCGCGCTTTTCAATGAGCGTCAGACAGCCATCGATAAGGGCCGCGCGCAGATTACCGTGATGATAGCCGCGCTTAGGCATGCCAGAGGTCTGGCCCCCCAGCGACAGCCGGGTCAATCTCGCCCAGCGCTTTTGCGTCTTTATGTGGGTAGTCCAGTTGATGCAGAACACTCCGGATCACCTGCACGCGGGCGCGCCGCTTGTCATCGGATCGGATCACGATCCACGGTGTCTTCTCACTATGCGTACGTTGCAGCGTTTCGTGGATACTGTCGGTGTATTCCTGCCATTTGGCGAGGCCCTCGACATCGATCCAGCTGAGCTTCCACTGTTTGAGAGGGTCCTTCTCGCGGTCAAGAAACCGCTTAAGCTGGGTCGCGCGGCCAACATTCAGCCAGATTTTGATCAGTGTGATTCCCTCATCCACCAGCATTTGTTCAAATTCCGGCGTCTGCGTGAACCACCGCTCCCGTTCGTCGTCAGTACAGAACCCGAAGACATGTTCGACGACGCCCCGATTGTACCAGCTGCGATCAAAGATCGTCATCTCACCCTTGGCGGGCAGATGCGCGATGTAGCGCTGAAAATACCATTGCGCAGCTTCTGTATCCGTGGGTTTTGAAAGCGCCACGACCTTTGTGTTGCGTGGGTTCAGGTTTTCGCGGATGCGTTTGATCGTGCCGCCTTTGCCAGCTGCATCGCGCCCCTCAAAAACAATCGCAATTCGCTGTCCGGTTTGCTTGACCCACGCCTGCACCCGTACCAGCTGCAATTGCAGCGCTTCAAGAGCCGCTTCGTACTCTTTGCGATCCCAGCGTCTGTCATAGGGGTAAGAGGGATTGAGAATATCGGATTTGCCGGCTGCTTTGATCGCATCCCTGACCTCTTTGGGCGCCTGATCGTCAAAAAAACGACTGATGCCTCCGTCAAAGGGTAAAACCATGAAAACTCTCCCGATCTTCTGGGCACTTATATGGGGGTTTCCGTGGCAGAGCGCAATTCGGCTTTCTTAGCCGTATCAGGGATCAGGTGGTTGTTTGCCCGAAGATCGTGCTTGCCTTGGCGCGTGACCTTGCGTAACTGCCCAACGCTGTATCGCAAAGAGGTTTTGCCCGGATCTGTGGGAGAGGGATTGTCGTTGGAGGGGCATGTGAGTGCGCAGGCAAGCGCCGACGAGCGCCAGTGCCTGGTCATCGGCGTCTGTACACGCGGGCGAAACGCGCTGCTGCGACGTCTGCTCGAGAGTTTGCTGCGCCAGGCCCAGCCGGTCGGCTACGATGTCAAAATCCTCATTATCGACAATAATGATGTACCCTGCGCGACCGAGGCGCTGCAGGGTCTTCCGCCTCACTTTCCCATTTCCGTTGTGCATGAGCCGAAGGTGGGGCTCGTCTTTGCCCGCAACCGCGCTCTGAACGAGGCGGTTTTACTTGATGCCGCGTGGTTCCTTGGTCTTGACGATGATGAGTGGGTCGAACCGGATTGGCTTGCGACAATGATCAGTGGGACCGAGACCATGGAGCGTGAAATCATCATGGGCTCGCAATATCTGGTTTATGACGAGACGCTCAGCCCTTATGTGCGCCCCAAACAGATGACGGTTCCGGCAAAAGGGCTGCGGCCACGTGTGATGTCGACGGCAAATTTTGGTCTGCACAAATGTGTCTTTGATCCGCGTTTTGGCCCCGGCTTGCGCTTTGATCCCTATTTCAACGAACGTGGCGGTGAGGATACCGCGTTTTTTGCATATGCGGCGCGGCGCCATGACTGGATTGCGGCGTCACTGCCAGCAGCCAAGGTCTACGAAGATTGCAAAGGTGAACGGGCGACGTTGCGCAATCGGCTCCATCGGTCAATGCGGTCTCAGCAGACATTATTGCAGGTCCGGCGTCGGCATCGCCAAATGAAACTCTTCGGCAGTTATAGCGGCAATGCGTTGCACATTCTTGGCCGCATCAACTTTCTCTTTTTCAACGGGCTGGTCGACCTTGTCGCAGGGTTGTGTCGGCACTCATTTGAACCAAAAAGGGCCAAGTTGCGGATTGGCCGCGGTCTTGATCGCGGCGCGCGCCTCTGCGGGATCCTGCTCTATCTTTGCGGTGTTTCACTGCGACCTTATCGCGTTCGGCCTCAGAATCCCGGAGAGTGAGGCGGACAAAGCGTCCGCCGAAGGTGCTCTAACAGTTCGACCAATCACCCACGTAGTAGCAGCCACCGCCATCCGCACCAAAGCTCACCCCGGTGTTTGAGTTGTAGTAGCTTGATGAGCCATCGGGATAGACCGAGCCCGAGCTGCCGATGAGAGAGCCAGACCCAAGCACGATCTGCTCGCCTTGCGATGTGGCGACGGGTTGTCCGCTCGCCAACGCCGCAACAGCCTCGGGGCTTTGTTTGTCGCCCAAGAACCCGCCAGCGACCAATGCCTGCGTTCCGGCGCTATCGGTCAGATCAACGTCAAAGCTGCCTGCGACCTGCTCCGCCTCATCGCCGAAAAACCCGGCCTGAAGGCCCGATGCAGTGACAGTCGCGTTCAGACCGTTCAGACGCAGATTATCTGCGGTGAAACCTTGTGCGCCGACAGTGGCGTCTTCGAAATCTAGCGTGAATGATGTGCCGGATGCGTCCTGAAGGGCGATAACGCCGTCGACCATGTTGGTGTCAAAATTGGCCTCAAACACGAATCCGCCACTGCCGGAAGTGACACCACCGCTCGAAAGCGTGGCCACATATGCGGAAGGACCGATGTAGTAAGCCGTGCCGGTAACGGGGACCGTCGAGGCTATCTGATCACCAAAAGCATGGAATGACCCGCCCTGCACGCCATTTTGGTCGGCGACAATCAGCATCAGACCGGCGTGATCTGACAATGCCGCCTCAGCTGCCAGCGCGACCGTACCGTTATCGAATAGATATGTCCCGGTATTTGGGTCCTGAGACAAGCGGAAATCGTTGCCGCCTTCCGTGATGATAATATCGCCGCTGCCATCATTTGCTGCCCGAATAGTCAGGTCGAGCGTCACTGTCGCCCCGTTCGTTCTGACCTCACGCGCGCTGGTTGTGAAGCTTTGCGCACCAGCAAACGCCTGAAAATCATTGGTAAATAACGGGATACTTGCCTGTGCGGCGGCGGGTGAGTCGTCGGATCCACCTCCGCCGCCCCCGCAGGCGGCGAGGCACGAAACGCCCAAAAGAGCCATGGTTTGCGGCGCATAGTTCTTCGAAAATGTCATCTGGAAATCCCCCTTGGTCAAAATATGCCAGGAGCATATCGCGGATTGGGGTTCCGACGATGGAAAAATGATTGATCGCCTCTAAGTGGCTATTGATTGCCCACTCTTACAGCGGCGCGATCAATGGCGGCAATGGTTTCATCAGGATGTGTATGATGCGGCATGTGACCGACGCCGCTTAGGACAGTCAGATTGGCATCAGGGACGATCTTGATGAATTCCTGAGGATGGACGTGCAAAGGCACTGTCGTGTCGAGATCACCATGCACGATCTCAATTGGAAGGGTCAGGTCAGGGTAGCGCTGCGCCATCTCGACCACATGAGGTCTAAGCGTGTTCACCTGTCTGATGTTAGCACGCATTGTGTCTGGTCGCAGCGCAAGCCGTGCGCCGACATAGGTGCTGTAACCATCGGGCACCGGCTGTGGAGCAAAAATGCCGGCGATCCCGTCTTCGACCCGGCTATCCGGGGCAAGCGCGGAAATCAGCGGGATGGTGATGGCCCCGCCAAAGGCGGACCCGTTCACGGTGTAATAAGACCCAAGATCACCGGGCCATGGCATCGTCACCCCGGCGAGAGACACCACGGCTGAAGCATTGGCGGAGCTTTCTTCATCCAGACCGGCCAGCGCCCACGCATAAGAGACGATGCCTCCGAAACTGTGGCCTGCGACGATTGGGTTTTCGATGCCCAGCGCCTCAGATGCCCGGCGCAGTACCACGGCTTGCGCTTGCGGGCTGGCACCTTCGGTCGCCGTGATACCGGCGGGCACGCCCGGCACACGATCCGTATAGCCCAGGCCGGGTCGATCAAATGCGGTTACGGTATAGCGGTCCGTGAGCCGCCCCATCAGGTCAAAGGTGAACTCGCGCAGGTTTCCACCTGCACCATGCAGCAAAACCAGATGCGGGCCGCTCCCTTCCTGGACGTAATGGACGCGGGTGCCGTCGATATCAACGAATTCGCCAATCGGCGCATGGGTGCGTTCGGCCTTCTTGGCCCGATATTCGCCACCGAAATAGGTTAGTGTCGCTGCGATCCCAAGGATGACGACGATACTTGTAAATCCGTTAAGTCCCAATTTTATCCAACTCGAAATGCGTGGTCTGATAGATCTCGTTCACCCAATTGCCATATAGAAGATGCGCGTGACTGCGCCATCTGTTTTGCGGCTCCCTCGCGGGATCGTCATCGGGGTAATAGTTCATCGGCACATTGATGGGCGTGTCATTGGCGATATCCCGATCGTATTCCTGTTTCAGCGTGCCACTGTCATATTCGAAATGATTGAAAATATAGAGCGCGCGATGCGCTGCATCCTCAACTAGGCAAGGACCCGCCTCATCGCTGGTGATCAGGGTCTTCAATCCGGGTGCGGCGCTGATTTCCTCTTGTCGCATTTCGGTCCAGCGGCTGACCGGGATCACGCAATCGTCTGAAAACCCGCGAAGATAGGGTGAGGCCGGAGCAGTGTTCCGATGCCGGAAGCAACCAAAAGCCTTGTGATCCAGCATATACTTTTTCACGCCATGGAAATAGTTGATCATCGCCATCCCTCCCCAGCAGACACCGAAGGTCGAATGCACATTGGTCTGGGTCCAATCAAACACCTCGGTCAGTTCGTCCCAGTAGGTGACGTCTTCGAAAGGCAGATGTTCAATCGGCGCACCGGTTATGATCAGCCCGTCGAACTTCTCGTCCTTCACAGCACTGAAAGGACGGTAGAATTCGGCCATATGCTCCGCCGCGGTGTTCTTCGTCCGATGCTCCGACATCCGGATCAGCGAGAACTCGATCTGCAATGGCGTGGCACCGATCAGCCGGGCAAACTGGTTCTCGGTCTGGATTTTCTTGGGCATCAGGTTCAGCAGAGCGATGCGTAGGGGGCGAATATCCTGACGTGCAGCGGTATCTTCATCGAGCACCATGACACCTTCCTTGGAAAGGACGTCATAGGCGGGCAGGGCGGATGGTAGTTTGATGGGCATGGGGCAAGTCCTGATCAGAGGGGAGAGATAGGCGGCTTACCCCCGCATCTCAAGGGCGTCAGCGATCATGCTGACAAAGCCCTCCGTATCCTTGACCTGTGCGACGGCCTGCTGCGGCACGGTGATCCCCCACGTGTCGGCCATGGCCTGATAGCGTGGCTGCCGATGCGCCAGCGCCTTGGCAAAGGCCCAGCGGATGAAATCGTCAGGATCGACCTTGTCGGGGGCGACGCCGAATTCCCGCAGATACGCCTCCCACGTTGCCAGTAGGAAAGCCGGGTCATACGACATCGGCTTGGGTTCCTTGTCGAAACGGCGGATTAGTTCTGCGGTGTGCTCTTCGCTGCCCTTGATCCAGACGATCAGCGTCTTTGAGGCCAGATCGGTCATGATCGGGTCATCGGGGTTGGTCACGTCCACCCATTCGCAGATAGAACCGCCGGTGTCGCAGACGAAATGCGGGTATTGGTACAGCGTCTGTGCACGGTTGATGAAGTAGTCCGTATCGTGCAGCGCGGCGACCTCGGCGGCCTGAAATTCATCCTGCCGCCGCGTGTATTCTGCCCAATCCAACCCGCCCTTGGCCGGGTCACCCGGTTTGCCCAGATAGAAGGACATCGGTTTGAGATCGTCGAACGAGATGTTCGACCCAATATAGATACTGTTGGACAGCAGAAGATCGCGCAAAAACGGCACCTTCATCGCCTCACGCTTGGCATTGTCGGCGATTTTCTCGCCCATATAGCGGGTGCCGATCCGGTAATCGATGGAGTAGTGAAACCAATCGCCCGTCTCCCGCAGCATTTTGGACAGATAGGTTTTGCCGAGCCCGGACATGGCAAACAGTAAGACACGTTTCTGCGGGGCGTTGCGCCATTCAGATGCGGTTTTGTAGATCATCTCGATTGGGTAGCGGCACAGCGCTGCGAGCACCAGCCCTATTTGCCCGGAAATGGTGTCAGACAAGTTGGCAAGGTTCTCTGACCCAATCAGGTCGGCTCAGATGACGGAATGCCGGACCGCTTACGCAGCCCGGCATTCTCACCGAATTGAGGGTGATCACGACACTTACTGGAACGCTGGGCCACCTGTTGTGATCACAATGTAACACATGCATGTACCTGAACCGGTTGAGAAACAGTCAGGATCGCCGCCGCATTCCGCTGAAGCAGATGTGCTGAGAAGCATCACCAGTGCAGACGCAAGAACTCCGAGTTTTTTCATAAAACGCACTTCCTTTCATTGATCGACATTGCTTTCAGAAACATGTGCGCCAAGCGCACGGGGTGAAGCGTAAATCTGTGATCAAAGCCCGCACAATGCGGCCCGGCTGCGTTTTTCGCCAATCTGTCGCAGAATTCGTGAATGTGTTTGGTGGATCACGGCAGACCAAGACCTTGAAATGCCGTGCCCAATTTGTGCCCTGTCGCTACACTTTGGATCAGGGTTCAGCAGCCACATTTTCAGAGTAAGCAGGCGGCAGACCGGCTTGCCCTGACATTTAACCGTTCAGCACACCTGGCCAATTCGCATCTGCGGCTGCGATGTGGCCGGGAATGTCACGCTCCCAACGCCGCTGCACCCGGCGCGAGAAATTCAGGTACAGCTTGTCATCCACAATGCTCCACGCCTCGGGTACGGTCGAGGCAGTGTAACCTTGACTGACCGCGAAGGCGCAGTATCCGCCATATTGCGGCGCGTACTTTTCGGGATTGGCGGCAAACAGATCGCGGTTCTCGACTGTGCTGAATTGCCATGTGGCACCCATATAGTCATGGGTGAACTCGGTATTGCCCGGTACGGGCTCGCCTTGTGTGAAATACCCCACAACATCGGTCCCATCAACGGCAATGCCGTTTTCGGCATAAATGGCGGGTGTCGCCGCAAAGGCGGCGCGGGTGGTGAAAGCAAGGGCAGGTGTTGCTGCGACAAGCGTCAGCAGGTGGCGGCGGGTCAGTGACATGGTTGCGGCTCCAATAGCGATTGCGTCATTGGCGCCTAATTGGGGGTAGAGCCCCTTTGAAAGCTACCCCTCACACAGACATGTGACACATGTTGCAACGGGCCTATCGGCCGCGCCAGATCCAGCCGCCACCGAGAATGCGGGTGCTATCGGTGTCGTAAAAGACACATGCCTGTCCGGGCGACACGCCTTGTTCTGCCACCAAAAGCTCCACCTCCGCCTCACTGTCGGAAAGCGGCCGCAAGATCGCGTCAGTCGGAGGCCGGGTGGAGCGGACGCGTACCGCAATCTCCCGTTCGGGCTGATCAGACAGCTTGCCGCCACCGATCCAGTTGATCTCCCGCACCGGGACACGCCGTGTGGCCAGCATGTCTTTCGGCCCGACAACAACCTGCTTGGAGTCAACATCCAGTTTGACCACGTACAGTGGATCGGCAAGGCCGCCGATGCCCAGCCCACGCCGTTGACCGATTGTATAGTGGATCACACCTTTATGCGTGCCCAAAACCCGGCCAGCAGTATCGACAATGTCACCAGGCTCTGCCGCTCCGGGCCGCAGCTTTTCGATCACCGCCGCATAGTCACCATTAGGGACAAAGCAGATGTCCTGGCTGTCGGGCTTGTCCGCTACACTCAGCCCGTATTTCGCCGCCAGAGCCCGGGTTTCGTCCTTGGACGCGTGATGGCCCAGGGGAAAGCGCAGGTAGTCGAGCTGCTCCTGCGTAGTTGAGAACAGGAAGTAGCTTTGATCCTTTGCCGGGTCCGCGGCGCAATGCAACTCCGCACCCTCGTCGCCCATCTTGCGCTGAATGTAATGCCCGGTCGCCATACAATCGGCATCAAGGTCTTTCGCCGTCTCCAGCAGGTCCTTGAATTTCACCCGTTCATTGCAACGAATACACGGCACCGGCGTGGCTCCGCCAAGATAACTATCGGCAAACTCGTCCATCACGGCTTCACGGAAGGTGTTTTCGTAGTCCAGCACGTAATGCGGGAAGCCCATTTCGTCTGCCACGCGGCGCGCATCGTGAATATCGCGGCCCGCGCAGCACGCGCCTTTCTTGGCGAGGGCCGCCCCGTGGTCATAAAGCTGCAGCGTGACACCCACCACATCATAGCCTTCTTCGGCCAGCATCGCAGCTACAACAGAACTATCAACGCCGCCCGACATGGCGACGACCACGCGCGTTTGCGCAGGCGGTTTGGCAAAGCCGAGAGAATTCAGCGGCGAATCAAGTGGCATGGGTTTTCCAGATGCATAAGGTTCGCGATAAAATATAGGAAAATGCAGCGTACTCTCAAGTGGGGTTTATACCACTCCTTAAGCCCTGAATCGCATTAATCGCCGCGGTGGAAATGCAAAGGGGTGCGAGATGTATCTACGTAAAGTTGAGGGGCCGCGGTCGGTCACGCTGCCGGATGGCAGCATCATGACCCGCGCAGATTTGCCCAGTGAGAAGACGCGCAGATGGGTCGCATCACGCAAGGCGGCAGTTGTCAAAGCGGTCGCTGCAGGCCTTATTCAACGCAAAGAGGCGCTTGAACGCTACAAGTTGTCGGATGAGGAATTCTCGGAATGGGAGACTGCAGTATCACAATTTGGCGAAGCTGCCCTTAAGGCAACTGCCCTACAAAGGTATCGACAACCATAGGTGGAAATGCAATCATCTTATGGGGCAGTAACCGCTAGTTAACCTTTTGACGTCTAGGTTAACGGTGTGAATGAGAGAGCGGAGACCTCGAATGCGTGTTTTGCTAGTCGAAGATGACCCTACTACGTCCAAAAGCATCGAATTGATGCTGACCCATGCCAACCTGAATGTTTATGCAACGGATCTTGGCGAGGAAGGGATCGATCTGGCGAAGCTGTATGACTACGACCTGATCCTGTTGGACCTGAATTTGCCCGACATGAATGGTCACGAGGTGCTACGCCAACTCCGTCTCAGCCGTATCGATACGCCTATATTGATCCTCTCAGGGGACGATGGGACAGAAAGTAAGCTAAAAGGCTTTGGTTTTGGTGCTGATGATTATCTCACCAAACCCTTCCACCGCGAAGAACTCGTGGCGCGTATTCATGCGATCATTCGCCGATCCAAGGGCCATGCCCAATCGATCATTAAGACGGGGCAGATTGCCGTTAATCTTGATGCCAAAACGGTTGAGGTTGATGGCAGCACCGTGCATCTGACCGGCAAGGAATACCAGATGCTGGAGCTGTTGAGCCTGCGCAAGGGCACAACGCTGACCAAAGAGATGTTTCTCAACCATCTTTATGGTGGCATGGACGAGCCTGAACTGAAGATCATCGATGTCTTCATCTGCAAACTGCGCAAAAAGCTGAGCGAGGCGACAACGGGCGAAAACTACATCGAAACGGTGTGGGGTCGCGGCTATGTCCTGCGTGATCCCGAGCCGGTGATGGCCGAGGAAAAGCTGGCCATTGGCGCTTGACCGCGCTGCGACATTCCCCACCACGTCGTTTTTGATGCCTCAGAAATCGCGCGCGCGCATACTGGACGATCCAATCCCGCCTGCATAAGAATTGGCTCACGCCCAATCGGGCCAATGCAGAACGAGATGCCGGGGGCCAGTGTGGGCGCGACTGACGAAATCATTCATCCGCAGACCGGTAAAACTGCACCACAAGACCTGTCAGAGGCGCAGGCTGCGGCAGAGTTGGCTTGGCTTTCCAGTAAGTTGCATGATGCAAATGCAGCCTACCATCAAGCCGATGCGCCGCAGATCAGTGATGCAACATATGATGCGCTCAAGCGCCGCAACAGCGCCATTGAGGCTCTTTTCCCGGCCCTCAAACGCGAAGATAGCCCGTCCGAGCAAGTGGGGGCGCCTGCCGCCGAAGGCTTTGCAAAGGTCTCGCATGCGGTGCGGATGCTGTCGCTCGGCAACGCTTTCGATGACGCGGACGTGCAGGCATTTGACACTAGCTTGCGCAAATATCTGGGGCTAAGCGCTGAGGCCCCGCTGACATATACCGCCGAGCCGAAGATCGACGGCCTATCCCTGTCCTTACGCTATGAAGGTGGCGTGCTCGTCCAGGCAGCGACCCGTGGGGATGGTGCCATCGGTGAAAACG
This sequence comes from Cognatiyoonia sp. IB215182, assembly GCF_033963905.1. NCBI lineage: Bacteria > Pseudomonadati > Pseudomonadota > Alphaproteobacteria > Rhodobacterales > Paracoccaceae > Cognatiyoonia > Cognatiyoonia sp. IB215182. The sequence goes on from NZ_JAXBMB010000006.1 coordinate 344,055, forward strand.
TGACCGCCAATGCGCGGACGATTGGCGATATCCCGACACAAATCCAAGATGCGCCCGACGTGCTTGAGGTCCGAGGCGAGGTTTATATGAGCCACGCCGATTTCGCGGCACTTAACGAACGGCAAGCCGACGCGGGTGGCAAGACATTCGCAAATCCACGCAACGCGGCAGCCGGATCACTGCGCCAACTTGACGCCGAAATCACCAAGACCCGTCCTCTCCGCTTTTTCGCCTATGCTTGGGGCGCCCTGTCGGCACCACTGGCCGAGACCCAATCAGGCGCCATTGCAAGATTGGCAAAGCTTGGCTTTGTCACCAATAACCTGACAACGACCTGCGACGGCCCCGACGCGCTCATCACGCATTACCACAAGATTGAGGCGCAACGCGCCAATCTGGGCTATGACATCGACGGCGTTGTCTACAAAGTCGACAGCCTCAATCTGCAAGAACGATTGGGCTTTCGTTCGACCACACCTCGCTGGGCGATTGCGCATAAATTCCCCGCTGAACTGGCCTGGACGACGCTTGAAGCAATCGACATTCAGGTTGGGCGCACCGGCGCATTATCTCCTGTCGCGCGACTGAAACCTGTCACGGTCGGCGGCGTCGTCGTTTCCAATGCGACATTGCACAATGAGGATTACATCGCCGGTCTGGGTGGAGATGGAAACCCGATCCGCGACGGGCGCGACCTGCGCGTGGGCGATTGGGTGCAGGTTTACCGGGCGGGCGACGTTATCCCCAAGATCAAGGATGTAGACATCGCGCGCCGCCCCGAAGAAGCGATCCCATATGTCTTTCCTGACACCTGTCCCGAATGTGGTTCAGAGGCGATCCGGGAGGAGGGCGATGCGGTGCGCCGCTGTACCGGTGGTCTTATCTGCCCGGCGCAAGCGGTCGAGAAGCTCAAGCACTTCGTTTCGCGCGCGGCTTTTGACATCGAGGGGCTCGGCGCCAAGCAGGTAGAACAGTTCTATACTGATGGCTGGATCGCAACACCGGCAGACATCTTCACCATCCGCGACCGTTTTGGCGAGGGTCTCCAGCAGCTGAAAAACCGCGAGGGCTGGGGCGAGAAGAGTGCGAATAATCTCTTTGATGCCATTGACGAAAAACGCAAAATACCGCTTGCGCGCCTGATCTTCTCACTTGGTATTCGCCATGTTGGTGAAAGCGCGGCGGCTTTGCTTGCCAACCACTACACGTCATGGACGGCCTTTGCAGATGCGATGACCAAAGCGCAAATCGGTGCCGGACTCGAATGGGACGATTTGATCAGCATCGACGGTGTCGGCGCAGTCATGGCAACCTCGGTCGTGACGTCCATGCAGCAGGAGGCGGAACGCGCATCCATCGACACTTTGGTCAGCATGTTGGATGTAGAGGATGCGGCGGCCGTCGCAACCGACAGCCCCGTTGCTGGCAAGACAATCGTATTCACCGGCACGCTCGAACAGATGACCCGCGCAGAGGCCAAGGCGCGGGCCGAGGCGTTGGGTGCAAAAGTGTCCGGGTCTGTCAGCGCCAAGACGGACATTCTGGTTGCTGGGCCGGGTGCTGGGTCCAAGGCGAAAAAGGCTGCCGATCTCGGCGTCCAAACCATGGATGAGGAGGCCTGGCTTGCCCTGATCGGCGCGGTATGACGGGGCGACCCGAGGTTCTGTTCCCTCTCTTCGGCAGCTTGACCGCGCTTGACGGGGTGGGGCCAAAGACCGCGCAAACTCTTGGCAATATCGGCGTTGAAAAGCCACGCGATCTGCTGATGACCTTGCCGCAAAGCGGCGTGGACAGGGCGCGCCGGGCCAGTGTAAACGAAGTAGGCCCACCCGCGATTGTAACGGTTGTTGTGACCGTTGGCCCGCATTATCCGCCCAAGACACGCGGGCGGCCCTACCGCGTTCACGTGACTGACGCCGAAACGACGTTTCAATTGGTGTTCTTTCATGCGCGCGGCGATTACTTGCAGAAGCTGTTGCCAACCGGGCAGGACCGTCTGGTTTCCGGCAAAGTCGAGATCTTTGATGGCATCGCCCAGATTGTGCATCCCGACCATGTGGTGCCGCTTGATGCAAGTGAAGACATACCCCCTTTTGAACCGGTTTATCCGCTCACAGCAGGCGTGACGCAAAAGCTGATGTGGCGGGCGAGCCGGTCCGTGCTGGCCATGGCGCCAGAGCTTGCCGAGTGGATTGACGCGCCGCTGAAGGCGCGCGAAGGTTGGCCGGACTGGAACGACGCGCTTGAGCAGGCGCATAACCCGAAAAAGATGCAGGATTTATCCTCTGATCATCCGGCGCGTCGGCGTCTGGCCTATGATGAATTGTTGGCGCATCAAATCACGCTGGCGCTCGCCCGTGCTGCGTCACGGCGTGCGAAGGGGCGGGTTTCTGAGGCGACGGGGGTGTTGCAAGACAAGGTCCTGCAATCCTTGCCCTATCGCCCGACCGCCGCGCAGACGCGGGCAGTAGCCGAGATTGCGGCTGATCTGGCCGCACCGCACCGGATGAACCGGCTTTTGCAGGGGGATGTCGGCTCGGGAAAAACGCTCGTGGCCCTCATGGCGCTGCTTTGCGCGGTCGAGGCGGGCGGGCAGGGCGTGATGATGGCCCCGACCGAGATTTTGGCCCGCCAGCATCTGGAGGGCCTGCGTCCGCAAGCCGAGAGCGCCGGTGTGGTTCTGGAGTTTTTGACTGGGCGTGACAAGGGAAACGAGCGGGCAGCAAAACTGGCTGCATTGGCCGCGGGCGAAATCCAGATTCTCGTCGGTACACATGCGGTGTTCCAAAAGGATGTTGTCTTTCACGATTTGCGATTGGCGGTGATCGACGAACAGCATCGCTTTGGCGTCGCCCAGCGGATGGAACTGGGCGCCAAGGGCGCGGCGACCGATGTGCTTGTCATGACCGCAACACCGATCCCGCGGTCACTGGCACTGGCGCAATATGGCGATATGGATGTGTCGGTCCTAGACGAAAAACCGCCCGGGCGGACGCCAGTGCAAACGGCGCTGATCTCAACGGCACGCATGGACGATATTGTTGAACGTCTGCGCAAGGCTGTCGCTGAAGGCAGGCAGGCCTATTGGGTCTGTCCGCTGGTTGAAGAAAGCGAAGTGGTCGACATGACAGCGGCCGAAGAACGGTTCAAGCGCCTGCGCGCGGCTTTAGGCGAGGGCGTGGTCGGCTTGGTGCACGGCCAGATGCCCCCTGTCGAAAAAGACGCAGCCATGGCGCGTTTTGTGATGGGCGAAACCAAGGTACTTGTCGCCACAACCGTGATCGAGGTGGGGGTGAACGTGCCCAATGCCTCGATCATGATGATTGAGCGTGCCGAGAGCTTCGGACTGGCGCAGCTACACCAGTTGCGGGGGCGGGTAGGGCGTGGCGCTGCTGCCTCGACCTGTTTGTTGATCTATCAACCGCCGCTCAGTGAGAGCGGCAAGCGCCGCTTGGAGATCTTGCGTGAAACTGAAGACGGTTTTCGCATTTCGGAAGAAGACCTCGCGATGCGCGGCGCGGGCGATGTAATCGGAACAGCCCAATCCGGGATCCCGCGTTTTCGCATCGCCGATCTTGAGCGGCAGGCGGGTCTGATGGCCGTTGCCCAAACAGATGCGCGCAAATTGCTGCAAGATGATCCGAAGCTCGACAGCCCACGCGGGCAGGCGGCACGGACGTTGCTTTGGCTGATGGAGCAGGACAAAGCCATCCGTTTGATATCAGTGGGTTAGCACGAAGTGGAACATATGTTCACAAATGTTCTCAAAAAGTTCTTTACAACTCATTAACCTTGTGAGATCACAGGGCCATCGGAACATTAAAGGAACATCCCATGGCTGAAGAGATCAAATCGGTGATCCAGCGTTCGCGCCACACATTGCTGGCCGATACATTGGGTGTTCTTGCTTTGATGACGATGCTTGTTGTCGGACTTGCCTTGCCTGGGCTCATCTGATTTGCCCGACGATCGCGGTGCGGTCCTTCACATTGCCCTGTCCCAAGAACGCAATGCGAGATGACCTGCCTGTCCGTATCACATAGGGATTTTGCCTCTTCCCTTGATACATCCGCGCCCTGATCGTTTCCCTGCCGCCGCCACTCTGTCCCGGGTGAGCGGCGGTTTTTTTGCTTAGCCCGCAGCCTTATGGGCCTGCAACGCGTCAAGCGTCGCATCAAAGGCGAGCATGATCGAGGCGTGGCGGTTTTTGTAGTCTTTTGCCGGAGCAAGAACCTTGAGGCCCTCGAATGGCACTGACGGTGCTGGCCCGTCATGCTTGAGCATGTTGAAGAGCTCATCACGCCCCTTTTCGATTGTGCTGATCGATTGACCAACGATGGCCGCTCCAACAACAGAAGCTGCTGCCTGCCCAAGTGCGCATGCTTTCACGTCCTGACCATAATCGGTGACAATCCCGTCCTCAACTTTCAGGTCAACCGTCACGGTCGATCCGCAAAGCGGTGCGCGCTTCTTTGCGGTGGCTGTCGGGTTTTCAAGACGGGTGGTGCGTGGCATATCCACCGCCAAGGCGCGGATCTGCGTTGAGTAAAGCTTGATCAGGTCGGTTTCTGCTGACATCGTGTTTGCCCTTTTTCGCACCTTTCCCTAGATAAACCCGAACACGCACAAAGCAAAGGTTTTCCACATGCCCTTCGATCCGGCCAGCCTGACCTATAATGACGCAGGTCTGATCCCCGCAATTGCACAGGATGCCGAAACCGGCGAGGTGCTGATGATGGCCTGGATGAATGCCGCTGCCGTTGCGCAAACGTTGGAGACGCGCCGGGTCACCTATTGGTCGCGGTCGCGTCAGGAATTCTGGATCAAGGGTGCCACGAGCGGTCACACGCAGGAACTTGTTCGGTTCAAGGTGGATTGTGATCGCGATTGCCTGCTGGTCGAAGTGAACCAGACAGGGCCTGCCTGCCATACGGGCCGCCGCACCTGCTTTTATACCGAGGTGCAGGATGGCCAGGAGGTTGAGGTGGTCAAACTGCCGGAAGACCCACCATCTGTCTGATATCGGCGGGCGTCGCACCTTCCTTGCGGTACTTGTGGATGGCGCGGGCGTCGTCGCGCTTGGCAAGGCGCCGACCGGCATCGTCGCGTATCAGTCGGTGATGATGGTATCGCGGTGTGGGCAAATCCAGCAGTTGTTGAAGAAGCACATGGATGGGCGTCGCCTCGGCCAGGTCGGCCCCACGAACGACATCCGTGATGCCCTGTGCTGCGTCGTCCAACACCACTGACAGGTGATATGACGTTCCCATATCACGCCGTGCCAGAACAACGTCACCGATGGAACTGACTAATGTCTCGGACGACGTTTTGTGTATCTCTGGCGTAGCGCCGCCTTCAACATATGAAATATCACGAGCGGCGTTGTGCATATCAAGCCGCAGTGTCACGTCGGGCATGACCTCTGGGCGCGGTTTCGACCTGCATGTGCCGGGATAGATGAGACCATCCGGGCCGTAGGCTGGTGCGCCTTCCTGCGGTGCCGACGCCGCCTCTTGAACATCGCGCCTGCTGCAGTCGCAGGGGAATAGAAGCCCCTGATCCCAAAGCTTTTGTAACGCCTCACGATAAACCGGCAGGCGTTCGGATTGTCGCATGACTGGCTCTGGCCAGGATAACCCAAGCCAGCGCAGATCATTGTAGATTTGTTCTTCCCAAGCGGGGCGGGCGCGGGACCCGTCGATATCCTCAATGCGCAGAAGAAACGTGCCACCCGCCGCCTTGGCCATGTCATGGGCGAGCATGGCGGAATAGGCGTGCCCAAGATGTAATGGACCCGTAGGCGATGGCGCGAAGCGGGTAATCACCGACGGCGCAGGACTATCACGTCGGCGCCCATGTCGACATCATCAAGATGTGGCCCGTGTTCGCGGAAAATGACCTCCGCACGGGCCTCGCCGATCTCGGTGGCGAGGGCGTCGGTGTAGCTGTCATCCTTCAAGGTCGGGTCGTTGAACGACAAGGCAAGCAGGCCACCACTGTTCAGCTTGGCGACCAGAAGGCCAAGCGTTTCCGGCGGTGCAGCCCCCAGGCTGACCACACCAGCGGCAACGATGACTTGATAGGCTCCACGTCCAAAGCTCAACTCACCCGGTTGCGACAGCCATGTTTTATCATAAATCCCAAGCGCTTGCGCGCGCTCCAGCATTTCTGCGGTGATATCAGTGCCGTCGAGATGCTGAAATCCCGCCTGCCGCAGCGCCATACCGCCCAGACCGGTCCCGCAGCCGAAATCGAGGATCGGATCGCTTGGGTCGGCAATGTCTCGTAACGCAGCAGCGATGCGGCCGGGCGTGTGATAGCCCCGTTTGATGACATCCGCGTCATAGGTTTCAGCCCAATCGGCATAGATGGCGATCGTCTCTTCCACCGGGCGCGGGGTCCAGAGGCCAGGGCGCATGACGTCTTTCTTTTCGGTCATGACAGGACTTTAGGCCCGCCGCTCAGGCCGCGTCCAGCGCCTTTTGGCCCAGCCATGCGGTCCAATCCGCCTTGGCCCGATCCGTGTAGGCCTTGTAGCGGTCCTTGCGATTGCGTCGCCCGCCCTTGATGCCGTCCACGGGTGGGAACAGGCCAAAGTTGACGTTCATCGGCTGAAATGTCTTCGCCTCGGCCCCGCCGGTGATGTGGGTCACAAGCGCGCCCATCGCCGTCGTTGGCGGGACGGGAGCCAGGGCTTGCCCCGTCAATTCGGCCACGGCGAGGCGTCCGGCCAGCAGGCCCATCGCGGCACTTTCCACATAGCCCTCAACACCGGTGATCTGTCCGGCAAAGCGGATATGCGGTTTTGAGCGCAGCCGCATCTGATCATCCAGCAGCGTGGGCGCGTTGACGAACGTGTTCCGGTGAATGCCACCAAGACGGGCGAACTCCGCATTCTCAAGCCCGGGAATCATTTTGAAAACAGCCTTCTGCGCGCCGTATTTCATCTTGGTCTGAAAGCCCACGATATTAAACAGCGTGCCCAAGGCGTTGTCGCGGCGTAGCTGTACCACCGCATAAGGTTTGGTCGCCGGATCATGGGCATTGGTCAGCCCCACGGGCTTCATCGGGCCAAAGCGCAGCGTCTCGCGTCCGCGTTCGGCCATGACCTCAATCGGCAGGCAGCCGTCGAAATAGCCTGCGGTCTCGCCTTCCTTGAACGCGGTTTTCTCCGCCGCCAGCAAAGCGTCGATGAACGCCTCATATTGGTCGCGGGTCATCGGGCAGTTCAGGTAGGCGGTTCGTTCTTCCTCGGTCTCGCCCTTGTCGTAGCGCGACTGCATCCAGGCCACATCCATATCAACCGTCTCGGCATAGACGATGGGGGCGATGGCATCGAAGAAGGCGAGCGCCTCGGCGCCGGTTTCTTTCTGAATAGCCTCAGCCAATGCGCCAGAGGTCAGCGGACCTGTGGCGATGATCCAATGACCGTCTTCTGGCAGCGATGTGATTTCATCGTATGAAATCTGGATGTTCGGATGCGCTTTTAACGCTTGCGTCACGCTTTCCGCGAAAGGATCCCGGTCAACCGCCAATGCGCCACCAGCAGGCAGCCGATGCTCGTAGGCCGTGCGCATAATCAGACCGTTGGCTTGCATCATCTCCCAATGCAAAAGGCCCACAGCGTTTTGCTCGTGATCGTCTGACCGGAACGAATTGGAGCACACCATCTCACCCAAATGACCGGTGCGATGTGCAAATGTCCCGACTTTCGGGCGCATTTCATGCAACCTGACCTGGATACCGGCATTCGCAGCCTGCCAAGCCGCCTCGGACCCGGCCATGCCGCCGCCGATGATGTTGAGTATCTTTGTCATGCAGGTGATTTAGATGGTGCTGGCGGGTTTGCAAACCCCGCCACGCACCTGGTTGCTGAAAGGTCGCTCAGAAAATCACCGGCACATCCTTTAGAATGCTGCGCGGCCCGAAGGTCAGCCCACCATTCCGGCCAAAGCCAACTTCAGCGCCAATCATGAAATAACTGTCATCATCATCGGCGCCACCATCGATATCTCTGCTTAGATTGCCGAGCCTACCGAAAATGATCACCTCCGGGGCGACACGGTAAGATCCGCCAATTTCGAGCGTCCGGATTGTGCCGTCGCCATCGCTAGACGAAAGATTGTAGCTCTCAAAACCAGCACCAACGCCAAATCCGTTGCCAAGCTCATAATCGAGATCGACGCCGATAAAACCGATATCGGTGTTTGTATCGTCCAACTCGCCCCCGCACCGATGTAACTGTCTACGCGTCCCCGTCCAAAGGCAAAGGCTGCCTCGGCACCAAAGAGGTTCGCATCATCGTCATCCACGCTATCGATGCTGTAAAACAGTCCCAAGCTGCTGCCGGACGGCCCGCCATTGTAGATGCCATGCAAAGTCAGGCTTGTGACATTGTCGCTGTTTTCCGAATTGGTCGTGAAACTGGCATCCGCCCCAAATCCGATAATGGGTGAGATCGCGACCTCGACACCACCATAATAGGAGGTGTTGGTTTCAGAGATATCGCTAAACCGCTGAAGTTCCAGACCAATCTCAGCACCATCAAGTTGCTGGGCCAGGGCCAGGGTCGAAGTTGAACCAATCAGAATACCTGCGTAAAGAACTGCTCTTATCATCGGGTTTTTCCCTTTTCGCTGTTATTTTTGACTGCCTTACCTTCTAGTTTTCTTCGTCTTCATCCGCCCCTTGATCCGCGATCCAGGCCACACTCACAACGGTTTCACCAGCGCCAGTGTCGAACACTTTGACGCCGCCTGCGCCGCGCGAACGGAACGAAATGCCGTCAATGGGAACGCGAATGGACTGGCCTGTTGAGGTCACAAGCATGATCTGGTCCGACATCTCTACCGGGAAGGAGGTGACCAATGGGCCGCCCCGCATCGCCTTGTCCATGGCTGCGACGCCCATGCCACCGCGCCCACGGACGGGGTAATCATGGCTGGAGCTTAGCTTGCCAGAGCCCTTGGCGGTGATCGTCAGGATCAGGTTTTCCGCCGCCGACATCTCGGCATAGCGTTCCTGGCTGATCTGGCCCGGTGCGGCCTCTTCGTCCTCATTCTCTGCATCGTCGGTCAAACCCGCCATGGCGCGGCGCATTTTCAGATAGGCGGCACGCTCCGCCGGATCAGCCTCAAAGTGTCGGATGATGGACATTGAGACGACCTTGTCTTCACCTTGCAGCCTGATGCCGCGCACACCGACAGAGCTGCGTGAATTGAAGATGCGCACGTCCGTGGCGGGGAAGCGGATTGCACGGCCTGAATCGGTGACCAGCATCACGTCATCATCGTTCGAAGCGATGCGCGCGTTGATCAGTGTCGTCTCCGCGTGTTCATCCTCAAACTTCATGGCAATCTTGCCGTTGCGCATGACATTTGTGAAGTCCGACAATTTGTTACGGCGCACAGTTCCTGCAGAGGTGGCAAACACGACTTGCAGATCATCCCATTCTTCCTCGGGCCGGTCGACCGGCATGATGGCTGCAATCGAGACACCTTGCGGGATCGGCAAGATGTTCACGATTGCCTTGCCTTTCGCCGTCCGATTGCCCAGCGGCAGGCGCCAGGTTTTCAGCTTGTAGACCATCCCGTCAGTCGTGAAGAACAGAAGCTGCGTATGGGTATTGGCCACGAAGAGGGTCGTGACGACGTCCTCTTCCTTCGTCTGCATTGACGACAGGCCTTTGCCCCCACGCCGTTGCGCGCGGAAATCGGTCAGGGCGGTGCGCTTGATATAGCCGCCGGATGTCACGGTCACGACCATATCCTCGCGCTCGATCAGGTCCTCGTCTTCCATGTCGCCGGACCAATCGACGATTTCGGTGCGACGTGGAACGGCGAAAAGGTCACGCACTTCGGTCAGCTCATCGCGGATGATCTGCATGATCCGCTCACGTGAGCCGAGGATTTCAAGATATTCACGGATCTTGCGTGCCAGTTCCTGCAGTTCATCCGTGACTTCCTGAACGCCAATCTGGGTCAAGCGCTGTAGGCGCAACTCTAGAATGGCGCGGGCCTGTGTCTCAGAGAGGTTGTAGGTGCCGTCCTCATTCGCGGTATGGGTCGGATCATCGATCAGCGCGATGTATTCAAGGATGCTTTCCGCGGGCCAGCGCCGCGTCATCAGCTTTTCACGGGCGGTCGCGGCATCGGCAGAGGCGCGGATGGTCGCGACAACCTCGTCAATATTGGTCACAGCCACGGCGAGGCCGCAAAGGATGTGCGCCCGCTCGCGGGCCTTGCGCAGCTCAAAGGCAGTTCGACGGGCGACAACGTCCTCGCGGAAATCGACAAAGGAGGTCAGAAATCCGCGCAGCGTCAGCATCTCAGGCTTGCCGCCGTTGAGCGCCAGCATGTTGCAGCCAAAGCTGGTTTGCATCGGCGTGAAACGGAAGAGCTGGTTCAGCACGACCTCTGCCGTGGCATCGCGCTTCAGTTCGATCACGACACGCACGCCATTGCGGTCGGATTCGTCCTGCACATGGGCGATGCCTTCGATCCGCTTGTCGCGCGCGGCCTCGGCGATGCGGTCGATCATCGTGGCCTTGTTCACCTGATAGGGGATTTCCTCGATGATGATGGCAAAGCGGTCCTTGCGGATCTCCTCAACCTTCGTCTTGGCACGGATGATGACAGACCCGCGTCCCTCCAAATAGGCTTTGCGCGCGCCGGAGCGGCCCAGAATGATCCCGCCGGTGGGGAAATCGGGGGCGGGGATATGCTCGATCAATTGTTCAGTCGAAAGGTCCGGATCGTCGATCAGCGCGAGCGTGGCATCAACCACTTCGCCTAAGTTATGCGGCGGGATATTGGTGGCCATGCCCACGGCAATACCACCAGCCCCATTGACGAGCATGTTGGGAAAGCGCGACGGCAGAACAGTGGGTTCCTGCTCCTTGCCGTCGTAATTGTCCATGAAGTCGACCGTGTCCTTGGGCAGGTCTTCGGTCATGTATTGCGCGACCTTGGCGAGGCGGCTCTCGGTGTAGCGCATGGCGGCTGCACCATCGCCGTCCATAGAGCCGAAATTGCCCTGGCCATCGATCAGCATCAGCGACATGGAGAAATCCTGCGCCATCCGCACAAGCGCGTCATAGATCGCGGAATCACCATGCGGGTGATATGAACCCATCACGTCGCCGACCGATTTTGCAGACTTCCGATAAGCCTTGTCGGCCGTAATGCCTTTCTCATACATCGAATAAATGATGCGCCGGTGCACAGGTTTTAGGCCATCGCGCAAATCAGGAATTGCCCGCGAAACGATCACGCTCATGGCGTAATCGAGGTAGCTGGTCTTCAATTCGTGTTCGATCGTGACCGCCGGCCCGTGATATGCGGGGCGCTCTGGCGGCATTTCATCTTCGTTTTCAGGTGTTTCCGGAGTGTCGTTCACGTAGGCCGCCTGTTGCTGCTTATTGTGCTATATTTCGTTGCAAAGATGATATCAGACACTTGATATGGGGCGCAATGCCACATCGGCAACGCTGTTAGCAGCCACCGAAGATCAGTGATAGCATATTGTTTTTGTTGACTTATTTTTGCTCTTCGAAATCATTTTCTTACAAGATCAAGAAAAGGAGCAGTTATGCAGTCAGAGACAGAGTTGATGATGAAAGGGTACGGCCTGACGACGGCTGAGATGTTTTATCACATGCCGGACCATCCCCATGTACTGAATACGTTTGTCTGGCAGGATTATGATCTAGCCCCCGATCACGATAAGCTGTTGAAGTTTATCAGCTTTTGGCAAGAGGAACTGGACGGCCCTCTGCATTCGGTGCGGTTTGTGCATCGCAAGTTGATCAGCGCGGGTGAATGGCGGCATGTAACCGGCGAATTTCACTACCACTAACGGTTTCCCCGTTTACGTACTCGGCCGAGTTGCTGCGCATTCTGTCTGTGGTGGCAACGTGGAAAGAGCCAGTTTTCTGGATGCGAAGGAACACCCCAATAGTAGCTAAGTTGATGTTACCGCTTGATCGACCAAGTCATCGCAGTCTCGTAGCCAGCGGACTCCAGTACCTCGATCTTCGACCGCCATCCCGCAGGACAAACGACAAAGGCGGTTCCTATGCCACGGTTGGTGAAAGCAGCTTCGCCTCCGCGCAGTAGCGTCATCGCACCTTCGCCGCTTTGGTCAAGAGCCGCCGAGTTGGCCAGATCTGGGTGGTAGTAGTCGTCAATCACACCCGTCCCTGTGATGTCGTGGGCAGGCGGAAAGTGTAGCCGAGAGGCGGGTTGCGCGATGACGTATCCGTCAACATCACCTTTTGGACCCAGAACCATCATGTCGCGATCCCGAAGTGTGAGGCTCCGCATCATCCACGCTGAGAACCGCGGATCAGCTTCAGGATGGGGTTCCCAGAAGGGATCAATGTCGAAAAGAACCTGCCGATTTTCGGCACTACGCGCAACAATGCCTGGCACATCGTCTTCTGTTGCGTAACTGACATCGGATGGCATTCCTTGGTCGCTTAGGTCACTCCGCGAAAGATAGAGCGTGATTGCTTCATACCCCGTCGCTTCAAACTCGCGCCGCCAATCCTCACCTGTGACGAAGGATGCCAGTATGATCCGTGCACCTGCCTCGTGCAGAGTTCTTTCTGCTGCCGAAAGCAAAGAATTGACTGTCCCAACCGCCGCCTCTGGCGAGACGAACGAGTCAGGCAGAATAAGACCCGGTTCACCACCATACTTCCCTGAATAGATGGGCGGCACAGGCAGCATCATCGAGTGGACAACGCCGGTGATACGACCCGCGTCATGTGCTACATGCCAAAACTGACGGAAGGGTTGCTGGTCTGCTGTGATCGCAAAGGTTAGCGCGTTTTCGATCTGCGCGGGTGCATCGTCGGCCATCTTCCAGAGGATCATATCCTTTGCTTGGCGTTCCTTTGCATCGAGCATGAGGAGTTCGACCAAGTGAGGTATGTCATCGGGTGTCGCTGGCCGGATGTTCTGGGTCATCGCTCAACCTCTGCCGTCATGTGCTGCCTAAAGATTTCCCACCTCTATCGACCACCTGCACTAAATTGACAAAGCAGGATAATTTCACCAGCGTTAAGAAAATCTATCGCCTTTGGGGCGTCGAATGAAGAATGTGAATCTGAACGCGCTGCGGGTCTTCTCTGTCGTCGCGTCGCATGGGAACCTGCAACGCGCGGCTGAAGAACTGAACCTCTCGCGTGGTGCAGTCTCTCAACGGATCAAACAGCTCGAAATTGAGCTTGGGGTGGTTCTTCTCGTGCGGGGTGCTCGCGGCGTTTCGCTTACTCTGGAAGGTGAGCGCTGCCATGCAGCCATGAAAGAAGCCCTTGCGATCCTCGACACCGCGTTGGTGAGCGTCGATGATGGAGGTGATCGCATCACGCTGCATCTTGGTTCGTCCACAGCAACAAAATGGCTCATGCCACGTATGGACGCTTTCGCGACCAGGTTCCCGAATGTCTCCCTGACCACGCAGGTTCACGAGCAGGTTCTGGCGCGCAGTCTAGGCCGGAATGAGATCGCAATCTGGCCTGGCAAAGCACATGATACAAATGCAGCTCACGTATCGCGCCGCCTAGCCGATATTCGCCTTGTTGCCGTGTGCAGTCCTGAATTCTTGCGACCGGATTGGCCAGTAGGACTGGAGACTTTGCTCACGTTTCCGCTGCTTCAGGACGCGCACCGGCGTTGGGAAAAGCTGATCCAAGCAACAGGGTATGGAGACGCGCACAAGCTGCTCAATTTCGACCGAGCCGCTCTTGCGCTCGATGCTGCCGCTGGAGGCCACGGTGTTGCCATCGCACCAACCTACATGGTGGAGCATGATCTCAGGGCAAAGAAGCTGGTGGAGATTTGGGTCGATCCCAACCCCTCTGGTGATGGGCTGTACATCTCATGGGCCAAGGACCATTTGCGCCAGACGCGCATCAAGCGGATTGTTGACTGGATCGCATCTGAGTTCGCGTAAGAGGCTGACCTTCGACTTGCGATTACGAACGGCAGGTCCTTTCGCAAACCGACATCAGACCTCGCGAGAAACGTTCCCTGAGATATCAGTACTGGCCGGCCTGCGGCACGGGGATCAACGGGATGTCGGCTCCCCCGGTATTGGTGCATGCAGCGAGGATGATGCAGAGTGCTGACAGGCAAAGCAGGCCTTTGAACATGGTCGGTCTTTCGTTTGTCCTTCGTCGGCGCAATGTAGCGACGTGGCCCGCCTTGGGAACCCCAATTTGCGCGATCGGCGATAAGTTGCAGCGACGTTAACCGGCGCGTTTGACCATTCCAAACAGATCGCGTGGGTCGTCCGGGTCGGCGATTAGGTCGAAGTCGATGTAGAAGGGCGTGTCCTTGATCTTGTCATGGACGTAGCGGAGGGCACTGAAATCCTCGATGGCGAAACCCACGCCATCGAAAAGCGTGATTACGGCGCTGTCTGTGCGCCCCTGGGCGGCGCCGGTGATCACTTCCCAAAGTTCGGTGACCGGATGGTCGGGGGCCATCTGCTGGATCTCGCCTTCGATGCGGGTCTGAGGGGTGTATTCGGTGAAAACCGATGAACGGGCGACGATGTCGCGGTGGAGTTCCGTTTTGCCGGGGCAGTCGCCGCCGATGGCGTTGATATGGACCCCGCTGCCCACCATGTTGTCGGTCAGGATCGTCTGCATGTCCTTGTCGGCGGTGGCCGTCGTGATGATCCCGGCGCCTTCGATGGCATCTTCGGGCGTGGGACAGTGGATGAGGGTCAGGCCCGCAGCTTCAAGGTTCGTCATGCATTTTTCGGTGGCTGCGGGGTCGATGTCGTAAAGGCGGATTGTGTCGACGCCGTTGACCGCCTTTTGCGCGATGCATTGGAATTCAGATTGCGCACCATTGCCGATCATCGCCATGACCTTGGCATCTGAATTGGCGAGGTGCTTGGTGGCGACGGCCGACATGGCGGCGGTGCGCAGGGCGGTCAGGACCGTCATTTCGGAGAAGAGGATCGGGTAGCCGGTATCGACCTCGGATAGCACGCCGAAGGCGGTGACGGTTTGCAGGCCCTCCTTCATGTTCTTGGGGTGGCCGTTCACGTATTTGAACCCGTAAAGCGTGCCGTCGGATGTGGGCATCAGTTCGATGACGCCGACATCGGAATGCGACCCGACGCGGGGTGTTTTGTCGAACAGTTCCCAGCGGGCGAAGTCCACTTCGATCTCATGGGCGAGGTCGGCCATGAAATGTTCCATCCCAATGTGATGGACGAGGCGCATCATGTTGTCGACGCTGACAAATGGCACCATGGCCAGTTCGGAGGCTTTGAGGCTCATAGCTTGCTCCGCGTCGGGCGGTCGAATACGCGGCGGCCCATGAGCGATGCGGTGAGGTCGACCATCAGATTTGCGGTTTTGCCGCGATCGTCGAGGAACGGGTTGAGTTCGACAAGGTCGAGCGAGGTGACGAGGCCGCTATCCGACAGCATCTCCATCACCAGATGCCCTTCACGGACGGTTGCTCCGCCAGGAACGGTCGTACCAACGGCGGGGGCAATCGACGGGTCAAGGAAGTCGACGTCGAGCGAGACGTGCAGCATCCCGTTCACGTCGTCGACTTTTTCGAGGAATGTCTGCAGCGGGGCGCTGATCCCTTCCTCGTCAATCCGGCGCATGTCCACGAGCGTCACGTCGCCGCCCGCCAGGACCTGGCGCTCTGCCTCATCCACGGAGCGCAGGCCGATCATGCAGATATTGGCAGGGTCAACGCGTGCGGGCAGGGGCGGGTAGGCGTCAAAACCGGCGCGGCCGGTGACATAGCCCACAGGTGTGCCGTGCAGGTTGCCGGTATCGGTCGTCTCCGGTGTGTGGATGTCGCTATGGGCATCCAGCCAGAGTGCGAAGAAGGGGCGGTTTTCGCGGGCGGCATGGGCGGCCATGCCCGCAACGCTGCCCGCCGCGAGCGCGTGGTCGCCGCCCATGAAGATGGGGAGGCCCTTTGGGGCGGCATTCAGTGCCGCGTCAATCAGCGTATGGGTCCAGCCTACATTCTCCGCAAGGGCATAGACCTGGGAGTTCGGTGGCTTCGGGACTTCGACCGGTTTTGGCGCGAGATTGCCGATGTCTTCGACCGTGTGGCCGAGGGCGGTGAGGGCTTCGGCGATACCCGCCGTGCGATAGGCGTCGGGACCCATCAGACAGCCACGGCGACGCTTGCCGCAATCGACGGGCGCGCCGATGAGGATGCAGTGTTTTTGTGTCATGGCGCGAGTTTTGCGCAAATCTGCGGGTGGGATAAGCGGCCAAATTGTGCAAAATGGGGTCAGATTATGCGTTGTGAGCAGTGCAAATGGACGAATTGGATAGCCGCCTGATTGCGGTGTTGAAGCTAAATGCGCGGGCGGCCTTGTCCGATTTGGCGGCGGAACTGGGGGTGACCCGCAGCACCGTGCGCACCCGCCTTGATCGGCTGATGGCAAGCGGAGAGATTGCGGGGTTCACGGTGTTGACCCGGTCCGATGTGCGGCCCGACGCGGTGCGCGGATTGATGATGCTGGATATTGCCGGGCGGGCGGCGGAACGGGCGATGAAGCGTCTCACCACGATCCCGCAGGTGCGTGCGGTGCATTCCACCAATGGCACCTGGGATCTGATCGCGGAGATTGGCGCGCAGACGCTGGAGGAGTTTGATCAGGTGCTCTTTGCGATCCGCCGCCTGGAAGGTGTCACGCGGTCCGAGACGAGCCTGCTCTTGTCGACCCGACGCTGAGGCGCGCGGCGACGATCCAAACGACCACTAGCGCGAAGGAGGCAAGCGCATTCCAGCTCGCCATCGACAGCGTCAGTAACTCCCACGAGACCTGATCGCACATGACGACCTGTGGCCCCTCGATCGCCAGAAGATCAGAACCGCTCAAGCCATCCAGCGCGCCACCGCCAGAGCAACTCGCCGGGCCTTCCCACCAGTCTCGCTCGACCCCTGTGTGATAGACCCCGATGCCGCCGGTCGCGGCGGCGGCAATTGCACCGCATCCGGCCAACCAAGGACCGGGAACCTTCAGGGCCAGGACGCCAATCACAATCGCTGCAGCATGGGGCCAACGCTGCCACAGACACATCGCACACGGTGGATATCCGAGAAACTGGAACAGGTAGGCCCCGGCAAGCAAACCCGCCGACCCACCGGCTGCGAGCATGATCATCAAGTTGCGGGTCATACCAATCCTATCAACGCAAAACCGCCAATCAGCAGAATACAGAACAAGATGAACATAAGCCCCAAACGCTTTTCGATGAAATCACGAATGGGTTCCCCGTATTTCCATAACAACGCTGCGACGATGAAGAAACGCAGGGCGCGGGCGAAGATCGAGGATGCGATGAAGACGGGCAGGGAGAGGCCCGTGACGCCAGATGCGATGGTGATCACCTTGAAGGGCAGGAAGGTCACGCCCGCCACAACCACAGCCCACGCGCCATATTCGTTAAAAGTGGCGGACATCTCATCAAAGCTGGCATCCTTGCCGTAGAACTCCAGGATTGGACGTCCGAAGCTCTCCATCATTGCAAATCCGATGTAGTACCCGAAAAGCCCGCCTGCGACCGAGGCGATGGTGGCCACCGTTGCGATCAAAAAGGCGCGGGACGGTCGGGCGATGATCATCGGGATCATCAGCACATCGGGTGGAATTGGGAAGAACGAGGATTCAATGAACGAGATGAAAGCCAGCGCCCACAGCGCATGGGGCGTCTGCGCCAGGGAAATCGTCCAATCATACAGCTGACGCAACATCGCAGGCTGCCCTTTTACCGTGTCCGGCGTCTTAGGCCATGAGGGATATGGGCCGTCAAGCATTTGCACGCATAACCTGACAGGAGCGACAGAGACGTTGCATGTGCGGCGCGTTTTTCAGCCGCGCAAAATGCAATTGGCCAATTGACGCGCCTCATGCGCCCCTTTAGGAGAGGCGCACTGGCCGATGTGGCGGAATGGTAGACGCAGGGGATTCAAAATCCCCCGATGGTAACATCGTGAGAGTTCGAGTCTCTCCATCGGCACCACAATATATTGTTTTCATTGGGAAAAATTGGATCAGGCTCCATGCGCCACCAAGTTTTCTCCAACTGCTCTACGTACTTTACGACGTCATCCGTGCGGGTCCAGGGCAAGTAACTTGACTGTCTTGGCCCATTCCGTACCGTGTCGACGTGTTCGCACTGCGGTGATCTGGTGCCCCGTTTTTAAAACAACCCAGCAGTGCCGAAATAGCGGAAGACAATGATCTTACTGAATAGACTTGCCGGAGCCCTCGCATTCGCCTCGATGGCTCAATTGGTGGAAGCGCAAGCCACTCAAACTTCCGTGATGGAGGTGCCACCACGTTTCATCGCCAGTGCCTATGCTGCTGTTCATGATGGGTTTGACCCTACAGAGTATATGGATGCCATCAGCAGAACTGACTTTGGGGCATTGCGTGAGCTCGTGGCGCCAGAGGATTGGCCCATCATATATGACTACGCGACGTTCCGAGGTCAGCTTCCAATTCGTCAGCGGATCTACAGACTTTCAGCTGAGGATCCGGACTACATCGGTGCTGATCCGAACAGAATCGACATGCTTACGCTTTTTGGAAATCCGGACCTTGCGCTGCAGCGTTGGGGCATGGTTGATGAAAGCAGTGCTTTGTCCGTTTTTGAGAACTCGCTTGTCAAACCAGGGCGGTCGCTGCTCGAAGACGACCTCATGGAGGTTGCGAGAGGAGCAACGGGTAACAGCCAAGACTTCTTCGTACGACGAGACCAAAGCAACGTGATCACTGCCCAATCGAGATATTTCATAGGCGATCGCTGGCGCGAGTCGACGAATGATCCGAACTACGTTCATTTTTCCAATGCCTATCTCGCGATGATCGATGCTGCAGCAAAAATGGTTCCGGAGAGTGCGACAATCGTAGAATTGTCCATACGCAGTTGGGGAAACCGCACTCCGTACCTGCTTCGGGTGTCATTTCCGCAGAGTGTTACCGATCCTTTGGACGCATATAGCCAGCCGTTAACGCCGCTGTTTGGCTTTGCAGTCGTCGATTGGCGAACCTCTGAGTCCGACTATGGCGCAACGCTGGCCATCAACCATTTTGATGCATGTGATGAAGCTTCCGAATTCGCCATAAATCTCAATGAGAGATGGGATGCGCGTCCGAGCGATAGCAGCAGACGTTATGGCTACGACCTGACTTGGCAAGAACCTTTCCAGACGCTGGAGATAGCAACTGGAGAAGCGAGTTATTGTAGCACGGTGGCTTCGACGAGGCCAGAGAGCTACCCGCTGACTACGGAAAGTCATTCTAGGTACTCACCTGAGAATTTTGTCTACCGGGCAGTGAACAAACTCCTGTTTGATGAGTTCACGCCGAGGGCCGGCAAGCACAGCCTATTTTCACTGCAGTGGTAGGCGGCACCTGCGGTGATTGGCACGGTTTGCAGATGAGTGGCGGATGAAATGGTGTCACTCTCGGTAAAAATAGGGAACAATCTTTCGTCTGTAGATTTCCGATCCATCTGGATTCTTCGAAATCTGCAGGTTGCTGGGAGGACCAGGTAGAGGAAGTTCAATGGCATGAACTGTATCTAGATAGCGCCCAACTGAACCCGTGACGATCAACGCAAAAAGACCTGTTATCGGCGTGCAATCGGACGCTATCCAACGAGCCAGACAAGGCGATTGGATGCGCGCTATCGGCACCAGCACCCTCACAAATCGCCTCATTTACGCTGCGTTTTGCAGCGTTAACGACGAAATCCTGCCTTCTTGTGACCATGTTGCAGCATTAGGCTTGCAAAAGTTAACGCGCAGCGGAAAAAGCAAGCAATTCAAGTGAATGATGGCTGCGATTAATTGGGCATTCACGTGGATCGTGTACGGTCGCCGATGGGCGCTAAAAGTGAATGAGTGATAAGGCCGAACAAGACTGGCCAGGCAGAGCAAGTATTCGATGGCAGGAACCAGCCGCAAATGACAATCCTGACGCTTGATTGGTCGACAACCGACATCGACGGCAGCAATACCGTGTCCGGTTCCGGCGCAAGTATTGACATAGATGTTGCGACGCCAACCAACGATGGGACGGCCTGGGCGTTGGGCACCATCGCGGGTGAGCAAGTTTTGGTCGCCTCGCAGGTGGATGAGCCGGTCACGCTGGATGTCGCTTTCGATGACCCGGTCGAGAATGTGCAGTTTGAGCTTCTGGATGTCGATGCAGGCACCTGGGACGATCAGATCACGGTCATCGCGCTTGATGCCAATGGCGATGCGGTGCCCGTCAGTTTTACCGATCTTGCATTTCATCACAGCGTTGCCGGAAACACGCTCAGTTCCGATGGCAATGTCTCGCCAGGGATCGAAGGGTCCGGTGCGCCTGACAGCGTGACTGTTACCATCCCTGGGCCGATTGTGAGCCTGCAGGTCATCTACGACAACGGTCCAGACGCGGCGCAATCGGGCGTCGTCGGGGTCTCTGACATTACCTTCAGCACCGTGGAACTCGACGGCTATGTCGAAGGCACTTCCGGCGCTGACACGATCAATACCGGCTATCAGGATGACCCGGATGGTGACCGTATCAACGCTAACGACGCAGTCTTGCCCGGCGAGGGCAGTAATGACGATATCGTCATCGCCGGTGGCGGAGACGATTTTGTTTCGTCGGGCGGTGGCGCGGATACCATCTTTGGTGGTGAGGGCGCGGATGACCTGCGCGGCGGCAATGGTGCTGACATCATCTATGGAGATGCGCCGGAGTTTGATGGCCCGCTCGACCTCGATCAACTGAGCGCGGGCGATATCGTCAATCAGCAGTTTATCACTGATGGCGTACGTATCTCCAGCGTGAACTCCGATAATCCGGTCATGATCTTTGATTCCGCCAATCCGACAGGCGGAGATACGGATCTTTCAGTACCGGGCGTGGGCAACATCCTGATCCTTTCGGAGGATGGTGACACTTCCGACCCTGACGACAACCTGACCGGCGGAACCTTTGTTTTCGAATTTGCGGGTCCCGCCACCGTCAATAGCCTTGATGTCATTGATACGTCGGGCGGCGGTGAAATCCGCCTTTACGATGAAGACGGCGCGCTGATCGCTGAGATTGACCTGCCCGTGGGCGGCGACAACACATTGCTGTCACAGGCGATCGACACATCCGGTGTCACGCGCATGGAAGTGGAGCTTTTCGGCACTGGCGCGCTGACCAATATCGACTACACGATCGTCAACGACGCGGTTGGCAACAATGACGATATCCGCGGCGGCAATGGGGCCGATACGCTGTTCGGCCAAGCTGGTGATGACACGATCCGTGGCGGCTCTGGCAATGACACCATCACAGGCGGCACCGGGGCCGATACGCTGTTCGGTAACGCTGGGTCTGACACATTCCTTGGTGGTACAGCCGGGGATGTGGTGGTCGGTGGCGAAGACGGTGACGGCAACGATATTGACGTCCTTGATCTGACGGGTTCCGGCGTCGATTTCATCACCTATGATCCGACCGATCCAGAAGCGGGGGTGGTCACCTTCACCGATGGATCGACGATGACGTTTTCGGAAATCGAAAACGTTATCCCCTGTTTTACACCCGGCACAATGATTGCGACTCCAAAAGGTGAACAACCGGCGGAAACGCTCAAAGCAGGTGACCGAGTACTGACCCGCGACAACGGGATTCAGTATATCACTTGGGCGGGCAAGAAAGAGCTGAAGCTGGATGATCTGAAACTCAGCCCAAACCTGCTTCCCATCATGATCCGCAAGGGCGCATTGGGGGACGATCTGCCAGACCGCGATATGATCGTGTCGCCCAATCATCGCGTGCTGATCGTCTCTGACATAGCCAAGCTTTACTTTGGAGAAAGCGAAGTGCTGATGACGGCAAAGCACATGACCAGGATGGAAGGGGTCGAGGTGATGAATGCGCCGCAAGCCACCTACATCCACTTCATGTGCCAAAACCACGAGATTGTTCTTTCGGACGGTGCTTGGACGGAAAGCTTTCAACCCGGGGACTATTCCCTGAAAGGCGTGGATACGGACCAACGCGAAGAGCTTTTCCTGCTGTTCCCAGAGCTTGCGACAAAAGAAGGGTTGCGCAACTACCGGGCAGCCAGGCGCACGGTCAAAAAGAAAGAGTCGCGGCTATTTTTTCGCAAGTGAGGCGCGCCAGGCGGCCCATTCCTCTGGCGTATCGAGATCAAGTCGGGCCCGGTCATCGTGAAAAGGGACAAGGCAGGTCTGCTCTCGCAGCGGTTTGACCAGTGTTTCGCCACCGCTATCACCGGCCAGTTTCGCAAATTCCGGGCGCAGTGATGCGTCGAAAATGATAGGATGTCCGGGCTTGCCGCCCGTCGTTGCCCCGCGCCAAATCAGGTGATCGGGTTGATCTTCTCGCGCCTTAAAGACCCGCTTCAGATCCTCCGTTTCCAGCGCGACCAGATCGCCCAGTAACATCATGAAAGCCGGGGCTGCGGGCAGTTTTGCGACAGCGCCCCGCATTGTGCCTGACATGCCTTCGGTCGCTTCGGGGATCGTGAGGCATGTGACATCTAAGTCAGAGAGCACAACGGCACGCGCGTGGCTGTCGGGGCCGAGGGCGATGTAGACCTGATAACCGGTGCGCAGGGCGCGCTGTGCCTGCAGCCGCAAAAGCGGTTCGCCCCGCACCTCTTCCAGCAATTTGTCCCCGCCGCGCATCCGGCTGGATGTGCCGGCGGCGAGGATCAGGATCGGGATCACCCGCGCATGGCCGTCATGTCGGGGTCGAAGAGGTGGGTCGTGACCCGTGTGGCCTTGCGGCGTTTGCCCATGATCTCAATCTCTGCCACCAGATCATCACTGGCATGTTTGCGGGGGACAAGCGCCATAGCTATGGATTTGTCGGCATGGTGCGAATAGCCGCCAGAGGTGCAGAAGCCCGCCACCTGATCGTTGATGAAGACCGGTTCATAGGCCACGACATCGGCATCATCCGCCTCGACCTCAAAACTCACCAGCGTGCGGGCAGGTGGATTGGCCCGCTCTTCCTCGGCCGCGGCGCGCCCGATGAAATCGGTGTTTTTCTT
The DNA here is from genome assembly GCF_033963905.1 of Cognatiyoonia sp. IB215182. Classification (NCBI taxonomy): domain Bacteria; kingdom Pseudomonadati; phylum Pseudomonadota; class Alphaproteobacteria; order Rhodobacterales; family Paracoccaceae; genus Cognatiyoonia; species Cognatiyoonia sp. IB215182. Next base: position 367,135 of record NZ_JAXBMB010000006.1, read on the forward strand.
GAAGCTGATGAAACGGTCCATGCCCGTTTCGGCGGCTGTGTAATCGGGTGAAAATTCAGACAGCCATGAGCCGAAGAAGCGATCAAGCCGCAGAGACATCATCGCGCGCATCCCGAAAGGCGTGATGCCCATGGGCTGGCCCGCCTCCCACAGGGTCGCCCAAAGCTGGCGCTGGTCCATCGGGTCGCAGAAGATCTCAAACCCCAGATCGCCGGTATAGCTGACGCGCTGGACGATGCAGGCGACCTGACCAACGGTCATGCGGCGGACGTCGAGAAACTTCATGGAGGCGACGTCATCGCGCGTGCAGGCGGTCAGGAGATCGCGCGCTTTCGGTCCCGCGATCTGGAAACCGTTGCGTTTGTCCGAGATGTTTTCGACCACGCAATCATCCGCCGCGTTCTGGAGGAACCAGCGGTGATGGATTTCCTGCGCGCCATAGCTGGCGGTGAGCTGGAATTCGGTTTCAGAGAGACAGGAGACGGTAAAATCGCCCCAAAGCCGCCCCTTGGGTGACAGCATCGGGGTGAGCGACATGCGCCCCGGCTGCGGGATGCGGCCCGCCATGATCCGGTCAAGCCAGGCGCGGGCACTGGGACCGGTGACGCTGAATTTACCGAAATTCTGGACCTCGTTGATGCCGACACCGGCGCGGACCGCCTGCACCTCACGCCGTGTGGCGTTCCAGGCATCCGAGCGGCGGAAGGTTGGCGTTTCGTAAGTTGGGTCGCCCTCTTTGGCGAAGTAATTGGGCACTTCCAGCCCGAATTGATGGCCCCAGACGGCACCTAATCCCGTGAAGATATCATACATCGGTGTGGTCCGGTGGGGCCGGGCGGCCGGCAGTTCCTCGTTCGGATAGCTGACTGAGAAACGGGTCTGGTAGTTTTCGATCACCTTGGGCCGTGTGTAGCCGGGTGTGATCCATTTGCCATAGCGGGCGACGTCGAGGGCTGTCACGTCGCGTTCGCATTCGCCTTCGATCATCCATTGTGCCAGCATCAGCCCAACGCCGCCACCCTGGCTGAACCCGGCCATGACACCACAGGCGGACCAGTAGTTCTGCACACGGGGCACCGGGCCGACGAGCGGGTTGCCATCGGGCGCAAACGTAAACGGCCCATGGATCACGGATTTCACACCAGCGCTTTCGAGGACGGGGAAGCGGCGATAGGCGAACGCGATTGAGTCCTCGATCTTGTCATAGTCATCGGGCAGCAGCTCATGCCCGAAATCCCAAGGTGTCCCGTCCACTGCCCAAGGGCGGCAGGGCTTTTCATAAAACCCGATGCAAAGCCCGCGCCCCTCTTGCCGCAGGTAGCTTTCGCCGCCGGGGTCGATCACATGGGGGTGTTCGCTGTCGCGGTTGTAGATCTCGGGGATGTCATCGGTGACGAGGTACTGATGTTCCATCGGGTGCAGCGGCACATAGATGCCTGCCATCGCCGCCACTTCGCGGGCCCAGAGGCCACCGGCATTGACCACATGCTCCGCGTGGATCGTGCCCTTTTCGGTCACCACATCCCAGGTGCCATCGGGCCGCTGGTTGGTTTCGGTCACCTTGCAATGGGTCTCAATCGTGGCTCCGCCCATCCGTGCGGCCTTGGCATAAGCATGCGTAGTGCCGGAGGGATCAAGGTGCCCGTCAAGCGGGTCATAAAGCCCGCCGACAATGCCATCGAGATTGGTGATCGGGGCGAGTTTGCCGATCTCTTCCGGGCCGAGGATTTCGGTATCAAGGCCCATATAGCGATGCTTGGCCCGCTCAGCGACGAGCATGTCGAACCGGTCCTGATTGTCTGCCAGCGTCACGCCACCGGAATGGTGCAGGCCGCAGGACATGCCGGTGATCTCTTCAAGCTCCTTGTAGAGCTTGATCGTGTAGCCCTGCAAAGCGGCCATATTCGTGTCGCCGTTCAGCGTATGAAATCCGCCGGCCGCGTGCCAGGTTGAACCGGAGGTCAGATCCGACCGCTCAATCAGCATGACGTCGGACCAGCCAAGCTTGGTCAGATGATAAAGAACTGAGGCGCCGACGACGCCTCCGCCAATGACGGCAACACGGGTGGTGGTCTGCATGAAGTCTACTCCGGCTTGTTAGGCGCTAGCATGCCGCGCAGAGACCCATTTGCCGTGCCACCGTGCGACATCTGATGTCGCAAATGCACGCGGTGCAGGCGTCTTTAGGGAATGATCCGGGTGTATTTCGTGCCTTCCACTGTTGCGCCCAGCCGCAGCCCGGTTTGTCCAAAGACGACCGCGATCACTGGCGACAGTGATGTCGTTGTATCGGCCCGCAACATCTCACTTTGGTTATTTGCCGCATATTCGATATCGGCCCCCGCTACCCAGCCGGGGGATTGGCGGAACTCAAGCAAGGCTTCTGGCGTCATGAAAAACAGAACATGGCTGAATTGCTGTGCACCAATCTGCAGACCTGCGCTGCCGGAGGTGGCAGAGTAATAGTCGACCGTTGAGGGCCCGACACGCAAGGCACCCCGTCCGTAAGAGCCGCCCAAACCAAGGCCCACCTCGGTCACAAGCGGCATGACCAGAATGCCTGACGCGCGGTCTGCAAGATCACGTGTGCCGGGAAACTCCGAATACATGCCGTTGAGCGTGCTATCGACACGGGCATCAATTGTGGCCGCCCCGCTGCCGCCAATGCCGTTGCCGCATGCCGCAAGTGTAGATGCAGCAAGCGCACCAAGCGCGAAGCCGCGCCGTGAAAAGTTATCCATAATGTACCGCCTTATAGCCTGTCATGAAGACGTTTGCCGTCTTTTATGCGTGCAGTATAGGCCAACAAACTAAGGCTGTCACGCGGAAGGTTGGCCCGAATTCGCAGCTTTTGAAACTGCCCTAAAATACGCTCTTGCTAAATGCATAGTTACTCTGCTATGAATTCATCATATAGATGAGCGGCTATGATTTCTCATGCAGCACTCAAACGATACCCTGTTCAAGACCCTCGCCGATCCGACGCGTCGCGCGATCTTTGAACGGCTCTGCCGCGAAGGTGAGCAGACCGTCGGCGCTTTGACGACTTTTGCTCAAATCTCTCAACCAACGGTATCGCGGCATCTGGCCGTGCTGCGCGATGCGGGCCTTGTGCAGGATCGGCCAGACGGCCGGAAGACGCATTATCGCGCAGCCTATCAGGCTTTGAAACCCTTGGTCGATTGGACGGCAGAGATGACGGCGTTTTGGGATGGTCGATTTGATGATCTGGAAAATCTGTTGCGGCGGATGGATCAATGAAAGACCGCCGTGCCGTGATCATCGAGCGGGAATTGCCCTATCCACCGGACCGGGTTTGGCGCGCACTGACGCAGCCAGAATTACTTTCAGAATGGCTCATGAACTCAGATTTTGTGCCGGAACTTGGCGCCGCGTTTTCGTTTGATGCCGGTTGGGGCAGTATCGCATGCGAAGTGCGGGAAGTGACGCCCATGGCATCCTTGTCATACACTTGGACGGCCGCCGACGTTGATACGATTGTAACTTGGACGCTGGAACCAATTCCAAAAGGCACCCGTCTGCGGCTGGAGCAGGTCGGGTTCACCCAAGACCAAAAACAGGCCTATGCAGGAGCGACCGGCGGTTGGCGGCGCTTCATCGATAACCTGGCGGCTCTGCTGTCCCGGCAATTGGACTGAGGAACATCATGCATTTCAATCACTTGATAAGACAGACGCATCGCTGGCTTTCAGTCGCCTTTACCACAATCGTGGCCGGTCTGTTTCTGGCCTCCGCGCAAGGCGTGGAGACGGAATGGGTGTATTACCTTCCGCTACCGCCACTCGCGCTGATGACACTGAGCGGCCTTTATCTGTTCGCTCTCCCTTATCTGCGGCGGGGCAGACGTGGATCACGACAATGATGATTACCGAGATTGAGGACTACTTCACCAAAGGATGCGGCCGATGCACCCGGTTTGCCACTCCGGAATGCTCGACGAAACAATGGGCTGAGGGGTTGAATACCTTGCGTGCGCTCTGCCTTGAGGCGGGGCTGGAGGAGGTCGTGAAGTGGGGGCATCCCTGTTACATGCATGCCGGACGCAATATCGCGATCATCGGTGCCTTTCGCGGCGATTTCCGGTTGAGTTTCTTTGATGCGGCCTTGCTAAAGGATCCCGATGGCGTCTTGGAAAAGCAAGGGCCGAACACGCAGTATGCGGACATGATCCGCTTTACAGACAATGACCGGGTCGCGGCATTGGCGATCACGATCAGCGGCTATCTGGCTGAGGCGATGGGCTACGCAAGAGACGGCATACGACCGCCCAAGAATACGGATATGCCTGACTTGCCAGATGAGTTGATTGAGGCCCTGGATTGCGACACGGAACTGGCTGAGGCCTTTCACGCGCTCACGCCCGGGAGGCAAAAAAGCTATGTCATTAATCTGAACGGGGCCAAAAAGCCCGAAACGCGCATCGCGCGGATCACCAAATTCCGCGACAAGATCATCGCGGGCAAGGGCGCGATGGAACGCTAGCCGTTCAGTCTTCGCGCAGCGCTTGTAACATTGCTTCGACGATTTTTTGCCCCCCCTGTGACGAAGGCTCGATTGGAGACATTTCGGAAAAGTCTCCCTCTTCCGTGCACGCCAGGTCCAATCGGATCACTGGCACGTTTCGAGTCCTTGCCAGTTGCTGGATTAGCGAATTGAAGGCTCCGATAGCTGATGGCGCATAGTCTCGCATTTCCGGCTCAGTGAAGGGTATGCTCGTGTAAATCGTGCAGGCGCTTATCGGAAGACCGCGCGCCGAAACTTCATCAAGCATCCAGCCATAAGCAATCTCAAAATCAGCAAGTGGCGCCGCAATGAGGTCCTGCATTTTTGCCCCTTGTGCGACCTGCGCAAGAAGGTGACGGAATTTCATAAGATCGTTGCCGCCAATGCTCACGACTATGTCCGTGATGTGCGTTGGCACTCTTTCAAGCTGGTTGGGAATGTCCTCAATACAGTCACCATCGACAGCGACCTTGAAGGCAGACCATGTTGCTGGAATGGATCGACGCAGTTGCTCAATAACCCCCGGTTCGCCGGGAACATAGGCGTCATTATCAAAGATTGAATCACCCATCAGACAAATATGCTTCTCAGTCATTGCTTCTTCTCTGCGTTGCATTCGCGGTTTCGCCAGTCATTGGTCAATCGAACAACCTTTTTGACTTCTCTCGACGGCCGGTCAAAAAGTCATCTAAAAAGGGGGGCTGAACGTGATCTTTGCGGACCTCTATGGTCCAGTGCTAGCCGTTCAGTACCTTCGCGGCTTCGGGCGCGAAATATGTGAGTATGCCGTCACAACCTGCGCGCTTGAAGGCAAGCAGGCTTTCCATCATGACCTTTTCGCCATCGAGCCAGCCATTGGCGACCGCCGCCTGTAGCATCGCGTATTCGCCGCTGACCTGATAAGCGTAGGTTGGGACGCCAAAGGTATCTTTCACGCGCCTGCAGATATCTAGGTATGGCATGCCAGGTTTGACCATGATCATGTCGGCACCCTCGTTCAGGTCGCGTTCGACCAAGCGCAGCGCCTCGTCCGAGTTCCCGGGATCCATCTGATAAGTTTTTTTGTCGCCTGTTAGAGCGGTTGACGCGCCTACCGCATCGCGGAACGGGCCGTAAAAGGCCGAGGCATATTTGGCGGTGTAGCTGAGGATCGTGACGTTCTGATGCGCTTCGGCCTCGAGAGCATTGCGGATCGCACCGATCCGGCCATCCATCATGTCCGAAGGGCCAAGGATATCTGCGCCAGCCTCGGCCTGAGCCAGTGCCATTTTGACGAGGGCTTCCACAGTGCGGTCATTCACGATCTGACCGTCTTCGACAAAACCATCATGGCCATTGATGTTGTAGGGATCGAGCGCGATATCGGTCATCACGGCAATATACGGGGCGGCATCCTTGATCGCGCGGATCGCCTGATTGGTCAGGTTTTCGGGGTCCCAGGCCATTGCACAATCCTCGGTCCGTGCGTCCATCCCCGTGTAAGGAAAGATGCAGATAGCCGGGATGCCGAGGTTCTGCGCGTCAACTGCCGCTTTTGCGACGCGATCGACCGTGCGCCGCACCACACCCGGCATTGATGGCACCGGCGTTTCATCGTCGCGTCCTTCCATGACGAAGACCGGCCAGATCAGATCATCCACACTCAAGGTATGCTGACGCGACAACGCACGCAAAGCGGGGGTCGTGCGCATCCGCCGCAAGCGTGTTGCAGGGAAGGGGGCCAGGGTCGGTTTCATCTTATCGTCACCTTTTTGCGTCGGCTTCTTGCTGGCATGGATTTTGCAGCATCACAAGTCTGGGCAAGGCAGGTGCGGAACGTTAGTGTCCGCCAAATCCCGAGAACGACACGAGAAACACATTGCCCGTGACAGACTCCATCCTTGCGATCCTGGACCTGCATACCTTCTCCAACATCTGGTACTGGCTGGCGGTGGCGGTCACCTGGGCCGTGGTCAGCCATTGGGTTTTGGGCATTCCATTCGATCTGATTATCCGGGCGCGACGCTCTATGCCGGGGGCGGTTGATGATTTGCAAACACTCTTCGATTTTCACGTACGCCGTTTCATTATGATTGAGGACATGGCCGGTATTCCGATCATAGCGCTTTCGACATTTGTCCTGACCGGATTGGCGATGACCGGTTTTTACTACGAGGTTGAGATGGCGCAGGGTATTTTCCTGATCGGCTTTCCGCTCACCATCGTCGGCGCGATCTGTCAACATGCCTGCCGACGCTACCAGCAGCACCCGCCAGCACCCGAAGATCTCGTGAAAGAGTTGCTGCGCCTACGCATCATTATTCAGGTCGTGGCCATGATCGCGATCTTTTTCACGGCCATCTACGGGATGTATTACAACCTCTCGGTCCCAGATGATTTCCTGAATGGTTGACACCGGCAGCGCGCATTGTAGGTGAGCGCGCATGTCCCCTGCCAACCATATCACCGTCAGCGGCGCCCCTGAAGGCTATGACGCGCAGCTTATCCTGCGCGAGCTTGAAAAGGGCGCGCCCGTCCTGCATGTCGCGCGCGATGACAAACGTCTTGCCGCGATGCAGGCTGCACTTCGCTTCTTCGCGCCAGACATCCCGGTCTTTGTCTTTCCCGCATGGGACTGCCTGCCTTATGACCGGGTGTCGCCCAATGCGGACATCTCGGCTGCGCGCATGGCCACGCTCGCGGCCTTGGTGCACGGCATGCCGGAGCGCTTTATCCTGCTGACTTCACTTTCGGCAGCAACCCAGCGCGTACCAGCGCGGGCGCTGCTGCGCGAGGCCGCTTTTCGCGCCGGGGTCGGCAACCGGATTGATGAAGATGCTTTGCGCAATTTTCTGGTGCGGATGGGCTTCACCCAAAGCCCGACGGTGATGGAGCCTGGGGATTATGCTGTCCGCGGTGGGATCATCGATATCTTCCCACCCGGCGAAAGCGGGCCGGTCCGGCTGGATCTTTTTGGTGATGTGCTCGACGGCGCGCGGCGGTTTGATCCGGCAACGCAGCGGACGACTGAGAAGCTCTCTGAGATAGAGCTGGCTCCGGTCTCTGAAGTGGTCCTCGACGAGGCCGCCATCACCCGGTTTCGGCAGAATTACCGGATCGAGTTTGGCGCGGCGGGCACGGATGATCCGCTTTATGAGGCGGTGAGTGCGGGGCGCAAGCATGCGGGTATCGAACACTGGCTGGGCTTCTTTCAGGACGATCTGGAGACGCTGTTTGACTATCTACCAAATGCGACGTTGACGCTCGACGATCAGATCGGCCCGTCGCGCATCGCGCGGTGGGACAGTATCACCGACCAATACGAAACCCGGATGCATGCGCTCGAACAAAAGGGGCGCATGGACACGGTCTATAAGCCCGCACCTCCGCAACTGTTGTATCTGGATGATGATGCCTGGAATGCAGCGGTGGAGGGCCACCGGGTGCTGCAATTTGCGCCGCTCAAACAGGCGACGGGGCCGGGTGTGACGGATGCCGGTGGCCGGATTGGCCGCGATTTTTCGCCGGAGCGCCAGCAGGAACAGATCAGCCTTTTCAAAAGCTTGGCGGATCATGTGAAAGTGCGATTGGCCGATGGGCCGGTGGTTATCGCATCCTATTCCGAGGGCGCGCGCGAGCGGCTGGAAGGGCTGATCGCTGATGAGGGGATCGCGGAGGCGATTGCCGTGCCCGATTTTTGCCGGGTGGGCAAACGTGGGGTGCATCTGGCGGTCTGGCCGCTGGATCACGGATTTGAGGCACCCGGTCTGACGGTGATCTCAGAGCAGGACGTGCTAGGCGACCGGTTGATCCGCCAGACAAAGCGCAAGCGCCGGGCCGAGAACTTCCTGAGTGAGGCGAATAGCTTGGCCCCCGGTGATCTGGTTGTCCATGTCGATCACGGCGTGGGCCGCTTCAAGGGGATGGAGGTTGTGACGGCGTTGGGTGCGGCGCATGAATGCCTGCTCTTGGAATATGCCGAGGACGCGAAGCTCTATCTGCCCGTTGAGAATATCGAGCTTTTATCGAAATACGGGCATGAAACAGGGCTGCTCGACCGATTGGGTGGCGGCGCATGGCAGGCGAAAAAGGCGAAGCTGAAGGAACGGATCCGACAGATCGCCGAACGGCTGATCCGGGTCGCGGCAGAGCGGGAATTGCGGACGGCCCCGGCGCTCGATCCGCCAGACGGGATGTGGGACCAGTTTCTGGCGCGGTTTCCTTATGCCGAAACCGATGACCAACTTGCGGCGATTGAGGATGTGCTGACCGATATCGCGGCGGGCAAGCCGATGGACCGGTTGATCTGTGGCGATGTGGGCTTTGGCAAGACGGAGGTGGCGATCCGCGCTGCCTTTGTGGCCGCGCTCTCGGGCGTTCAGGTGGCGATTATTGCGCCGACAACGTTGCTTGCACGACAGCATTATCAGAACTTTGCCGAACGGTTCCGGGGCTTTCCGGTGAATGTGCGGCCCTTGTCGCGGTTTGTGTCCTCTGGAGACGCAACGAAAACGCGCGAGGGGCTGGCGAAGGGAACGGTCGATATCGTCGTGGGTACCCATGCGCTGCTTGCCAAAGGTGTGCGGTTCAAGAACCTTGGTCTGCTCGTCATTGATGAAGAACAGAAATTCGGGGTCCAACATAAGGAACGGCTTAAACAGCTCCGCACCGATGTCCACGTGCTGACGCTGACCGCGACGCCGATCCCGCGCACGCTGCAACTCTCGCTCTCTGGTGTCCGGGATCTGTCGATCATCGGGACGCCGCCCATCGACCGTCTGGCGATCCGGACCTATGTCAGCGAATTCGACACGATCACCGTACGCGAGGCGCTGCTGCGTGAACACTATCGTGGCGGGCAGTCCTTCCTTGTCGTGCCACGGATCAGCGACATGGCCGAAATGGAAGCGTTTCTGAAAGAGCAGGTGCCCGAAGTCTCCTACATCACCGCGACGGGCCAGATGGCGGCGGGGGAACTCGACGACCGCATGAACGCCTTTTATGACGGCAAATACGATGTGCTGTTGGCGACGACGATTGTGGAAAGCGGTCTGGATATTCCGACGGCGAATACGATGATCGTCTGGCGCGCGGATATGTTTGGCCTGTCCCAGCTTTATCAGATCAGGGGACGGGTGGGCCGCTCCAAGACGCGCGCCTATGCGTATCTCACGACAAAACCGCGCCAGAAACTGACGGATACCGCGCAAAAGCGCCTGCGGGTGCTGGGGTCGATTGACACGTTGGGGGCCGGATTCACGCTGGCGAGCCAGGACCTCGATATTCGCGGGGCGGGGAACCTGCTGGGTGAGGAACAGTCGGGCCAGATGCGCGAGGTGGGCTATGAGCTCTATCAGCAGATGCTGGAAGAGCAGATTGCCGCGATCAGATCGGGGGCCGCCGAGGGCATTATCGATGACGGCCAATGGGCGCCGCAGATCAATCTGGGCGTGCCGGTTCTGATCCCCGAAGATTACGTGCCCGATTTGGATGTGCGGCTGGGGCTCTACCGGCGGCTGTCGGAACTGACGACGAAGGTGGAGTTGGAAGGTTTTGCGGCTGAGCTGATTGACCGGTTCGGCAAGTTGCCGAAAGAGGTCAACACCCTCATGCTGGTTGTGCGGATCAAGGCGATGTGCAAACGGGCCGGGATCGCGAAACTGGATGCCGGGCCAAAGGGGGCGACGATCCAGTTCCACAACGACAAATTCGCCTCGCCCAAGGGCCTTGTGGAATTCATCGAGGCGCAAAAGGGCCTTGCGAAGGTCAAGGACAACAAGATCGTCGTGCGCCGGGACTGGGGCAAGGAGCGCGACAAGATCCAGGGTGCCTTCAACATCGCGCGGGACCTGGCGCAGAAATTGGCCGACGAAAAGAAGGCAAAGGTAGGCTAGGGCGCGTCACCGGGTCGTCTGATTTTTGATGTCAACCACCAGGCAAGGCTCGCTGAGATGAGAATGCCAATGGCCATCGGCATCGGTGTGCCGTCAAACATGATGGCAATCGGTGCCGCAAGCAGCACGCCGCCGATTGTTGCGACCGCTGCGATGATCGAGGCTGCGAGGCCAGCGATGTGACCCATCTCTTCCATCGCCAGTGCATTGAGATTGCCAATGGTGAGGCCAGCCTGAAAGAAGTTACCGGTCACCCAGATCACGTAGGTCCCAAAGGCCAGCCAATAGGGGCCGTTTGCGGCGGTGATCACAATCATCAACAAGGTCAGCATGACCTGAACAGCAAACATCGCCTTGATGATCGCCCGCATACCGAGGCGAACAACAATCCGCGCATTCAGCACGCTGGCCGATGCTGAGACAATGGCGATACCGCCAAACCAAAGATGAAAGTGCGCGCCTTGATCAAATGTGATGTCAAAAACCTGCTGGGTGGAAGACAGGACCGTGAACAGCATCCCGAATGTCAGCGTCTGTACGAAGATCGACAGTCGCGCAGTGCGGTGGGCAAACATCTCATAGGTGGCGGCCGTCAACGCGCGGACGCTGAGCGGGCGGCGATTTGCAGGCAACAGCGTCTCCGGTTGACGGATCATCAGCCAGAGCAGGGTCGCAAAGGAAAACAGCATGAAGGCCGCGAAAATCGCGCGCCATCCGAACCCGAGCATGATGTAGTGCCCAATGGTCGGGGCAAGCGCCGGGATCAGCGCGAAGACCATCATCACGAATGACAGGATGCGCGCCATCTGGGACCCGCCGTAAAGGTCGCGGATCAGGGCCATCGCAACCACACGCGGACCTGCCGCACCCAGGCCTTGGACCACGCGCGCGGCCAGCATCACCTCAAGCGTCGATGATGCCCAGGCGACCGCGCAGGCTGCGATGTAGACGACGGCGCCGCCGACCATAACAGGTTTGCGGCCAAATGCATCCGAAAGGGGCCCGGTAAAGAACGTGCCCACGCCCATGCCCAGCACGAAGCTGGTGATGATCAGCTGCGCGTTGTTGAGGTTGTCGGGTGACAAGGCCTCGCCGATTTCGGGCAAAGCGGGCAACATCGCGTCGATGGAGAACGCCACCGTCGCCGCCAGCATCGCCATCAGTGCGATGAATTCGGTTTGGGGCAGCCGCCTGATCTGCGGCGGGTCGGCGGGTATATCCGTCATTCCGCCGCCGCGATCTGGTCCTTGATCTCATTGATCACACCGACCCACATCTCTGGCGGCTGCGCTCCGGGGACGGCATGTTTTCCTGCCACGATGAAGGTCGGCACGGATCCCACGCCCATCTTGCGGCTATGGGCATCGCGCGCGCGGATGTCGTCTGTGTCGGCGTCCGAGGCGAGGAGTTTGGCGACCATGGCGGCATCCATCTCGGCCGTGTCGGCGATGTCGGCGAGGACCTCGTGGTCGCCAATATCGCGGCCGTCGACGAAATAGGCTTTGAAGAGCAGATCGACGACCAAGGATTGGCGCTGCTCGATCCCTGCCCAGTGGATCAGGCGGTGTGCGTCGATCGTATTGGGCGTCGTCTTGATGGCGTCGAAGTTGATATGGGCGCCGGACTTCTCGGCATGCTCCACAACCGGCGCGTAGGCGCGCACCGCACCTTCCTTGCCGCCGAACTTGCCCTCAAGATACGCTTTGCGGTCCATGCCTCCGGCAGGCATGTCGGGGTTGAGCTGGAACGGGTGCCATTCGATGGTGAAAGGATGATCGGGGATCTCGGCCAGCGCTTTGTCCAGATTGGTCTTGCCAATATAGCACCAGGGGCAGATCGGGTCCGAGATGATATCAAGCTTGACCATGTGTGTTCTCCCATTCCTGGCGCAGAACGCGCCTGAGCAGTTTGTTGTTGGCCCCGCGTGGCAGAGCCTTTTTGGCGACATAGATGCGCGGGCATTTGTATCCGGCGAGCCGCGCGCGCATAAAGGCGTCCAACCTGTCCTCCTCTATCACGTCTGACGCCACATAAAAGGCCGCGATGAGCGTGGTGTCTGCGCGCAATTGCACAGCGCAGGCTGCGGCCTCGGTGATGGCGGGATGGGCGGTCAGCGCGTCTTCGACTTCGACCGGGCTGACGCGGTAACCACCTGCATTCATCATTTCATCGGCACGGCCCGCGTAGGTGATCGCGCCGTCATCGGCCATGATGCCGATATCGCCGGTCAGGAACCAATCGCCCTGAAACCGCGCGGCAGTCTCTTCGGGCGCGTTGTGATAACCTAACATCAGGCCCGGATCATCGCGGTGGACGGCAATCGTGCCCGGCATCCCGCGCGGCACAGGGCCGTCTTCGCCGATCAGCGCCACTTTGCGCCCGTTCTGGGGATAGCCTGCGGCACCCTTTGGCGCAGGGCGGGCAGGGGCGCCGGAGATGAAGGTGGAGCATTCGGACATGCCGAACGCCTCATAAATCGGTTTGCCGGTCTTTTCGGTCCATTCCGAGGCGAGAACCGAAGCCAGTTTTTCGCCCGCCGACAATCCGTGGCGCAAATCTGGGAAATCGGGAAGAGGCTGCCTTAGAAGCCGCCGGTAAACGCCTGGTGCAGCGGCGAAAAGTGTGGCGTTCTCTGTCGCTAGCAGGTCACCTAAGGCTTCGATCTCGGTGCCTTCGGATGGGATCAGAGCGGTAGCGCCAACCGACCATGGGTCCATCAGGCCCGTGCCAAGCGTATAGGTCCAGTTGAACGCTCCGGCATGGAGCAGGCGGTCGTCTGCACGCAAGCCGTACCAGCCGTCCCACATCATTTGCCGTGCCCAGATCGCCCGGTGGGCATGCGTGACCGCACGTGGCTGGCCGGATGTGCCTGACGTGAAGACGATATAGGCGGGCCGGTTCGGGTCACCCATCACGTACTCCGCTGGGGGCAGGTGCCAGAACTGTCGCAACGCCTCTGCGTCTAGCGTTCGGCCCGGTGCAGCTGGCATGTCTGCTGCGCGAATGGTCAGGGCTGGTCGGATCATCCTGCTGATCCGGAAGATCTCTGGCGCGGTCAACTGCGCCGAGACTGGGACCGGAATGATGCCAACCGCGATTGCGCCAAGATAGGTGATGGGGAATTCGGGGCGGTTGCCCAATTGCATCAGGAGGAAATCGCCCGGGCGCAGGCCTTGTTGCAACAGCCCTGTTGCCGTGCCCAAGACGGCTGATTTTATCTGCGTATAAGTGAAGTCTTGCGCGTTTTCGCCGATGATCCGCAATGCCGTCTTTGCACCCAAACGATCCGCGTGCTGTAGTACATAGGTCGCCATATTGAAGGCGGGCGGCGGCGGTGGAAAGGGGGTGGGATCGGTGACGGAAAGCATGGCCCTCCGCTATGCTGCCGGGCGCGAAGTTGCAAGATTGCGAAGGGCCGCGTATGAGGTCGCTCATGGCTGAAAGTGACCCCAAGAACCTGATCCGCATCGCCCACGAGAATGGGAGTAGCGGCGTGGCCCAGCCCATTGATCTGGGCGCACGCGTGCGTGAGTTGCGCAAGGCCCGCGACTGGACGCTGGAACAGGCGGCCCAGCAGGCGGGGCTGGCCCGGTCGACCTTGTCCAAGATCGAAAATGGGCAGATGTCGCCGACCTATGACGCGCTGAAAAAGCTTGCCGTGGGGCTGGAGATTTCGGTGCCACAGCTTTTTACGCCACCCTCGAAGGGGCAGGTGAATGGCCGCATGGCGGTGACGAAATCGGGCGAGGCGACCCAGCAGATCACAACAACCTATGAGCATGACCTGCTGGCAAGTGCGCTGACCGCCAAGAAGATGCTCCCTTATCGCACCCGGGTCCGCGCCCGGACACTCGAGGATTTCGACGGCTGGGTGCGCCATGATGGTGAGGAGTTTCTGTTCGTGCTGACGGGCCGTGTGCGGCTTTATACCGAGTTCTATGAGCCGGTCGAACTGGGCCGTGGTGACAGCGCGTATTACGACGCGGCGATGGGCCACAATGTGGTCTCCATCAGTCAGGAAGACGCGACGATCCTATGGGTGACGTCGCTCGTTTAATCTTTCGGGAACAGGCGCGGCAAGACCAAGGCTGCCACCCCAACACCGACAATCTGCATCACGATGAACATCGGGATATGCGACGGGTTGATGCCGGCAAATGTGTCACTGAACCCGCGCGCGATGGTGACGGCGGGGTTGGCGAAGCTTGTGGAGGATGTGAACCAATAGGCGCCGGTGATGTAGAGCGCGACGAGGGTCGGGACAGCGTCGGGCCTGTTCTTGATCCCGCCGAAGATCACGAAAAGCAGGCCGAATGTGGCGAGGACTTCGGAGAACCATTGTGCCACGCCAGTTCGGTCCGTGGTTGAGGCTTGCAGGAACTGAAGGTCGAACATGATGTGGCAGGCCCAGACACCCAGGATGCCGCCGATAATCTGGACGGGGATATAGGCGGCGGCCTCTTTGGGGGTGATGTCCTTGCGAATGAGAAAGGCGAGTGTGACGGCAGGGTTGAAATGCGCGCCGGAGATGGGGCCAAGCGTCGTAATGATGAAATAGAGCGTGCAGCCGGTGGCAATCGCATTCGCTAGCAGCGCAATAGCGACGTTGCCGCCCGCCAGCGCCTCGCCCATGATGCCCGATCCCACGACACCGATCAGCAGGAATGCGGTGCCAATGCCCTCTGCCAGCAGCTTTTGCATCAGGATTGTCCGATCTTGTTCAAAGCGGTTTGCAATTCGGCCTGCGCCATATCCTCGAAGGGCAGGGCGAAGAGCGCCTCTGCCCGCGCACCGAGTAACCGATAGGCTTCGGCAAAAGCTTCGGGCTGTTCGTCGGGTGCCGCCGCTGCCGGGTCTTCGACACCCCAATGCGCGCGGACTGGCGCGCCGGGCCAGTAGGGGCATTCCTCTGCCGCTGCCGAGCCGCAAACGGTGATCACGGCGTCCATGATTGGTGCGTCGGGCTTGGCGTAGTCATCCCAGCTTTGCGAGGTCAGACCGTCGGTCGGAAAACCTTCCTTGGCGAGCAACTTGATGGATTGGGGATGCACCTGTCCTGCTGGTTTCGACCCTGCCGACCACGCCTTGATCCGGCCGTCAGAGCGATGTGTCAGGATCGATTCAAGCAGGATAGAGCGGGCCGAATTGCCGGTACACAAAACAAGGATATTCATCGGGGCCTTCCAAACTTTCAGGTCCGCCTAGGCCCGCAATGTAACAAAACGATGACAGATCGCATCATTCCGCATACCACCAGACATCCGGCTGCCAGCCCGGCCAATCGCCGAAAATCGGAATGTAATCAGGATATTGCAGCTCCTTGGCATGGGCAACGCGGCTGATATTCCACTGATAAATCGGGATGACATAGCGGCCCGTTGTCAGGATCCGGTCGAGTGCTTTGACGGACGCCACAAAGTCCTCCTGGCTTTCAGAGGTCAGAAGCTGCCCGATCATTGCGTCCACGGCTGGCGATTTGACCCCCATCAAGTTCCGCCCGCCTATCTGGTCGGCATTCTCCGAGCCGTAGTAGCCATATTGCTCGTTCCCCGGCGACAGCGACACGCCGCGGCGGTAGTAGGTCATGTCGAAATCGTAGGCATCGGTGCGTTCTTTGAACTGGGCGCTATCGGCAACGCTCACGAGAGGTGTCACGCCAATCCGCGCGAGCGATTCCACGAACATGTCGATGATCGCCTGATTTTCGGAGCTGCCTTGGGGCAGCAGGATTTCAAAGGTGAAGGCGGTCCCATTGGCGTTGCGCATCACACCGTCCTGTACGGTCCAACCGGCCGCTTCCATCTGTTCAAGTGCCGCAGCGGTGCCTGCGCGGTTCCGCTCGGAGCCATCGGCGACCGGTAGGCTGTAGCCCTCTAAGGCACCGGGCAGCAGATCGGTGGAGAAAGGTTCCAGAAACTCCCGCACGCGCCCCTCTGCCGGGCCGTCTGACATGCCAAGAGGCGAGTTTGACCAGTAGGAAGTGATGCGCGGCTGTGCTCCGCCGGTCATCGCCTCATTGATGAATTCGAAGTTGAAGACATGCATCATCGCGTCGCGCACACGCCAATCGCTGAACTGATCGCGGCGGGTATTCATCACGAACCCGGTCATGCCGGAGGGGCGCTCATGCGGCAGGACCGACAGGAGCACGTCTCCATTCTGCACGGCGGGGAAGTTGTACTGGCTTTCCCAGCGGGCCACGTTGAATTCGCGGTTGGAATTCACTTCGCCGACCTTAAAGGCCTCAAACGCGGCCGTTTCATCGCCGAAGAACTCAAGGCGGACTTCGTCGATGTTATGCGTCCCGCGCCGGAACGGCACATCCTTGCCCCAGTAATCGGGGTTGCGGCGCAGGGAGACAAAGCGCCCGGGCTCAAAATCCTCGATCACGTAAGGGGCAGAGGTGATGGGCACGATTTCGGTCGTGCTTTCAGCGAAATCCACGCCGTCCCACTGTGCTTTTTTCAGGATCGGGCGCATGCCGGCGAGCAATGCCAATTCACGATCTGCGGTGTTGAAGGTAAAGCGCACCGTGCGCTCACCCACCTGTTCCAGGCTTTCGACTTTCGACCAGAAACCAAGGTAGCGTGGATGCCCAACGGTGCCCAAAGTCTCGTATGACCACATCACATCTTCGACCGTCACAGGGCTGCCATCCGAGAAGGCGGCACCTTCGCGCAGTGTGAATTCCACCCATTGGCGGTTGGGCCCGGTTTCGACCGATTCGGCCAAAACACCGTAGAGCGAAAAGGGTTCGTCCAGGGACCGGCCCATGAAGCTTTCGCCCAAGAAGAAACGCAACTGCCATGGGGTCGAGCCCTTGCGGATGAAAGGGTTCAGACTGTCAAAGCTGCCAACCTCTGCTGTGACGATCTGCCCGCCTGTTGGCGCGTCGGGGTTTGCATAGGGCAGAGACACAAAATCCGGTGGAAGGGCAGGGTCGCCATACATAGCTATGCCATGCTGGGGTTCTGCCGCCGTGATCTGACCTGCCATGCCCACCGCAACGGCCAATGCGGCCCTGCGCGCGATTTTGCCGAAATTCGTGCCCATTTTTTGGCGCCCCTGTTGTTTGTTAATTGGTTAACTCCGGATCGTAGTGAGGGATTTCAACCTTTTCAAACTTTTAGCTTGGACGCGCGCAAGTGATTGCTTATAAAGATGTCACTGCTCGATAGGTTTCTTGCCTGTATGAAACCTGCCTCAATAACTTTACGCCCGCCTTGTGCGGGCGTTTTTTTATTGCGCATCGGGCTTCCGGGTGGCGTTCGCATCTGCAGCATATAGACTGAGTCGCAAGTGTGCAGAATCGGAGCCAAATCATGTCGCTTGCAGGAAAAACCGCCGTCATCACCGGATCAAATTCAGGCATCGGTCTTGGCGTTGCCAAGGAACTGGCCAAGGCCGGGGCGAATGTCGTCCTGAATTCATTCACCGACCGCGAGGAAGATCATGCACTGGCCGCCGAGATTGCCGATGTCACCGGTGTCGAGGCGAAATATGTGCAGGCCGACATGTCCAAGGCCGAGGATTGCAGAAGACTGATCGTCGCGGCGGGAGGCTGCGACATTCTGATCAACAATGCCGGTGTGCAACATGTCGCTCCGATCCAGGAATTCCCGTCAGAAAAGTGGGACGCGATCATCGCGATCAACCTCACCTCGGCGTTTCACACGATTGCCGCCGCAGTGACAGGCATGCGTGAGAAGGGCTATGGCCGGATCATTAATATCGCCTCGGCGCACGGCCTGACGGCGTCCCCTTACAAATCGGCCTATGTGGCTGCCAAGCACGGCATTGTGGGCCTGACGAAGACGATTGGTCTGGAAACGGCGCAGGACCCGATTACCTGCAACGCGATCTGCCCCGGTTATGTGCTGACGCCGCTGGTTGAGGCGCAGATCCCCGACACGATGAAGGAATACAACATGTCGCGGGAGGACGTGATCAAGAACGTGATGCTGGAGCGCCAGCCCTCAAAGGAGTTTGCGACTGTCGAGCAATTGGGCGGCACTGCGGTTTATCTCTGTTCTGATGCGGCCGCACAGGTGACTGGGACAACAATCAGCGTTGATGGGGGTTGGACCGCACTCTGACCGCGAAAGGGGGCCGAGAATGACCAAACGGATCAATCTTGCACTACAAGGCGGCGGGGCGCATGGGGCGTTCACCTGGGGTGTACTCTGTCGGCTGTTGCACGAGGACGACATCGAAATCGCGGCGATTTCAGGCACTTCCGCAGGGGCATTAAACGCAGCAGCGCTCAAATCAGGCTGGGTGTCCAAAGGGCGGAAAGGTGCGCTGGAGAACCTCGAATGGCTTTGGTCGCAAGTCGGGGCCATCACGGATCCATGGTTTTCTGACTGGGTATCGTCACTTGCACCCACGGCACATGCCTGGGCGCAGGCAATGAAGTACTCACCCGCCTACAACACCTTCGACATGACGGCTCGGATGTTTTCTCCTTATGTCTACGGTCCGGCGATGCGCAACCCGTTGGAACGGATCGTGTCGGAATTTCACTATGACGAAGTCTGCGCCAATGAGGGGCCAAGCCTGCATATCTGCGCGACCAATGTCCGCAGCGGTAAGATCCGTGTTTTCACTGGGGATGAGATCAAGCCCGATGTCATCATGGCATCGGCTTGCTTGCCAAGTCTCTTTCAGGCTGTTGAGTTTACCGACCCCAGAACAGGCCAGACAGAGGCATTTTGGGACGGCGGTTACACAGGAAATCCGGCACTTTTCCCATTATTTGCCAATGATTTACCGGACGATATTCTGATCGTGAACATCAATCCGCTGCATCGAGACGATCTGCCGACCGATAGCCAATCGATCCAGAACAGGATCAATGAGATCAGCTTTAACTCATCCCTTTTACGCGAATTGCGCGCGATTGAGTTTGTGAAGCGGCTCATAAGTGACGGGTCGATCAAGCGTGGGACGATGAAGGACGTGCTGGTTCACATGATCGCGGACGATGGTTTGATGAACGAGTTGAATGTGGCGACGAAGACGATCCCCAACGCCGTTGTGCTCGCGCGGCTCAAAGAGGCAGGTGAGGCTGCGGCGGATGCTTTCATCAGAACCCACAAGAAAGACCTGGGAAAGCGAAGTTCGGTCAACCTCACTGAGATGTTCAGCTAGTCGCTGCTATTCAGCGGCCGTAGGCAGCGCCTCGGGTTCCTTTCCGTTATCATTCGGATAGACAAGGCCAGCCGAAATCACCAGTTTCGCTGCATCTTCAACGCTCATATCAAGCGGTTTGACATCCCGTAGGGGCAGGAACAGCAGAAATCCTGATGTAGGGTTTGGCGTTGTGGGTAGGAATACTGTTACGACGGGTTCGCCATCCGACAATTTCGTATCAATCTCACCCTTGGCATTGGTCGAAATGAACGCAATCGCCCAAATGCCCTTGCGCGGATATTCGACAAGGCAGGCTGTGTCGAACGACGTGTCGCGTTGAGAAAACACCGTTTCGGCAATCTGCTTGGCCGCATTGTAGACGGACCTGACGACGGGCGTGCGATCCACAAGACGCTCACCGATGCCAAGAAATGACCGCCCGATGATGCCTTTGCCGATCCAGCCCACGATAATGGTGAACAGAAGGAAGATGACAACACCGACACCGCGTACATTGACGGTGATGCGATCCTCACCCTCCAGACCCAGAATGCGATTGACCAACTCGCCGGGCTGATAGGCATCCGGAACAAATGGCCAGACCCAACTATCCACCCAGCCCACAACCGTCCAGATCAGCCACAGGGTTAGGCCAATTGGCGCAACGATAATGACACCGGCAATGAAGTTACCGCGCAGCCGCGCCAGAATACCTGGTCGCGCGCGGCGCTTTATCTCGTCTTGGCTTGGATTACTCATACGTTCTTCGGCCCCGTTCGATAAGGCACATCTAGGCGCTGCAATGGGCAGTCACAAGCGTTAGCCTTCGCTCCTCACCGCGATTTGCGCATGGCGATGGCGATTTGTGCAGCAAGCTGCGCATTGTTGCGCACAAGGGCAATATTGGCCTCGAGCGAGCGGCCTTCGGTCAGTTCAAAGATGCGACCCAATAGGAATGGCGTGACCTCTTTGGCGCTGATCTTTTGACTTTCAGCCTCTGCAAGGGCCTGATCGATGATCGGAGCAAGCGTGGCCATCGGGATTTCGTCGGCGACAGGAATCGGGTTGGTCACCAATTGCCCGCCTTTGAGGCCCATTGCAGCACGCATCTGGTGCGCTTTGGCAATGTCCTCGGCCTGATCCATGCGCAGCGGCGCGACCATGTCCGACTTTGCCGACCAAAATGCAGGCAGCACATCCCGCCCATAGGCGATGACAGGCACGCCGAGCGTCTCCAGAACTTCAAAGGTCTTTGGCAAATCGAGAATCGCCTTGGCCCCGGCTGCGACGACGGTGACCGGTGTTTGCGCCAATTCATGCAAATCGGCAGAGATATCAAAGCTGTGTTCGGCCCCTCGGTGCACGCCGCCGATGCCACCCGTGGCAAAAACCGCGATTCCCGCCAGATGCGCGGCAATCATTGTCGCGGCGACGGTGGTCGCGCCGGTACCGCCCGTTGCAATACAGGCCGCAATATCCGCACGAGAGAGTTTGGCAACGTCCTGCGCCTGACCAAGCGCTTCGAGCGCTTCCGACTCGAGCCCCACGTGGAGTTGACCGTCGATCACGGCAATCGTGGCCGGAGTCGCACCCGCCTCGCGGATATCCGCCTCGACGCGCCGGGCGGTTTCGACATTCTGTGGAAAAGGCATGCCGTGGGTGATAATCGTGCTTTCAAGCGCGACAATCGGCGCGCCATCCGCGCGGGCCTGCGCCACCTCTGCGCTGTAAGTGATGGGGATCATAACGGCGTCTCTCCAGATACATAGGTGGCTGCGGCATTCAGCGCGCGGGCCAGGGCCGCTGCGCGGTCCATTCCTTGCGCCTCAGAGGCGATATGGGCGGCCATGAATGTGTCACCTGCACCCGTTACGCGCGTGACCATGACGGGCGGCGGCGCCTGCGTAATGATGTCGCCTTCTGCGCCCTCGGCGGCGGCATTGCCGCCATCCGTGACAAGTACGCGATACGCTCCACGCCCGATCAAACCTGCAGCGCCGCTGGCCGCATCCGGAAAGGTTGTCTGACAGAGCAATCCGGCCTCTTCGAGGTTCACATAAAGCGTGGCCGAAGGATGATTGATCAGCGCCAACAACCGCTCCGCCTTCCCGGGTGAGGCCGGGGCCACCCGTAGATCGGCACCGTCGAAAAGCGGCGAGGTCGCGATCATCTGCAGCAACTCCACGGTCAGGTTACCGTCGAGGGCCACGAAGCCCGAAAACGGCTTCTCAGACGTGCCAAGCCCACCGTCTTCAAGCGCGCGGAGAATCTTTGCGCCCGCCGCCTCTAACGAATGGGCATCAGCGATGGCCGCAATCAGGCCGTTTGCCCCTTCGACGGCCATGTAGACATCCGTCGGCAGATCCTCCGAGCGGTAAATGTGATCGCAGATCATGCCCATACGCTTGGCTTCGGCGATCAATTCATTGCCTTCCGCATCCTGACCAACGGTGGTCAGCAGGGCTGGGGTCATGTCAAATCGGCGCAAAGTCATCGCGATATTCATCGCCACCCCGCCAGGCAGTCGCGTGATGCGGCCTGGCACGTCGGAACCGACGCGCATATGGCTGGCCGAACGTCCGATCACGTCCCAGAGGACGGACCCGATGCACAAGATATCAGGGGTCTCTGTCATGACTGCCTTGTGGTGCAGCCGCATGCCGGGTGCAAGCTAGTCTGGAACCGCAAAGGTCAGATTGGCCCAAAGTGTTTCCCATACCGCACCTGTTTGATCGGCAATCTCAGCGCTTGGCTCGCGCAGTACCACGGCGTCCACCATGTAGGCATAGCCCGGTATCACCGGGAAGGTCGCGATGCCTTCGTCATCCGTTCGATACAGCGCTATCTCAACGGAACCATTTGGTGCCTTTTGAAACACTTCAACCTGTTCGTTGGTCCGCGGATCGTTGCGGTAATGGACCTGCACCTGAAACCCGTCAGACAGATCGTCAGTGTAGGGGTTTGAGAGCGCGACAATTTCAGTTTCCAGCCCGACACGGCGGTCGGCACCTGAACCGTCACCAACACCGATCAGCGTCTTCGAGTAGCGTGAATAGACTTCAAGAAAGTCGTTCAGCGGCAGGTCACGGGCTTCGTGTTGCTGGCGGACGTTACCCAGGTCCTTGTGGTCGACAAATCTCTGGAACTTTTCCCAATTCGTATAATCAACGGTCGCATTGCGGGTCTGATAGGCGGCAACATGCAAGCCATTTGAGAGAGGATTCTGATTGAGCGCCGGAATATCGCCCGGGCGCCCGCGGACGCGGACCACGTCCTCACCGGCGAAAAGGACGAAATTGACGAAACTCCGGGGCAGATACGAGAGCGTAACACCTGCAAACTCTTCGCCATTGACAAGATCAGCCTCAAGTTTACCGTCCGCGGGAATCTGGTAGGCCTTGGGCTCAATCCAGAATTCGTGGGCCATCAGGGGCTGGCAGATCAGACAAAAGATGAATGCAAGAACGCGCATAACGACTTCCCATTTTTATCGGATCAGAGTGGCCTTCCTTCGCATCTTGTCAAGCGTGATGGTCCTTTGGTTCACAACGCTGTCAGTCGCGCAAGCCCATGAGGTGCTACCGTCCATCGCGGACATGCGCGTGGTCGGCGACCGCGTGGTGTTCGAAGTGCGCGCGAATATCGAAAGCTTCGTTGCTGGTGTGAACCTGACCGAGACGTCCAATACGAACGAAGCGGCGGAGGCCGCCGTCTACGACGCCTTGCGCGCATTGGAACCTGCGGACTTGCAAGCCCAGTTTGAGGCATTCTGGCCGCAAATGGCTGAAAGGATCACGCTGTCTGCGGATGGTATCACCCTGACACCGACGCTTGATCGTGTGATTGCCGATCCGGTCGGGAATGTGGAGCTAGTGCGCAGTTCCATTATCCAGTTCAGTGCCGAATTGCCGGATGGGGCGATCAGCGTGCAGATGGGCTGGGCGCCGGAATTTGGCGTTCTGGTACTGCGACAAATGGATGTACCCGCGCCATATGACGGCTATCTGGTGCCGGGCGCGGTTTCGGACCCGATCATCCTCGCGGGCAGTGGTCAGGCAAGCGGGTGGGGCACATTCATCGATTACATCCCCGTTGGATTTGATCACATCCTGCCCAAGGGGCTGGACCATGTCCTGTTCGTGTTGGGGCTGTTCTTTCTGTCCACGCAGCTGCGTCCGCTCATCATCCAGATCTCTTTGTTCACGCTGGCGCATACGATCACGTTGGCCCTTGCCGCCTTGGGTTTTGTCAATGTGCCGGCCAGCATTGTGGAACCGTTGATCGCGGCATCAATCGTGTTCATTGCGGTTGAAAACATCTGGGCGAAAGGGATTAGCCCTTGGCGGCCCTATATCATCTTTAGTTTCGGCCTGCTGCATGGCCTTGGCTTTGCATCCGTCCTGCAGGAATTCGGCCTGCCGGGTCCCACGTTCATCGCAGCGCTCATCGGCTTCAACGTTGGCGTTGAAATCGGCCAACTCGCCGTCATCGCGATCATATTCCTGTGTGTCTGGCAAGCCCTGCGGATTGATGAGGGCGAGAATGAGGTCAATCAGGGTTTCGCCCTTTACGCGGTGCTACTGGTGATTGCAGTTGCCCTGGCCATCCTGAATCCTGCAGGCCTCCAAGCCGCACTGGAAGGCCCAGTCTGGCTCTTCGCGGCGCCACTGGCGCACGTTTTTGGACTTTCGCTCTTGTCGATCCAACTTCGTGATCGGGTCGACGCCTATCGCCAGTTTGTCGCCATTCCGTGTTCGCTGGCCATCGCCTTTATCGGGGCCTATTGGGTGATTGAGCGGGTTTTCCTTTAACCCCCTTGCCAGCGGATCAAACCACGGCTATAGCGCGCGCACTTAATCCCGCAGGCGGGGGCGGGCCCAATGGGGAGACATCCCAAAGGGTCCACCGGTTGGCAAGGCGCTGATCCCCCGCTGAGGCTTGAAACCGGAAAAGGAAAACGGACATGGCTCTTCCCGAGTTCACCATGCGTCAGTTGTTGGAAGCTGGCGTTCACTTCGGTCACCAGACCGCCCGCTGGAACCCCAAGATGTCGCAATACATCTACGGTTCACGCAACGGCATCCACATCATGGACCTGACACAGACCGTACCCCTGCTTGATCAGGCGTTGCAGGTCATCCGCGATACTGTCGCCAAGGGCGGCCGTGTGCTGTTTGTCGGCACCAAGCGTCAGGCATCAAAGCCGATCATGGAAGCGGCAGAGAAATCGGCACAGTTCTACATGAACCACCGCTGGCTGGGCGGTACGCTGACCAACTGGCAGACTGTTTCGCAGTCGATCAACCGCCTGAAGGCCATTGATGAAGCGGCTGAGACCGGCTTTGGCGGGCTGACCAAGAAAGAGCGTCTGGGCATGGAGCGTGAGCAGGGCAAACTGCAGGCCTCGCTTGGCGGTATCCGTGAGATGGGTGGTGTGCCTGATCTTCTTTTCGTCATCGACGTGAACAAGGAAGACCTCGCCATCGCAGAAGCCAAAAAGCTGGGCATTCCTGTTGTGGCCGTGGTTGATACCAACTGCTCGCCCGAAGGTGTGGACTACATCATTCCAGGCAACGATGACGCAGCCCGCGCGATTGCGCTTTACACAGACCTCGCCGCGCGTGCGGCCCTTGACGGTATGACCGCACAATTGGGTGCGGCTGGCGTCGATATGGGTGCAATGGAAGAACTGGCCGAGGAAGTCATCGCCGAAGAGGCACCTGCCGCGCCAGAAGCCGAAGAAGCGACCGCTTCTTAAGCGCTGTCACAAAACGGTCGGGTGGGCGCGTTACGCCCCACCCGCTACAAGACGAAATTCCGCTTCAAGGAGAAGTAAAATGGCAATCACCGCTGCATTGGTGAAAGAGCTGCGCGACAGCACGGGCGCAGGCATGATGGATGCCAAAAAGGCATTGACCGAAAGCAATGGCGATATGGAAGCGGCCGTGGACTGGTTGCGGACCAAGGGCCTCGCGAAAGCGGCCAAGAAATCGGGCCGTACGGCTGCTGAAGGTCTGGTCGCTGTCGCGGTTGACGGTGGCAAGGGTGTCGCGGTCGAGGTGAATTCTGAGACCGACTTTGTTGCCAAGAATGCTGATTTCCAGAAAATGGTCTCTGGCATTGCGCAGACGGCGCTGGGTGTCGGCGATGTCGACGCGCTCAAAGCGGCTGACATGGGTGGAAAGACCGTTGAACAGACCGTGACCGACGCGGTTGCCGTGATCGGAGAAAACATGTCGGTCCGCCGGATGGCGGCCATCGAAGGCGACAGCGTGGTCAACTACGTCCACAACGCTGCTGCCGATGGCATGGGCAATATCGGCGTGCTGGTTGCGATGAAGGGCGACAATGCGGCCTTTGGCCGTCAGGTTGCGATGCATATCGCGGCGGCCAACCCTGCGTCCCTGTCCGAAGCAGATCTCGACCCTGCTGTTGTCGACAAAGAAAAGCAGGTGCAGATGGACATCGCCCGCGAGAGCGGCAAGCCTGAAGCGGTCATCGAAAAGATGATCATCGGTCGGATGAAGAAGTACATGGCCGAAGTCACGCTTCTGAACCAGCAATTCGTCGTGAACCCCGATCTGACTGTCGCGAAGGCTGCCGAAGAGGCCGGTGTTGAGATCACCGGCTATGTGCGTCTGGCCGTGGGTGAAGGCATCGAAAAAGTCGAAGAAGACTTCGCCGCAGAGGTCGCGAAGCTGGGCGGCTGATCCAAAATAAAAATGAGCAATAAAGAGCCCGGCCAATCTGGCCGGGCTTTTTTTGTATGGTGTGTATTGTATTCGTTACAACCATAGCGGAGTTTCTCTTTTGAGCAGATCAGCTAATTACAACCAAGTACAAGGATTACAAATGCCAATCGAAGAAATCATACGCCAGGACGATCTGAACCAATTCCCCTGGCAATCGATTGTAACGAGCGTCGACACAGATACCGGTGAAGTATTGGGACGCACTAGTACCTACGACGACGGCACCAAGACCGACCAGCTGTTAGAGAACGGCGTGCTGCGCGAGAGCTTCCAGTCAGACAATTTCGACCAGTTCGGACAACCCTTGCCTGGCGGCGGTGCGAAACGTTGGGAGAGCATCCAGACATTCTACGACGCCGAAGGCCAGCCGGAGTTCAAGACTATTATCTTCGACGACGGCACCCGCACCGATCAGCGCTTTGAGAACGGCGTGCTGCGCGAGAGCTTCCAGTCGGACAACTTCGACCAATTCGGTCAGCCCCTGCCGGGCGGCGGGGCAAAGCCGTGGGAAAGCATCGAGACCCGCTTTGACGCTAATGGAGATATCGAAACACGCTCAATCACCGGCGACAACGGCGTCCAGACAGAGCAGTTCTACACCGATGGTGTGTTGCGCGAATTCTTTCAGACAGATGGTTTTGACCTTGGTGAGACGCCTCCAGCGGATGGGGGTGTCTTCGACTGGCGCGGGAAGTTAACCATCTATGACGCCGATGGAAGCATTACATCCCGCGGGACTGTTTTCGACGATGATGATCAGATCATCTTCAACTATGAAAACGCGCAGATTATCGAACGTCTGCGTATCGATGGTGATGGCGATGAGGATTGGCTGCTCAGCGTGACGACGTATGCAGATACGGGTCCTGAGACTGTGAACTACGAAACGCTCGGCGACGTCCCAAGCCAATACTTGGAATACTTTGGAGTGATCGCGTAGGTCTTTTCAAGGTGCGGCACCATGTTCGGAAGACAACATGGTGCCGCGTAAGTCGTCTATGCCGGCCCGATTTCGGGACGAGGGACACGGCATATGGACAGAGTGCTGACACCTCAAGTCAAACCCAAAGTGCCAGCGTCCGGTTACCCGGTGCGCCATCAGAGCCTTGTAATCGCAAGGGTTAATGAACGCTGTTCCCAGGCCTAAGGCCACCACTCACGGAACACGGACAAATTGCCATTTAACGTTACGTTAAGAAAGTCAGGGAAACCTGACCTTCGCGACATCATCTGATTTTTGCCGTGGCGTCAGATGAAAGAAGATTGCGCTAGAGCGCGCTGTCCATCACGAACATCTGGTTATAAAATGCAGCTTTTAGAACGGCTTGGGCCGTTGTTTCCACATCCAGCGCTTCCCGCGCCAGGCGCAGGTGTTTCTCAACCGTGGCCGGTGTGAGCTCCAGCAGCACCGCGATATCCTGGGTTGTTTTACCATCGCCAACCCATTGCAGAACTTCGCGCTGGCGCTTGGTCAGATGCCGCTCACCGGAATAGGGCAGGGTGAGCAGTTTCAGGTGCATCACGTTGTTCATGACGATGATCGCGTCGCCGTGCTTGGCCCATGTCTGTTCCACCTGATCCTGGCTCAGGCCCGCACGTGCTGTCAGCGCAATCGCGCCCTTCGTCCGCTCCGAGATCGACCGAAAGCTGATCGTATAGCCAGCGGTCACATCCATCTCGCGATTGAAATCCATCACCCGCTTCTCGCTTTGTGTCAGATTATCGATGCGGTTCATGTCCATCATCCAGCGCCAGGAACAGGCGCCGTCATTGGCCAGTGCCCAGTTCAGCATTGGCGCATGAAAATAGAGGCCTTCGTCAAAAAAGACCTTCATGTATTCTTGGCTTTGTGTGGACAAAAGCACCCAATCCTGCGGATCGCCCAGCGAGCTTGACGTGCGATAGCGCGTAAAACCGTACATCAGGCGATCAAAGCCATATTGGCTCATCTGCTTGGTGTGTACGTCCCACAATTCCTCAACGCTGCGCGCGTTTGTCAGCCGATCAAGCTGTGCGATCAATTCGGTCATCAACCTTCCCCCAGATAGGTCAACAAGGCATCCATGGCCAATGGATAGCCAGCCGCCCCGAAACCGCAGATCTGCCCGATCGCAACGGGGGCGATGTATGATTTGTGGCGAAAGTCTTCGCGCGCGTGAATGTTGGACAGATGCAACTCAACCACCGGCACCATCGCCGATGAGATCGCATCCATCAAGGCAATCGATGTGTGTGTGAAGGCACCGGCATTCAGGATGATGCCTGCATATTTGCCGCGTGCCGCATGGATGGCATCGATCAGTGCGCCTTCATGATTGCTTTGTTCAAAGTCGAGCGTCACGCCAAGCGCTTCGGCGCGTTTGACACACATCTCCTCGATATCGGCAAGCGTCGTCGGGCCGTAGACTTCGGGCTGACGTGTTCCCAACAAGTTCAGGTTGGGCCCATTGAGGATTAGAATTCTGTGTGTCATGCGGACCCTCTAACATCTTTGACTCGTTGATCAAAATGGAATTGTTGGTCGATGGCTATGCGCCAGTTCTTGCCTGCAGATGTTTGAGGCAAAGCAAGGCACGGCTAGGTCGTCTCACCGGTATGTACTTGCGTGTGTGTGGCATTGATGTCTTCTTCGGCGCCAACCTGCGGAGAACTGCGAAGAACTGATGCGTCTTGTTGCAATCACAACTATGCGGAACGAAGCGCCGTTCATCCTGGAATGGGTGGCCTATCATCAGGAAATCGGCGTCACGGATTTTCTGATTTTCAGCAATGATTGTGAGGATGGAACCCACCAAATGCTGGATCGGCTGGCGGCTCTGGGCCATGTCCATCACGAGCGCAACCGCGCAGGGGGTAAGAAATCCGTCCAGTGGCGCGCATTGAGCAAGGCCAGGAACCATCCGGCAGTCAAAGGCGCGGAGTGGATCTATGTCACGGATGTGGATGAGTTTTTGTGTATCCATGTCGGCGATGGGCGGATCGCTGACCTGATTGCAGCCTGTCCGGATGCTGAGGGCTTTGCCTTACCATGGCGCATGTTCGGCAATGCCGGGCTTCGCGATTTTGTGGATGCGCCGGTCCTGACGCAGTTTACCCAGGCCGCCCCCGAACGGCTGCTCTGGCCATGGCGTGCGGTGCAGTTCAAGTCTCTCTATCGGTCCGATCCGTGCTATGACCGGCTTGGTGTCCACAGACCCAAACTGGTAGAAGGCGCGGAGTGGGGACACTGGATTGACGGCAATGGCCGTCGTCTGCCCGACATACCCGGCACAATCCACCTGACCACCGCGCCGCGTTATGGTCTCGCGCAGATCAACCATTACGCACTGGGATCGATGGAGAGTTTTTTGGTCAAAGTGGCCCGTGGCAAACCCAACCACGAAAGCGATCCGATCGATCTGGCCTATTGGTCAGACCGCAATCTCAATATCGTGGAAGACAGGCGCATCTTGCGCCATCAGGCTGCGGTCGCGGCGCGTGTCGAGACGCTGAAGTCCGACCCCGAGATTGCGGAGTTGCATGAAGAAGGGGTGGCGTGGCGCAAGGCGCGGATCGCCGAACTAATGACCCATTCGGACAGCTTTTATTTGTTTGCCCGGCTTCAACAGATGCCGGACACGCGTGTCCTGCCCATGTCGCAGCAACGGGCACTACTACAGGGGCTGGGCGTCATGCGCACCGCAGAAAAGGCGCGCAAAGAAGAGGGTTAGTGCGCCGTCTCACCAGCCAGTTCGACGGTAAAAAACCAGTCTTCCTCGGGGTTTCGGGCGAGCACTTCATCCGGGATTACATCTGGCCCGGACAGGAAGACATTTGCGCCGAAATGGCTATGCAGGCGCGACAGGGCCTCTAAGCGCTCGGCGGTCAAAGTCTCGTAAAGTTTAGCGTAATCCGGTCGCCCTTTGAGTGCCGTAATACGCTCGCGATGCCACGCAACCGCCTCATGATGTGCTGCGGCAATGTCGGGATCCGCCATCCGCCGCGCCAATTCCGCCTGCATCATCGGTAGGCGCTTCTGGATCGAATGATCCTCTTCGGCATTGTTGTTCATCCGAAACCAATAGGCGAGGCCCTGATCCCGATCCACGTGGTTCACGCGGCCACGATCACGCTTGACGAGGAAACTTTCGGCGGAGCGGACGGCATAGTGGTTCAGTTGGACGAGATCGTAACCATATGTCTCGGTCGTCGAACGCCAGCCGTTGCGATACATGCCACGGGGCAGGGAACGACCCGACCCGTTGACCCAGTTGATCATCTCCCAAAGCTGCGGGTTGAGCCCCTTGGGCCGGTGCACGCCCAGCTTCTTAAAGATGCCGTTATTCTCAAACAGCGTCTTAAAGCCCCAGGCCTGATGCGGTTTTCGAGCAAGCTCTGGCGCGCAGCGGGTGAATTGTTCGGTGACGGGTCTGTCCGCATAAGCATGTCGGTCGGCATTACCAAAAAGGCGCCACGTCATCGCGATCATATTGGCGTCCGGGACCGCATCAAAGAGCGCCTGCAGCGTACCGTCGCCAACTTTGACATTCACAAACTCGTCCACGTCGATACAGGCGACCCACTTCGCATCGCGGATCAGTGGCTCATCTTCGGCGGCCTGAAGGGCGGCGTGCTGTGGTTTAAGGTCCATTTGCCGGTAGGGATTCTCGCGATGCTGCACCAGACCCTTTTGCATCAGCATTTGCAGCATCGTGTCGGTGCCGTCGCTGCAATCATTGGTGTAGACCAGAAAGTCGTCGAACCCAATGGCGCGATGATAAGCCAGCCATTCAAGGATGAACGGCCCTTCGTTTTTCATCGTGGTGACAATCGCGCGTCTGTCGTTTTGCACTTCCAGTGGCGCGACTTCGGGCACACGGACAGGGTCATGTTTGAAATAGTCCTTTGCCTGCGCCAAAAGCACATCATCTTCGATCAAGGACGTTTTCGGCACGATCTTTGAGATACTTTCGGTCGAGTGGCGCAGCGCCATATGCCGGTAAAATCCCGTCCTTTGGGTGCGGTCAGGCACGGCGTTGCCGACGCGCACCATGCGCCAGACAGCCGCATCAGGCGCTTTGGCCGGTGCAAGACACCAGCGCATTCGCCCGCCCCGCGCATCAAATTGCACGCAGATATGATCGGCAAAGCGCGTTGGCTGGTTTGGACGCGTGCGCCAGGGATAACAATGGCGACCGGACAGCGTGATCAAGCCGCCTTTG
The DNA here is from genome assembly GCF_033963905.1 of Cognatiyoonia sp. IB215182. NCBI lineage: Bacteria > Pseudomonadati > Pseudomonadota > Alphaproteobacteria > Rhodobacterales > Paracoccaceae > Cognatiyoonia > Cognatiyoonia sp. IB215182. Next base: position 398,617 of record NZ_JAXBMB010000006.1, read on the forward strand.
GCACCGACCGCGCGGTCAAAAGCCGATGTTTCAGAGGCGGTGATCAGATCATGCACATCGATATTGGCAACGGCCCGCGCCTCGGCCAGAAACCGCATCCGCGTGATCTCATACCACGTCAGGACACCGAGCGGCGCCTGCCACGGATCTGGGGCCGGGACCTTCATCCGGTCTTTTCCCGGCGCTTCTGGGACGCAGAACGGATGCGCTTCGGGCGGGAAGCCTGGCTTGCCAAGTGGTAGATCGCTGCTGACGAGAACGACGGGGAGATCCGGCAAAACTGCTGTCAAATCGGACACGAAATCAGGGTCAGCACCCGGTTTCGCACGATCAAGAAGGACAACGCCCTCGAGATCGTGGCGATCCATGTGATAATGCAACCACTCCAAAACGGTCGTTGCATCCTCTCCATTGCGCTCAGCAACGATCGCATTGCGGCCTTCGAATAGAGGTAATTCGGCTTCTGCGGGCGTTAGTGTGGCTTCTTCACCGTCGATCAGAAATCGTGGCCGATCAGCGCCTTCCATGGCGAAGGTAAGAACTGGCGCGCCTACAACAGATCGGACATCCGTGCGTGTTGCGTTGACAGGCTCAATCGAGTCGGGATCGCTGCCAGCATCGCAAAAAAGCGTCACATACCTCTGGCCTTCAAAGGCATGCTCCACCACATCGATGATGCGCACCTGAGCAATCTCACGACCCGCAAGCCTGCGCTCGATCAGCGTACCGGGCACCGGAACACCCTGGCCCAGCAAGCGTTGCGATGACGCACCTGCATCGTTCCCGCGATCATCTTGCCTCCATTGTCATTGGCACATACGGTTGCGCGCAGGCGGCCATATGATGCGTAGTTGTGCTTGCATGGGCAGTGTAAGTGGTCAAGACGGCGAATGCACATCGTGATCTGGAGGGGATCGTAGTTTTGCGCTTGCAATGCGTGGCGACAAAGGAAAACGAATGACGCGACTGCGCGAAGTCGGCACGCTTTGGATCGGTGGCCCGCTGAGCTGGATGGAGCAGCTTTGCCTGAAATCCTTTGTCGATCAGGGGCAGCAGATCACGCTTTTTTCCTACGAGGATATTCCGAATGTCCCAGACGGTGTGTTCCGGCGAGATGGGCGCGAAATCATCGATACGGACGATTTCATCAAGTATGAGCAAAAGAACAGCTACGCGCTGTTTGCCGATCTCTTTCGCCTGCACATGATCCATAAAAATCCGGGGATGATCTGGATTGATACGGATGTCTGTTGTCATAGGCCGTTGGATTACGATAGCGACTATGTCTTTGGCTACGAATTGCCGGGAGAGCACCGGGTCAACAATGCTGTGCTAGGCATGCCCGCCGATAGCGCGCTTTTGGCGGCGATGTTGGACTTCACGTCTGACCGCTATGCGATTGCGCCGTTCCTGCCGAAAAAGCGGCAGGAGAATATGCGTAAGGCGGCCGAGAGGGGCGCGCCGGTTCATGTCACACAGCAGCCTTGGGGGGTTTGGGGGCCGTTGATGGTCACGCATTTCGTTCATGAATTGAGCCTGACCGATCAGGTACAACCGTTGAACGCGTTCTATCCGATTACGTTTCGGGACAGGCTGAAGTTCTTGCGTCGCGCAAGGATTGCCGAAGGACTGGTCACCGACGAGACGACGGCCTTGCATCTTTGGGCGTCAAATAAACGGCAATTGGGCAATCTTCACAATGGGTTGCCGCCCAAAGGCAGTTATCTCGACAAACTCGTAAAGGCACACGGGATCAACCCGCATCTGGCCCCGATCAAGGGACGTGGGAACGCAACTTTCGATGGTGCGCTTATTGACGAGCTCGATATCGACGAGGTGACGGTAGCCGCTGATCTTTCTGGTGGCGCACGTACCTTCATGTTGGCCCTGCATCACAAGTTTGATTGTGACCTGCAGCTGATCAACACAAACAGGCATGGCAAGTTCACCGATGAAGATCAGCCCTGGCTCGCTGATTACAAGGCTTTCCTGATTGATCACGATGTCGACCCAGGCTGCATCAAGGTCATTCGCAGCGCACAGGATCTGCGCAAAGTTGACGTGTTATGCAACCTTGCGGGCTTTGGGGACCGCTATAAGATTGGTTTTCTGGCGCCTTTTTTGGATGCGTGTCTACACGCCGACAGCCGTCTCTTCATGGATATCCGCAAGGGCTCTGGGGCGTTTCCATTCCTGAAGGATTATGGAGTTGCCGCGCCATTATCGACACGTGAGGAAGGCGGCAAAAACATCACGCGAGTCAGCGTCACGCCAAAGCCTCCCGCTGCAGAAGACAACGCTGCCGATTGGGGACAAATCGCAACGTCTCTCGCCGGGGCAGAGGGGTGGTACCGCGAAGGCACCAACGGCCACAGCCTTTTGTTCGCGCCGCGCAGTCGGGAGACGCTGGTTGTCACATTCGACAATCTCGATATCACGATGACCAAGCGCACCGACCGCCGCCCGTGGGGCTACAGTTTCATCAAGGAACAGGGTTGGTCGATGCTGGGCGTGCTCGCGGGCGGCTGGACATGGTATCGCGAGCCTTGGATTTACGACCAGTTTGATGAATTGAGAGAAAGCGGGTTTTTCGAAGGATTCCAGCGTGTTGTATTCTACGGTGCATCAATGGGCGGCTATGCGGCTTGCGCGTTTTCCCCCGCCGCGCCGGGCTGTGATGTTGTCGCCATCTCTCCGCAATCCACCGTCGACAAATCCGTGGTGCCGTGGGAAACGCGCTATAAGACCGTTTGGGACCGCGACTTTACCGGCGAGTATGGCGATGCCGCGGATGTGAGCCGTGCAGCGCGCAAGGTTTCGATCCTTTATGATCCTTATGAGCCGCTTGATGCGCAGCATGCCGCGCGATTCACCCATCCCAATGTGATGCATCTGCGTGCGCCCCTTCTGGGCCACCGTCTAGGCAGTTCGCTTAATCAGATGGGGATTTTGGCACCGATCATCCTCGGCGCGTTGGACGGCACGCTTACGGAGCAGGATTACTATCGTCTGCTGCGGGCCCGGCGCGACTTCCCTCGTTACCAGCGCGAGCTATTCCAGCGGACGCTGACGCGCGGCCACCGGAGACTGGCCAAATCGCTCGGCCAGTTCATCCTGGCGAAAAACCCCAACCGGGCCGTCAGACGCGGCCTGCAAGGGCTGTGACGGCATCAAAGGCACTCATCACGTGACAACACACGCCCAACAGCTTTGCTCAGACTACAATGTCAGCTTTGCCCAGACCTTCCGCTACCAATATGTCGTGAGCCCCAGCGCGCTTGAGCTGCCTGGTTTTACCTTCACGGCTGTGGGACAGCACTGGGTTGGGGTAGGGGAAGCGCTTCGCTGCAAAACGCTGACTGACAGCACCGGGGTGGCATTTGGGTTGTGCCTTGGCATCGCTGTGGATCATGATGGGAAAACACCGGAAGAGGTCTTTAGCGCGGATTTCGACAGCGCATCAGCCAATGCCTTGCAGCGCTTTGAGCAGTATCTGCAGTGCCTCGCCGGGCGCTACGCCATCATCTCACATCTGCACGGCAAGACCTATTTTCACTGCGATCCCGTAGGGATGATCGGCGCTGTTTATGCGCCTGAGACGGGTCGCATCGCCTCAAGTACGTTTCTTTGTATTGATCGCCCGGCCGTCTGGCACCCGCTCTACGACCGCGATGAGATTGAGGCGGGCGAGGGGGCCTATGGTCTGAACCATACATCTGACGCGCATGTTTTCCGTATAAATGCAAGTCACAGAATGGTGCTTGATACGCTGCAAACAGAGCGGTTCTGGCCCCGCAAAGAGGCCGCTTTCGCAACCGATGAGGCGCAGTACGGCGCGATCTACGACGAAATGATCGCCGCGACGCGCAAAATCATGGCGCGCATGATCATGCTTGGTGAGACCTCGCTGCCGCTGTCTGGCGGCAATGACAGCCGCCTCCTGATGGCGTTCGCCGGTGACAGCACCTTGCGCGACATCACCCAGGTTTTTTCCCATATCAATACATATGCCAATCGCCGTGATGCGCATGTGGCCGGGATCTTGTGCGCAGCGAAGGACCGGCCCTTTGAAGTCCATGATCGCAAGAAAGTGTCGGTGCCACGCTACGTGCGGCGCCTGGCGGAGCGGCGTTACAAGATCGGATCGGGGACGATGGCAGTCGTGCCGAAAGAGATCGAAAACGGGTTGTTTCTGAATGTCCGCGAGAACGCCATCGTGATGCGTGGTCATCAGACCAACATCATGCGTGGTCAGTACCTTGTCACGGCAGACCCGGAAGAGTGGCGCAAACCGCGGTGGCAAATCAGAATGATGCGGCTCGTTGGCAACGGCAAGTTCAATGGCGAGGTGGCAACTCGGTTCCTGCCTGCTTTTCAACGTTACTATGACGACCTGCCCGAGAACGCTCTGGCGCGATCAGCGGATTTCATCTTCTACGAAACGCTCGTCCCAGCAGCACTCGGGACGCTGTTTCCGGGACAAGACCATGCATTCTACTTGTCGCCATTCAATAGCCGGCGCCTCGTCCAACTCTCGATGCAACCGGACACCGCCTACCGTATGCGCAATGCACCAACCACAGACGTTTTGCTGCGTGCCGATCCAGTGCTTGCTGCGCTACCGTTCGCATATGAATTGCCCGCAGACCTTCAAGAGACGCAAGAAGCGCTCAAAACCCGCCACAGGCGCGTTCGTGACGGGTTGCGTCGTTATGCTGACATCTTTGGTGAATGCGCACCGGAGGAGGAGGCGATGGTGTTGCCTTTAAGTGAAAGTGCAGAAGATGAGTAACCTTTGCGAGGGATTGCTGCGGCGCATTATGTCGCTTAGGACGCTCGGAACACATTTGGACAGGACCTACAACGAATGAAGATCGCTGTTGCCGGGTTGGGCTATGTCGGATTGTCGAATGCCATTTTGTTGGCACAACACAACGAAGTCGTCGCCATTGATATCGATGAGAGCCGCGTTGCGGATGTGAACGACCGTCAGCCCCCCATCGAAGATGCGCTGATGAGCGAGTTTTTGGCGACGCGAGACCTTGATCTGCGGGCCACCACCGATCCTGCCGAAGCCTATAACGGCGCTGATTTTGTCATCGTTGCGACGCCAACGAATTATGACCCCAAAACCAATCTTTTCGACACCAGCAGTGTTGAGGCCGTCATCGCCGAAGCACGCAAGCGCGCGCCCGATGCGTGCATCATTATCAAGTCAACGACACCGGTCGGTTTTACATCCAACCTGAAGGCTGAACTTGGCTATGATCAGATCATCTTCTCTCCTGAATTTCTGCGTGAAGGCAAGGCCTTAGAAGACAATCTTCATCCTTCACGAATCATCGTTGGCGCCCATTCGGAAAATGCCCGCACCTTCGCGGATTTACTTGTGGCAGGTGCGGTGAAAAAAGACATGCCGGTCCTCTTCACCAAGTCGATAGAGGCCGAGGCGATCAAGCTCTTCTCGAATACCTATCTTGCCATGCGCGTGGCCTATTTCAACGAACTTGACAGCTATGCGATTGCACATAACCTCGATGCACGAGAAGTCATAGATGGCGTCAGTCTCGATCCTCGCATTGGTGCACATTACAACAATCCGTCTTTTGGCTATGGCGGTTACTGCTTGCCCAAGGATACCAAGCAGCTTCTCTCGAACTATGATCAGGTTCCGCAGAGCCTGATCGCGGCGATTGTCCAATCCAACCGTACGCGCAAGGACTTTATCGCGGATCAGATCATCGCGAAAAATCCAAAGGTTGTGGGTGTTTACCGGTTGGTTATGAAAGCGGGCTCTGACAATTTCCGCGACAGCTCTGTCCAAGGCATTATGAAGCGGATCAAGGCCAAAGGAATAACATGCATCGTCTATGAACCTGTGCTTGAGGATGAACACTTCTTCCGTAGCCGTGTCGAACGTGACCTGGACGCATTCAAGGCAGAGGCAGACCTGATACTCGCCAATCGATTGACAGACGAAATTAACGACGTCGCTGACAAGGTTTATACACGCGATCTGTTCGAGGTGGATTGATGAACGGAAAAACGGCACTGGTCACCGGCGCCGCAGGCTTCATTGGCTTTCACTTGAGCCAGATGTTGCTGGGGCAGGGGGCCCGGGTGATCGGGCTTGATAACCACAATGACTACTATGATCCCGCGCTGAAGGCCGCGCGTGAGGCGCAGCTGATCTCGGACGAAAACTATGTCAGCATCAAAGGCGGCGTCGAAGATCCGGGCCTGTTGATGGGCCTTTTCGAGACGTACCGTCCGGACTATGTCATCCACTTGGCTGGTCAGGCAGGCGTCCGCTATTCCATCGAAAATCCAAGAAGTTACACGCAATCCAATCTTGTAGGATCGTTTGAATTGCTGGAGGCCGCGCGTGCCTTTCCGCCGACGCATCTGCTGATGGCATCAACCAGCTCTGTCTACGGTGCGAACACACAGATGCCGTATCGTGAAACGGACAAGGTCGATCTGCCTATGTCGTACTACGCTGCAACGAAGAAGGCGACTGAGGCGATGTCGCACAGTTACGCACATCTTTTCGATATTCCGATCACGATGTTCCGCTTCTTCACCGTTTACGGGCCGTGGGGCCGACCAGACATGGCGCCGCATCTGTTCACACAAGCCATCCTGGATGGCAAACCTATCAAGGTGTTCAACAACGGCGATATGATGCGTGATTTCACGTACGTGACCGACCTTGTCCGCGCCATCGTGATGCTTTGTGACGCGATCCCTGAAACTGCCGCAAAAGAAAGCAGAGACAATTCCCAATCGCCGGTTGCGCCATGGCGCGTGGTCAATATCGGAAATGGCGCACCGGTACAGCTTATGGCCTTTGTTAGGGCTATCGAGCAAGCCTGCGGCAAGACTGCAGAAAAGACGATGCTTCCCATGCAGCCCGGAGACGTGCCAGCAACTTGGGCGGACACGTCGCTACTGCAAGATCTGACAGGTTATGCGCCAAAGACCGACGTCAATGAAGGTGTTCAGGCCTATGTTGTTTGGCATCGCGCATATTATGAGCGCTCCAACGACTTATCCGTATAGTCAGAAGGCTTTAACATAATACTGACTATGCGCCTTTTTGACCTGTTTAGTTGATGTGGTAAAACCCTGATAGCGTATAGAGTGCATCCGTTCAACACTAAATATAGCGTACTCCCCCACATATGCCCGACCAACGATACAATGACATAAGCTGCAAGCTCCGGCGGCTCGCGACAGACCTTGAAGCCCAAGCCGCCAGCCATCGCAAACTCGCCGACCAGCTCGACCACGCGATGACACAGAAATCACCCGTCAAACACAGACCACAACATCTAGCATAGCCCCCGTGTTCGCTGGGCCTTGGCACCCGCTCTGCATCTTGGTAGATCGTTTACACGGCCTGATTGCAGTGGATGAGAGGCGTCACACGCAAGGATCGTAAATTGAAACCACGCGAAAGTGGCACGCCTCTCTATGCCCGACCCAAGATTTAATGATGTCAGCGAGCGCTTGCGACGCATCGCAACCGACCTCGAAAACCAAGCTCGCGAACATCGCAAACTCGCCGACCAGCTCGACCACGCCATGACCGCACCAGAGCGGCCCACGACACCGCCGCCACATCTGGCCGCACTGGATGCCGCCGCCTTGCAACTGGTCGATCTGCCCGCCGCCGAAATCAGGACGCAAGCACCCATCATCGCGCGGGCCGCAGGACAGCAAGTGCTACCGGTCGCCATCCGTGCGCAGCACCTGCGCGCAGCCCGCAGAATAAGCCGCAGACGCGCCCAGACCCTCAAGCTGCTGGCCCTCATCGCCAATGGCGCGACCCTCAAGGCGGCAAGCGCCTCTCTGGGGCTGTCTGAGGCCACCGGGCGGCGTCTCAGGGACGCATGGCGGGAACACGGCTAGCGGCGATATCGGTGCTTGCGGATCATGTCGTCCCGCTTCCAGCCGGTGAACACCTCGGACGCGGCCAGCCGGTCGCTGTGCTTCTGGCAGTAGCGCGTCAGCCATGATGGCGTGACACCCAACTTGGCTGCGGCTTGGTTCTGCTGGTAGCAGTCCGCCAAGGCGCGCTCGACAGCGGCAAAGATGTCATCATGCAGCTTCGCTTCCATTTCCGGGATTGTGAGCATGATCGGAATCCTCCTTTTTTGCAGGTCTGCAATTTACGCCGGCTTTTTTGCAGGTCTGCAATTCCTTCCTGGCTACAATTGCGATTCTGCAATTACATCGATCGCGTTGCAAGTCTGCAATTCGCCCAGCTGGGGAAATTGCAAGGCTGCAATAACGGATCCAGAATTGCAGATCCGCAACCGTCTGAAGGTGGAAGTCGTTGGAAGTCCGTGGAAGTCGGCCCCTCCCGTCGATCTCGATGCCCTCCGGCCCGATCCGGGCGAACGAGGTCAACGAGAGAGGCGATTTCAAACGCAAAACGGGCCTCTGAGGGGTCCCAGAAGCCCGTTTGACGATGGATTGCAAAGTGGGGCTAGCGCACCCACTCCTTGATGACGGCCAGCCCGAAGGCGGCGAGCGTGCCAACCGCGCCACCCACGGCAGCGGCGTCAACCTCGTTGGCCAGCCCCATCGCCAGCACCGCCGCACCTGCGGCACCGCCAACATGGCGCGAGACGGACGCGGTGACGCGATCCGACAACAGGAAACGAATGGGAAGTGATAGCATGTTTAGCTCTCCTTGATTAAGCGCACCCGCTGGTGCCGTTCCAATTCCGTGACCCGGCCGGTCAGCCGGGTCATGTCGTCATGCAGGCGGTCCACCCGCTTGCTGGCGCTCTCGATGGTGGCAATGGCCGCGCCCATGCGGTAGTAGAGCCCCCCTACCCCAAGCAGGTTTGCAGCGGCCAGCGCGGCCAGTATCAGCTCCACGGCGCTCATTTGATGGCCCCCGATGCCTGCAAGGCCCGGTAAGACACGTAGACCCCTCCGGCGATGGTCGCCCATTTCACAAGCTCGGTCGTGGACTCGGCGGCATCACCGGCCTTGCTGGCGGCGTATCCCCCCACCCCAAGCGCGATGATGCCCCAAATGATCACGTGTACACCCATGTCAGATTTTCCTTACTGCGGCCAAGACAGCCGCTTTGGTGGTGAGCGATTTATTCAGACCATCGCCCGCGTAGTAGCTTTGTCCCGTCGCCTTGCGTCGGCGCTTGTCCCGCGTCTGTGCAGGCAGTGAGGCCCATTCCTTGGAAAGGTTCTGCGCGAACGCCACGTCCGTGATCTGGCCGTTGCGATACCGGTCAAGACCCCGGCGGCGCAGCAGCGCAATCGCAAGCCTGTCCTGATTGGCGCGGTTGAAAAGGTCGTTGAGCGTCAGGCCCGCCTGCTTGTAGAGGCCGCGCAGGGTGTCCTCCAAAATCTGGTAGGCCCCGGCGGCTTCGGAATTGTATTTCCGGTCAATACTGTCCTGCCACGCCAGCACCTCGCCAATGGTCATCGTCTGCAACGTACGTGGCGGATAATCCTTGCGCGCGATCCGGCCCCATACGGCGCCGTAATCGCCCCGGCTTTCGTGTTTCCGGATCAGGCTCAGAAGCGGCTCCACATTGCCGCTGCCGCGCGCCGCACGTACGTGGCCCTGAGCGGGGCGCTGGACGGCATTACCGCCAACGGGCCGCAGGAAGGCGTCGCCGAAGCGCTGCAAGGCATCCTGAGGCCGCACCCTGCCAGCGGAGCCACCAGACGCCGGTGTGACGCGTCCCTGCCCCTCTGCCGCCTCACGGGCCTGCACCTCGCGGACCGCCCAGCCGACAGTCCCGACGATGCCCGCCGCCACCACAGCTTTGACCCAGCGCGCCATCACAGCAGCCTGTAGGCAATGCACAGCGCAGACCCATCGCCACCATGATCGTATGACAACGCTACCCGCCTTGGGAGCCGCACACGCGCAATGCTGGTCGATGCGCCGTTGCTCACCTGCAGGAGCGGGCGGTTATAGATCACGGGCTGCCCGACGCCTATTCCACCCGGCCCAACATTCACCGGCGGGGGTGACCACTGCATGACAAGCCTCGCCGTGGACGCGCTGCCCGATGAAAGCTGTGCATGCAGAATTTCGATGCCATGATCGTTGTCATCCCGCCGCACCATCTGATTGTCGCCGCCCTCAAAATTGTCCCACCTATAGCCGTCCATATTGAGCCATTGCGCCGCTTCGGCGGCGTTCACCACATCGCCAAAGGACGCCCCGCCATTGTCGCGCGCATCCACCGGCCCGGATGTGGTCAGGCGGCTATCGCGAATGCCGCCGCTCCCGATGCCCACTTCGATATTGAGAACATCCTGACCCTTGTTGACGATCTGCACCTTGTTGAAGCTGCGCCCGTCGCGCACCTCGTATTCGAGACCGGCAAAAAACGGGGTGGCTGCGTCATCATCCCACGCGACCGAAAACGCACCGTCAGCGCGCAACACGTGAAAGAAATCACCCTGCCGGTCGATGCCCTGAGTAGCCCCCGGCTTGATGGCGTAGGCAAGTTTGCGATAGGATGCGATGCTCATTTGAAGACACTCCGGGCAATGAAGATGATGGCGATTGCAGGGATGGCGTATTCAACGAGCCGTTCGAAGAATTGCGCCTGCTCGGACCCCGACCGGGCGGCAGCGTCAGAGAAGGCCGCGTCAGCGCGCGCAAGGCTATCCGCCGCCAGATCAAGAGATCGCATTGTCAGGTCGCGGGAGATGTCCCCCACGCCTTCCGCAGCCTCAAAGGCGCGGGTCGAGGCGGTTTCGACCAGATCAAAGGCACCGCCGTCCGTGATGGTCAGGTCACCCTCATCAAGGCGGTAGACACGCCCCTCGCCATCGGCGGCGATGCGGTTGTCTTCGACCGTGCTGTTGTTCTGGGTGCGGTTGCTGCTTTTGCTAGTGCTGCCAAATCTGAATACCAAGGTGAGCCTCCTTTATTTGCGCATTGCGAACCACAAGACGCCGCCAATGATCAGAAACGGCACTGCGGTTTGCGCGACAGCCGCTAGCCCTGTCGGTGCTTCGCCGAATGAAAACGTGCCCGTCGCTGCGGTGTTGGTGCCTTGGTTGTGGCCCTCTGCCGTCGCCGGTCCTGCCGTCAGGCTGAACGGCGGCAAGCCTGTCGCTGCACTGCCCAAGCTGGCGGCGGTGCTTGGATCGTCTAGGAGCGTGTCAGGTGACATCGCCATCAGCCGAACTTCAGGTAGAGGATGCCACCAACAAGGGCAGCACCGACGATCAGCCCCACCGGGATGCCGCCGTCATCAGGGACCATATGCGCTGGCTGCGCGGCAGGGCCGCCACGAGCGCCGTTAGCGAGCCGGGCACGGCCATAGTCAAGCGCATCATCCAGCCCCGTCAAAAGGGTGTTGCGGGCCGCGTCACGCAGTTCCTGGAAGAACCCGCTGGCCCCATCCGTTTCCACGGTCGTGACGGTCGGAACAGGCTGCACGTTCTGGCGGTTGCCCCGGTACTGAAAATCCGTGGGGCTACGCACGCGCGGGATGCTTGGCGGGCGATACTGGTGGGTTGTTGGACTGCCCGGACGGGTCGGGGCGGCGGCAGGAATGATCAGCTTGCCAGCGGCGTCAAACCAGCCGCGTGCAAGGCGGACAAGCCCGTCTGTGGACGGGGTCTTGCTGGTATACTGAAAATCGGTTGGGCTGCGCATGTCTGGCGCTCCATCGTTGAGGGGTTTGGGGAACGGCGGGGCTGTTCATCGCCCCGCCGCCGGGACAATCACCTGCAGGTGTCAGGCGATGTTGTCGTCTTGGATCGTGGTCGCGTAGATTTTGAACGCGTTCGGGGCCGCGAGGAAATCGGCTTTCACCCGGAAGTCCGTCAGCTTCAGAGGCATTGCCTCATCCATACGCTGCTCGCCAATGAAGTCGATATGCGTGAACCCGTCCTGCGGCGTGCGCCCCGAGGTGCGCAGCTGTTGTTCGCGGATAATCGGCGTTGAGATATACTGGCGCACATTGTTGGCCAGCACCTCCACTTCGCCGATGTCGGCATTGTCGATATCGAGCGCCAGCAAACGGTGTGGCCCAAGGGCCGGGACGCCCACCATCTCATGCTGACCCGTAAAGCCGAAATCGTCAGCATAGGGCTGGATGCGCAAATGGGTGCCAAAGGGGCGCGGGTCAGACTGACGTGCATAGATCTCCAGCCTAGGCTGGTTCAGCACGTCCTCGAAATCAACCTCAAGCGTGAAGTTGGCCATGCTGCCGCCAAAGGTGCCGTAGCCGGTGCTGTCCTCGCCGCCGCGCGTGCGCGCCCATGGGCTTGTCAACAGTAGCGGCAGGCAACCGGGCACCCACGGGATGCCATAGAAGGCCGCACGCTTGCGAAAGAAGGATGCATCGCCTCGCATCTTGGTGTCGCCATCCACGATCAGACGAATTTCGCCGATACCGTTGTCGAGGTTGTTGGCGGAGACCGGCTGGCGGGTTGGGCCGGATTTTACTTCCAGCATCAGGGCCGTGTAGGTCGGCCCCAGTGGAATGCGGCAGGTTGCCGTCTGGCCCGCGCCTACTTGTGGCGTCGGGAGTTTGTTTAGGCGGTAGACCATTCCTAGCCCCCGTAGCCCATGCGCGATTGCGCAATGATTGGGTTGTTGCCGAACACGGCCATGAGGTAGCCAGTGCCGACAATCGCAACGGCCACCGTGACGGCAAGGCGAATGTCTTGTCCTTTGATTTTCATGGATTAGGCCCTCCTAGACCATCATTCCGGGTTTTGGATCGTCGGGCCGGTTGAAGATGATTTCACGGATGACCAGCAGGATGAGGCCCGCAATCACTGCGCTGGCAATCTGCTTTTTCATCCGCTCACCTCACAAAAAAATGGCCGCTCTGATCTCTCAGTGCGGCCAGTTAGCGGAAAACGGGGAATCCTGTCTCAGCGCTCCCCACGTACGTAACGTTACGTGGTTTTGTGCTTTTTTCTGCGACCGGGTGTCACACCCCCGGTTGAGACCTCCCCCGCACGTACGCGATGCAGGAATTGCAGCGGCTTGAGGTTTTCCACGTCCGCCGGTTTGAGGCCCAGCGTTGCTGCCGAACGTGCAACGTCATTCGGTTCGATGTTGGTAAAGACCACGGCCTCAGTGCAGTTGCCTCGGAAACGCGAATGCACCTCCGCGATGCGTTGCGAACAGCCGAACAACTCAATTCCCTTGTGCCGCCCCTGACTGCAGAGCGTGGCAAAATTGGGGGCCTTGGTTGGCCCGCCAGCCGCGGGGAATGCGTCGGCCATCTCATCAACAGCCAGCGTCAGCATCATGTCATGCTGTCCGGCCTCGTAGCCTTTCTGTGCCGTCGCCAACATCCCGGCCAACTGGTTGAGACAGCGCGCCTCCTGCCCCGGCTGCGGGCAATACGCCACGCGGAACTTGCGCCAGTCTGCAACCATCGCCTTGCGCACCTCATCGACGGTTGCGCATCGCTTGAAGCCCTCCGCAACAATGTCGCCGGTGACGTCCATGACAACCACCCTGCCCCGGCCATGCAGCCTGTCGAGTAGGTATGTCGTCTTGCCACTGCCCGACGATCCCCAGACGCCAATGCGGCCCGCATTCTTAGCCCTGCTCATCGGCCTGAACCTCCTCCACGTCCATCTCCCACACGTCGCCCACCGGCTCAGCCTGCGACGGGCGGCGCGGCTGCGGTCGCGGGCCGTTCTGCGATGCCTGGGCGGCTTGCATCCGTTCCGCGCGACGTTCGAGGATTGCCATCTGCACAACCTTGGCCTTGAGGAAGAAGAACGACCCGGCGGTCATGAACAGCATCAATTGCTCACGTCCGCTGTCGAGGAAGAACGGCGCATAAGCGTCCAGCAGATCATAGGTTGCATCAGACGCCGCACGGGCGTGTTCTTGCTCGTGTGGCTGGATGGCAAGCTGCGGTAATGGACCGCCGGGGAACGTCACAGACCCCAACTGGAACGCCGCCTTGAACGCCGCCCAAAACGCATCCTTGGTCAGCCTCTCCGGCTCGAAACTCTCTGGCTCGAATACCGGGTTGCCGTCCTCGTCAATCTGTTGCGGGCCGTCCGCGTCCGTCTCGCCCGGTTCGATATCCGGCATGGCCATGCTTTCCAGCGCGGCCAGACCTTCATCACTCGTAGAAGTCATAGACGCCTCCTCCTCGCTTGGCTGGTGTTCCGGTGTCGGTTCCTGTGTCTTCTTCGGTGGCATGGTCTGGCCCCTTCATCTTGAGTTTGTCTTGATAGAATTTGCGCATCATCGTGGCGGTCTCTTTGTGTGAGTATCGCCGCTCCACAAGGCAAAGCGTGCCATCGTCACCGGTCGGCCACTTGCAGGTGAAAAAGAGCTTGTTGGATTTGTTCATGCGGATCGGATTGACGCGCCCACAACACGGACAGTCGATCTTGGCGATGACCGTCTTGTTGCGCTCGATATCGGGGTATGGATCAGTCATGGCCCTGCCCCTCGGCCACGTACGGGGTTTGGGCGTCGATCAGGTCCAGCAATTCCGCCAGCAGATCGCACGTACGTAATGCGGTCTTCTGGATCGACATTGGGTTGGCCATGACCTTCACGGGCGTGAAGCCTTTGATCTCGTCACGTAGCGTCGTGATCTTTTCGCGGACCGCTCGATTTTGGGGTGTTTGCACGGGCGTGCCTCCTATCTGGTTACTCGCCCGTATGGGGTATCATAATACCGTGCTTTTGAGAATCCCGCAAAATGAAAAAGGGGCCTCAGCGCCCCTTCTTCTTTATGTAATCCTCTAGGTCGATCTGTTTGCTCTCACGCTCTTTCAGGACGATGCAGTCAATCCCGTGGCGTTTGGCGTAAGTGTGTGCCGCTTGTCTGGACGTCCATCCGGTTTTTGGATGGCCCCACATTGCTCGGCTGCGGTGTCTTGTTCTCACCAGTGTATCGTCGTCTACGTATTGCCACAGATAGTACATTTTTGGATCTCACGCAGTTGTTTACGTTCGTCAACATCGGATCTAATGTTTACAGTCGTCAACATTCGGCACCGATGCCCCTGCCCGCTTTTTTCGGCCCTCAGCCGCTTCAGCGATGACGTCTTGATATTTGTCTATATGCCCGCATGGGTTCTGCCAGCAGCTCACGTCATACCACTCACCGTCTTCGCAGAACCGTCGCAACTGGGGCTTCCCGCGTCGTTCGCCGCATTTGGGGCAAAACTCCGAGATTGTGACCCTTTTGATGATTTGATTTATCGAGTGGTAGCCGTTGCCCCAAAGTAGATGCTGCAAAGCGCGATCCAACACTAACACATCCATTTTCGTTTCCTTTTGCCCGCTCATTCTGCCCTCACCCGCTCGGCCTCTTGCTGATAGTCATCGGATAGCTGCCTGTAGGTGGCTTTGGCGCAGGCGCTCGTTTCAGGATCACGCGCCCGCTCTAGGCAGGTCTGTGCTGCCAGTTCCAGACCATCCGCTATCAGATGTTTCCGGGCTATCTGTCTCGTGTACGCCATCAGATTTTCACTCCCTATTAATTCTCAGCGGCGCGAAGCGCCCCATTCTCCCACGCTTTCTTCTCGTCCAGGTATTGGCTGTAGTTCTCGTCACCGTCCCACTCGCGAAAAGCGGACGGACGGTCTGGCCGTCCGCTTTCGGGGCAGACGCCGGAGGCGTCGGACAGCCCCGCGCCGCGACTAGCGGCGGCCTTCTCCTCTTCCCCTGTTTCTTCTTCTGTTCTTCTTTGTTGGGGTGCCAATTTGGCACCGTAAGTGGACAAAATGGCACCGTAAGTGGACAAATTGGCACCGTAAGTCTGGCGTTGCTCTTTCAACCATGCCGTTTTGGCACTGTTCTTTGGCGCGCGCGGGCTGGACCACATCGGCAGTCCAAACTTGTAAACGGTTGAGCGCGCATGCCCGCCCGTGACGTAAGCCATCGGTTCGATGAGACCGGTGTCCTCAAGCGTTCTAAGGTGCCTTTTGACTGTCCTAAGCCCCTGCCCGCCAAGGGTGGCTAGTGTGTCCTTGCTGGGCCGCGCTTGACCGCTATCGCCGTTGCAATGCTTAACGAGGCATTTGAGTACCGACAGGGGACCAAATTTCAGCCCCATGATTTCAGCGGCTTCAATCACAGCGTTTTGATAGCTGTAACCATAGGGCTTAGGCCCTTGCTTTTCGCGCGCCATGTCACGCGCCTGCGGTCGCGTTCAACCTTTCTCGCAGGGTCTGGCGCATCTTAGCCGCCTCCCCTGACTGTTCGAGCCTGAGTGATCGGGTCTCGACGGCCCTACGGCTTCGGCCTGTCATGAGCCTGTCGGTGATGTCTTGATATGAGTGACCAATTGCCTTTAGGTAGACGATTTGCAGGTCTTCTTCTGGGGTAAATGCGGGTCCACGTTTTGTTCTTGCCATGACATGCCTCTAGGGGTTGTCAGGTCATCACACGCCATATATAGAGTAGGTACGCAGGCCGCGTTATAGCGTCCCCGTCTTCTGGTTGATGTGGAATCTTGCCTTTGAGACGGGGGCGCAAATATTTTAAGCCCCTGTTTTTCTTGCAAAAATGCGTACCAATCTACTGATTATGCGATTCACGCATGTAGCTGCAAAGCGATAATGTCACCCATGAGCAAAGCAGAAGTGTCACTCTCCTCGCAAAAC